>CAZKPV010000001.1:0-10865 GCA_964554735.1 uncultured Clostridia bacterium
GCGAGCCCATTCCGCTATATCTTGCCGAAACAGTTACCTTTAGGTAGCGCGGGTCAACCTCCACCTCCAAAGACCCGCACGCTACCGGAAGGTAACATTTGAGGCCTTGGTCAAAGGGGCGAGCTAACCCGAGGATTACTACCCGAAATGTTTGAGCATATTTATATGCGAGTTTTGAGGGTAGCCGAGGGTGGCGAGCCCATTCCGCTATATCTTGCCGAAACAGTTACCTTTAGGTAGCGCGGGTCTTCTTATATCCACATTCCTCATTGATACAGCAGAGGGTGGTTTTGCTTTTGCTACTTTTTTCGGTCATTAGGCCACCGCACTCCGGACACTTTTCCTTCGTGGGGCGGTCCCAAAGTACAAACTTGCAATCGGGATACCCGGCACACCCATAAAACAACCTTCCTTTGCGGCTTCTTCTGGCGACAAGTTCGCCCCCGCAGTTGGGACATTTCACGCAAATGGGTTCTAGGAAGGGTTTTGTATAAGTGCATTCCGGAAAACCCGGGCAAGCTAGAAACTTACCATACCTCCCCATCTTAATAACTAGATTGCGGCCACATTTTTCACATACTTCATCGGTTACCTCATCGGCAATCTTAATTTTGCCAATTTCTTTTTCGGCTATTTCCAAGGTGTTTTTAAAGGGTTCGTAGAACTCGCTTAACACGTCAACCCATTCGACGTCACCGTCTTCGATACTGTCTAGCTTTTTCTCCAGATCGGCGGTAAATTCGGCATCAATTATTTCCTTAAAATAGTTTTTCAACATATCCACCACAATGAAACCCAGTTCCGTTGGGTGAAACTGTTTCTTCTCCCTGGCAACGTAGCCCCGCCTGAGAATGGTCTCAATTGTGGGGGCATAGGTACTCGGTCTTCCGATTCCTTTTTCCTCCAATATCTTAATCAGGGTGGCGTCGGAATAACGTGGCGGAGGCTGGGTGAAATGTTGCTTGGGTTCGAGTTCCTTGAGTTTAAGAGTATCGCCTTCCTTGAGGTCCGGCAATACTTTTTCCCTATCTTCCTTGTCATTGGTATTGGAATATACCTTTTTAAATCCCGGAAATCTCAGTACCGAACCGGTGGCTCGGAAAATGTAGTCCCCGGCACCTATATCCACACTGGTTGTATCATAGATCGCAGCACTCATCTGACTAGCCAAAAAACGTGTCCATATCAAGCTATAGAGCCTGTATTGGTCCCGCGTGAGGTGTTTTTTCATAGCCAAAGGAGCCCTTGATATTGAAGTTGGTCTGATGGCTTCGTGTGCGTCCTGCACCTTGCCTTTAGATGTGCCCCTATAGACATTGGTCCCAACATAGCTTTTGTCATAACTGTCCTTGATGTACTCCTCCGCCTCTTTCCTGGCAGCGGCGGAAATCCGTGTGGAATCTGTCCGGATATAGGTCACCAGCCCCGA
This sequence comes from uncultured Clostridia bacterium, assembly GCA_964554735.1. Taxonomy (GTDB): domain Bacteria; phylum Bacillota; class Desulfotomaculia; order Desulfotomaculales; family CAZKPV01; genus CAZKPV01. The sequence goes on from CAZKPV010000001.1 coordinate 1,430, forward strand.
CACGCCACCCTTTCCCGTTTCCAAACCCTCATATAGCTGCTGGGCAACCATCATGGTCTTTTTAGCATTAAAGTTTAGCCTCTTATAGGCTTCCTGCTGCATACTGCTGGTGGTAAAGGGCGGCGGTGGCCTGCGGACCAATTCCTTTTTGGTTACCCCAACCACTGTGTATTCTGCAAGATCCAGGGCATCAATTATTTCCTGAACCTCCACCGCGTTGGTTATTCTTGCCTTTTCATTTAGCATTTTGTGCAGTTTTGCGGTGAATTTAGAACGCCCCTTGGCCAAATGTGCAAATAAAGACCAGTATTCCTCCGGAATAAACTGCTTTATTTCCTCTTCCCTTTCACATATTATTCTAACAGCCACAGATTGAACCCGGCCCGCGGAAAGCCCTTTTTTAACTTTGCGCCACAACAAAGGGCTGAGTTTGTAGCCTACTATGCGATCCAAAATCCTCCTGGCCTGCTGTGCATTGACACGGTCATAATCAATGGCACGGGGTTTTTTAACCGCCTCCCTAATGGCACTTTTTGTGATCTCGTTAAACTCGATACGGCATTTCTGCTCCCCATTTAATTTTAACAGTTCCTGCAAGTGCCATGCGATGGCCTCCCCTTCCCTATCGGGGTCTGAGGCAAGAAAGACTTTTTTTGATTTTTTGGCCGCACTTCTTAATTCCTTAATGACCGGCCCCTTACCCCTGACCGTAATGTACTTGGGTTCAAAATTATTTTCGAGATCAACGCCAAACTGACTTTTGGGCAAATCACGAACGTGACCCATGGAAGCAATGACATTATATCGTTGGCCCAATATCTTCTTGATATTTTTCGCCTTAGCCGGCGATTCAACAATTACAAGTGACTTTGACAAAAATTACCCTCCCATTTAACTTTTAAAAGCCGCGTACTTACCGCCGGGGAATTTTTTAACTAGTTTTTTCATCTCCAAAAACATCAAGGCCGACATGACCTTTTGCAAAGGTATCTCCGTTAGCCTGGTTATCTCATCAAGGGTTATCGGTTCCCCGGTCATGGCCTGATATATTTTTTCCTCCTCACTGTTTAAACCTATCATTCCCTTATTATTCCCTACATCATCAAACAAACCGCAACCACAAATCTCCTCCATAACATCCCCCGCATTCTCAACTAATTTTGCGCCTTCTTTAATTAGCCTGTGTGGCCCCTGGCTTAATGCACTGTGTACACTACCGGGAACCGCCAAGACGTCCTTTCCCTGTTCAAGTGCCTGATCAGCTGTTATAAGCGCCCCGCTTCTTTTTTTCGCCTCTACAACAAGCACGCCCTTGGAAAGGCCGCTAATTACCCGGTTGCGTACGGGAAAGTGCCAGGCCTCCGGTCTGCTACCCAGTGGGAACTCACTAATGACAGCACCACCGTTGGCTACAATGTCGTCCATCAATCCCCTGTTTTCCTTTGGGTAAGCAACATTCAAGCCACAACCCAAAACCGCAATTGTTTTTCCATTAACTGCTAGGGTTCCCCGATGAGCGGCAGTATCCACCCCCCGCGCCAATCCACTTACCACCACTAAGCCGGCCCTAGCCAGATCCCTGGAAAGAGTTTCCGCAACCATTAACCCATAAGGTGTTGCCTTTCTAGAACCTACAATAGCTATGGTGTATCCTTTGATTTCAATATTCCCCCGTACAAAAATTGCCGGGGGTGGGTCGTGGATAAATTTTAGGTCTTCCGGGTAGTTTTTATCCTTGATAGTTACATATGTTATGCCGGCTCTTTTTATTTTCTCTTCTTCCTTGGCTAGGTCCAGCGAATTACGACGCAATACCAGTCTTTCACGGGCCTTACGGCTACCAGACGGGTATGACAATATTTCGCTCTCGGGTGCCATCCAAAAATCCCGGGCTGTGCCGAAGTATCTGATCATGGACCAGGCTCTCCTGCCCCAACCCGGCATTATTGTTTGGACCCCAAGCCAGTATAGCCTATCCAATACATTCACCTCAAAACTAGAACGCATTAAACTCTTGTTCTTGGTGAATTGTTTAATTCCTGCTTTTTTATAATTCTCAAATAATAAAAAAGGATTTTCCGCCATAGCGGAAATTCCAATTAATAGCACAATTATGTGGAAATTTATGTTTATTAGCCATTGTTTAACTCTGATAATATCCTATAGGCTCATCATCGGATCGGGTGTAGGTCCCGATAACCGTATTGGTAGTCATATCCTTCATGGTCGGTACTTGATAGTAGCCTTTTTTGTTCATATATTGCCATATCTCGTAGGCCTGCTCCGAACAATTTACGGCACATTGCTGCACCATTCTTCGTATGGACGGATCAGCAAACTCCAATGAAGCCGACATGCGCATATTTGCACCCGCCTTGTGGCATCTCATCATACCATAACTCACGTCCCTGTCATCCAAGTCGCCCTTAGGCTGGCTTGGTTCATGGCTCGGCGGGTTCTTCAGCCCGTAATCGGGCGAAAAATTTTTAGGGCTACGATAGGGCGTGGCACGATTTACCTGGTGCTTGTTTACTGTCTCTACAATATTGTTATACTCGTGATTCATAAACTGCAATTGCTTCTCCAGGATAGTTTGGAGTTCCCGGTCACGGACATGCGGCCTATACAATTGAAACAAATTAATTCCGTCAATGGTACCGTTTAAAATTTCATGGAGTTCCATTGTCTCATGTGCTCCCAATTCAGCTGCCATTTAGCTTCCCCCTCAAAAAATTTTATTTGTCATTTTTTGAGTATCCCCAGCCTCCTTGCAATTTATACGGATTCTTTTTCCTGCACCGGGGGGGACCTAGCGCCTCGGATAGCACAATACCCTTCAATATGGTTCCACTATCCAACAACCGATCTAAATAAATATCTTGGGGGGGCTTAGATTTTAGCACTTCCGGTGACGCCTTCATTTTGGCTTCCCTACCGATTAATTTGTTTTGGGGAGGTTTCGGCCTCATGCTAACCCTTGGCGCGGCTTTATCTTTTGTATCCGCAACAGGTTCCGGTTTTCTTTTTAATTTTCCCCATTCTGGTGGCAACGGCATCTCGGTATAACTACTTGTCATCCTTGCCGCCTTCCTTTTCCCCCAGTTTCGCAATGGAATCCCTCATCCCTGTATCCGAAACAATATTCTGTAGGTTGTAGTAGTCCATAACTCCTAATTTACCGGTGCGAAGGGCCTCGGACAGTGCAAGAGGTACTTCCGCTTCAGCCGCTACTACTTTAGCCCGCATCTCTTCCACCCTTGCCCGCATTTCCTGTTCGAGGGCCACCGCCATGGCCCTACGTTCCTCGGCCTTTGCCTGGGCAATATTTTTGTCGGCTTCGGCCTGATCCATCTGAAGCTGCGCCCCAATGTTTCTTCCCACGTCAACATCCGCTATGTCAATAGAAAGAATTTCAAAGGCCGTCCCGGCGTCCAATCCCTTCCTCAACACCGTGGACGAAATACTATCGGGATTTTCCAAAACAAATTTATGGCTGTCTGAGCTGCCTACCGTGGTAACAATGCCCTCACCGACCCTCGCAATAACCGTTTCCTCTCCTGCCCCTCCAACTAGCCTGTTAATATTGGCACGCACGGTAACCCGGGCCACGGCAATCAATTCAATGCCATCCTTGGCGATAGCGGCGACCGGTTCGGTTTGGATAACCTTTGGGTTAACTGACATAGCCACTGCTTCCTTGACGGCCCTTCCGGCAAGATCTATGGCGGCGGCCCTTTCAAAAGGCAACTCTATATCCGCCCGGGCGGCGGCTATCAAAGCATCAATAACATTATCAACATTCCCACCCGCCAAATAGTGGGCCTCCAACTCATTTACACTTACGTCCAGGCCAGCTTTTGTTGCTTTTATCAAGGGCGACACGATGAGCACTGGACGAACCCGTCTCAAACGCATGCCGACTAGGGTAAACAAACCCACCCTGACACCCGCCGCCAGTGCGGATATCCATAACCCTACCGGTATGAAATTAAAGAATATTACTGCGACTACTAACAGAAGGATAATAAGAAGTACAGGTCCAAGCATTTTTACTCTCTCCTTTTTACTACCAAATGATTTGCCTTGGCGATACTGACTACAATTGGTTGGTTGGTTTCAATAAATTCCCCGTTGGTAATGGCGTCGTATCTTATATTGTTTATCTCCACGTTACCTGAGGGTCTAAGGGGTGTGACTGTAACCCCTGTTTCACCGACGAGCCCCTCCAGGCTCTCGTCCTTAATGTTGTATCCGCTAACATTACTTTGTTTTGTAAACAATGAAAACCTGGACCAAACTAACTTTAATAAAACAAAAAACAGAATGAAGGTTGAAAGAACCGCTAGGGTCAGTGACTTGACTATTTGTTCGAGATCAACAGCTATTAAAATAACGCTCCAGATCATTAAAATTATCCCGGCAACTCCGGCTACCCCAAAGCCCGGTATAACAAAAACTTCAACAATTAGTGCGATTACACCCGATAAAAAAAGCAATAAGGCAATCCAGTGGACCAATTCCAAAACAATCACTCCATAACCACGTGGTAAATACACTTAATAAATATTCTATCAAACTAAAACAAATCCTTCATATATATTCTGTTTTGGGAAAACACTAAATTGCAATGCAATTTTTAATTAAGACTCTTTAGCGTTTTGTATTTACACTATGCCTTCCTTTTGTTAAGCTTTAGTCAAAAGCAAGTTCGTAATTTGGCAATCGTCATAGTAAAGGAGTGAAGCTGATGGCTGATCTTACGACACTATTTAATCCCGTCTCCATAGCCGTGGTCGGTGCTTCCGCTAAAGAAGGCAAGATTGGCAATGCTGTACTTAAAAATATTATTACCAGTGGTTACAGGGGTAAAATATTCCCGGTAAATCCAAAGGAAACCGAGATCGAGCGGCTTAAGTGCTACAAGAGTTTGCAGGAGATACCTCAAGCTGTCGACTTAGCTATAGTGGCTATACCTGCAAGGGCAGTTCCCGGTATAGCCGAAGAATGCGGCGAAAAAGGCGTAAACAGCCTCATAGTCCTTTCGGCGGGTTTTAAAGAAGTCGGCAAGGAAGGGCTGGCCTTGGAAAAGGATCTGATTGCTGCCTGCCAAAAATTTGGCATTAACCTCTTGGGGCCCAACAGCGTGGGGTTGATTGACACACATACGCCTTTCAATGCTTCCTTCGGGGCAAACTTCCCGAAGTGTGGGGATATAGCCTTTCTTTCCCAAAGCGGGGCAATGCTGGTGGCTATCCTTGACTGGAGCAGGTCTATAGGCCTGGGTTTCAGTAAAGTTATCAGCCTTGGTAACAAGGCGGCCCTGTCGGAAACTGATTTAATAAAACACACAGCGGAGGACCCCAACACTAGCGTGATCTTGTGTTATATAGAAGATATTTCTGACGGTGAAAACTTTTTAAATGTAGTTGGCAAGGCCACAAAGAAAAAACCAATAATAATATTCAAATCAGGTGCCAGTCAGGCCGGTGCCCGTGCCGCCTCCTCCCATACCGGTGCCCTGGCGGGGAGCGATCTCGCTTATGACACAGCCTTTCGCCAGTGCGGCGTGATCCGTGCACGCAGTATGACGGAGTTGTTCGATTTGGCGGTGGCCTTTTCCCAATCACCACAACCACGGGGGGATCGGGTTGCCGTCGTTACAAATGCCGGGGGACCGGGTATTATTGCATCGGATAGCATTGAACAAAATGGGCTTACTATGTCGCGCTTTGACAAGGATACAATTAGTGATCTCCAGTCCTCGCTTCCGCCGGAGGCTAGTGTTTACAACCCGGTGGACGTTTTAGGAGATGCCAAGGCGGACAGGTATCGTTTTTCTATCGAGAAAATTGCCGAGGATCCAAATGTCGATAGTATAATTACACTGGTATGCCCTACCGCGGTTGGTGAACCTTTGGAAACATCCAAAGCCCTAATAGATATCAGCAAAAAACATCCAAAGAAATCCTTTATGGGGGTCTATATGGGTGGTGAAACACTGCAAGGCGGAGTCCAATTGCTTCGTGAGGCAAAAATTCCTTGTTTTACCTTCCCCGAAACGGCAATCAATACTCTCAAAGGAATGTCCTACTACAGAAAATATAATAAAGAGGATGTAAAGGATTACACCTTCAAGTTTGATGACATCGATTCAAGGGGTGTAAAGGCAACTTTCTATGATGTCATCAAAGACAATCGGCTGGTCCTCTTGGGTAGCGAAGCCGCCGATGTAGCCCTATCCTACGGCATACCGGCAACTCCCATTGTGCTTACGACATCACCGGACGAAGCCGTGGAAGAGGCCGACAAGCTTGGTTACCCCGTAGTATTGAAGGTGGCCTCGCCCAAAATTATTCATAAAACCGATGTGGGTGGCGTTAAAATCGGACTGAACAGCCCCGAAGAAGTGAGGGCCGGTTTCTCGAACATTATGGAAAGCGTACACAGATTTTTACCTAATGTAGTTGTACACGGCATAGAAGTACAAAAATTAATGCCCAAGGGGACGGAACTGATAATTGGTCTTACCCGGGATATTCAATTCGGGCCACTGATAGCCTTCGGTTTAGGAGGAATATACGTAAACTTACTCAAGGATGTTTCCTTCCGCCTAGCGCACGGCCTAAATTACAGCGAAATAGAAGACATGATTGCAGAAACAAAAGCATACTCGCTCTTGCGTGGTTATCGGGGTGAAAAACCGGCGGATATATCGGCTGTAATAGACACAATTGCCCGGGTGGCAAAACTATCTTTGGATTTTCCTGAAATAACCGAGATGGATATCAACCCTGTATTTGCCTACAATAAAGGGCTGAGCGCATTGGATGTAAAAATAACAATATCGTGAGGTGTTTATAATGAAAAACCTTTTTATAATGGGAACCGCCGGAAGCGGCAAAACAGCCATAGCACTGGGAATCGCCCTTAAACTAAAAAAAGAAGGATATAAGGTATCATATTTCAAACCGGTGGGCAGATCCACCAAGGTTATAGGCAAACCAGATGCCGACGGGGTTTTAATGAAAAATGTGCTGGGCATTAAGGCCCCGCTTGACACCATTGTTCCGCACAACGCCGGCCCCAATTATCTTTCATCTTACGGAAGCCAGGGCCACGAACCCTGCCCGGTGGACAGAATAATGGCAGCCTATAATGACATATCCCGGGAGGCGGATGTTGTCATTGTGGATGGAACTGTTTTCCCCTACGCCTTTGCCGCCTGTAATATGGACTCCGTTTCCCTAGCCAAAGAATTGGACGCACATGTGTTACTTGTAGTAAAAATAAAAAATGACTTTAGCTTTGACGCCACTGTTTTTTTCCAGGAACATTTAAACATGATCAAAACAAAATACCTGGGCTGTATATTTAACAATGTGCCCCGGCCGTATCTGTCGAAAACCGAAGGCATTTACAAGCCAATACTCGAGGAACGAAATGTTAAAACCCTGGGGATCATCCCGCAAAGACCGGAAATTGCATCCCCAACGGTTGCGGAATACCTAGACCTACTGGAAGGTGAGATACTCACCGGTGAAGACAGGCTCCATCTCCCCGTGGAGGATGTTACAGTTGGGGCCATGTCAATTGAAAGCGCAATCTCCTACCTCAGAAGGACAGCCAACAAGGCGTTTATAGTAGGAGGAGACCGTTCTGATCTCGCCCTTGCAGCCTTGGAAACACATACATCCGTCCTCATCCTTACCGGGGGGCTTTACCCGAATGTTAAAGTAATCTCCCGTGCGGCGGAAAAAGGTGTCCCGGTTATTCTTGTTCACTATGATACATACACTACAGTGGAGCGACTAAGCCGGGTTTTCCGCCAGATCAGATTTGAAGATAAAGTTGGCATCAATGTTGCCTTGGAAAATATAGAAAAATACTGCCTGTGCGATGATATTATTGGAAGCCTCAACCTCAAGCCTACAGAATGACCCTCTAGTTGCAACCTAGGGCGGCGCCTTCACGCCGCCCTTTTTAACATTCTAACCAATAAAAACGCGGCCGCCAGTATTACAAAAACGGTAAGTGCAATAAGTATAATCCCCGCAGCATAATTTAAACCGTACAGTTCATCTTTGAATTCCACTACAAAATACCTGTCGCCCAGGTCCCGTTCCCTATCTGACAACCCGGGTGTGTCGGTAATATCCTCAACCAAGGCAATCACCATTTTCCCGGCGTTTTTTAAATTTTCGCCGCTTACCATGTCAAAGGTGTCCCCCGGAGAATGTAGGGGCCCCCCCCGGTCAAAGTACAGGGCAGGGCCGAAGGTGATACCAACGGCGGGTATACCTTTCTCCAAAAATGAAATGTGGTCGCTTTTGTGCTGGCCGTTTTCATACCCATAGATCTTGCGACCCAAATGATGGCCGTTGACAGCCCAGCTATACATTTCAATCTCCAGACCCATTTCCCGTGAAATATCGTATGTCCTTTGCAATAACCAAAAAGGTGTGAGTTTTAATTTTCCGCCCTCCGCGACATAACCAGGCTCAAATCGCTCACCATACCCAACGGTGTCGATATTTACAACGGCCAAAATATCATCAATTTCATCCTTTTCAAGATTGGAAACAAAGGCGCGGGAACCAAGCAGACCCGGCTCCTCCGCCCCGAAGGCAACGAAAATAAGGCTCGCCTCGCTACCCATATTCCCGCTCACCCTGGCCAGCTCCAACAAAACGCCCACCCCCGACGCATTATCTATCGCACCGGGACCGCCGATGGAATCATAGTGTGCGGTCAAATATACAGTGCCCGGGGAATTATTCCTTCTGACGCCGATAATATTGCGTGATATGATAGGTTTTCCATCCATTTCCGCACGGAACTCCTGCATGCTTGTGTCGACCCCGTACTCCACCAATGTATTGTAAATATAGGATGCCGCTTCATTTTCCGCCGGTGAACCGGCCGATCTCTCGCCAAATGCGGCCAGCCTTTCCACATGCCCGAGAACCCTTGATACGGAAATACCCACCGTCTCACTCTCAACCGATGCTGTGTTTGTACGATTTTTAAATAAACTGATTTCAGCCCCCCCCTCCTCCTCTGGGGCGGCCGCGGAAAAAGCCCCCATATCCGTGGCAATGTCATCCGGGGCAAGATCATCATGGGCAATACCATCCTTGACAACGGTATCCAATGCCCCGACCCGGGGGGCGGCACTACCCAGTAAAGCCTGCTGACCATCGGATTGCTCTGCTTGTTCACCCTTCGCCAAAAAGTTTACTTGGGGATGGGTATAGATATAGGCGCCGGTTAAAAGAACGAAACTTAGTACAAGGGCAGCAACCCGCGGCAAAACAAATTGCCAGTTTCCCCTTTTTTGTGTCTTTTGGGGCAATCTGCCTTCGAGTCGCGACCAGGCCTCCCCGACGGATAGGGGCTCGGATTCCCTTTTTATTTTTTTAAATGTGCGGGATATCAG
>CAZKPV010000001.1:10891-30390 GCA_964554735.1 uncultured Clostridia bacterium
TTTTTGTCCACTCCTCAAAAAACATAACCAACACTTACTTTTAAGACGCTACTGGCCAAGGTTGCGTTCCAAGTATTTTTTAACAGCCTCTCGGCCGCGGAACAGCTTGGATTTAACAGTACCCTCCGGCATCCCCATGGCAGCACCTATCTCTTGCATGGTCATCTCCCGAAAATACCTGAAAAAAAACAGCTTCTGCAGATCCTCCGGTAGGGATAGGATTGCCTCACGCACTATTTCCTCCTCCTCTTTTTTTACAACCGCCGGTTCGGGCAAATCGCGGCCGGTTTTTAAAGTCTTGTCCATTTCGGAATACATTACTTCCTTGGCCTTTTTCCTGATCCCGTCCCGGGCCTTGTTGGAAGCCACCCTCACAAGCCAGCCTTTAATTTTAGCAGGATTCTCCAGCTGATCGACCTTTTCCCACAAAGTTAAAAAGGCCTCCTGGGCCGCATCCTCGGCACTAGTTGGTTCCTTGGTAACAAAATAAGCCGCGTAATATACGGGCCTATAGTATAGTTCAAAGGCCCTTTTCAGGGCCCTAATATTTCTTTCCTTTAACCCATCCACTATCTCTTGATCGTTCATGTCGGGTTCCTCCGAAACAAACAAGTAGTTAGGTTATTTATTCTCTATCGCAATTCAAAAACCTTTTTCATGCCTCCTTAAAATAAGTTACCCCATTGCGTTTTACCTGCGCCAACTTGCCATCATCCGACAAGTAATCCAAATGGGCTAGGGCTTCCGAAATACCGAGCAGTATATTGTAGCCCCTGATGTGGGGGTACAAGGCCCGTGATGTTTCATAGGCATTTTTTTTGCCTTCCCCTAGGATGTCCAAAATCTTATCCATTTTGCGGAAATGGTGTTCTCGACCCCTCTGCACTATTTCCCTGTGGTTGTATATATTTTCCCCGTGTCCAGTCCACACCGTAGTTAAATCAAACCCTTCAATCACTTTTAACCCGTTCAAGTATTGTTTAAGTGTCCTTACCCGACGGGTGGGATTTTTCGGATCTAGCTCCATAACCGGGTTTGGCGTAATATGGGCAAGCAAGAAGTCCCCGGCGAAAAACTCGCCTGTTTCAGGTGCATGGAGGCAGATATGCCCCACCGCATGACCGGGCATGTGCAACACCCGCAAAAAAGAACCGTTGTCAAAGTTCAAATACTCCCCTCCCGTAACCTGTACCGCCCGCTCGGGGTCTAGATAAGGAGGTGGAACAAGATCCCTGTCCCGGGCAATTTCCTCAAGCACGTATTGGGGAATGCCCGTGTCCAAAATAATTGGAAACTTATCTTTTACAAAAACAAACCTCCCCGTTATCTTGGCCAATTCATAGGGGTGTACCCAGGTTTTTGCGGCGGAGTTGTCGCACACAAAATCCGCCAGCCCGCAGTGATCAGAGTGGCTGTGGGTTAACACCACCCGTTCAATTTCATCAATACTGACACCTGCTTCTTCCAACCCTTCAATTAAAGCCTTTTTTGCCTCTTTTGTCTCCGGTCCGGGATCAATCAAAGTATATGGTCTGGCCTTAATCAGATAGGAATTAACAGGCCCCACCGCATAGGGTGTGGGAACCAAAATTTTATACACAGGTAACACCGAATCACTCCTCGTTAACAAAGATCATTTTATTATAGGGGTGGGGTACACCCGTACCCAAACCGCCGGGGGTGAAATACAGGCTGGCTTTTTCATTAAAAGCAAAATATGTGTCCGGGTAATAAAGCATAAGGACCGGCACATCTTGGGCTATTATATTCTGAGCCCGGTGCAGAAGGTCTTTCCGTTTTTCAATATCCATTTCGGCAATCTGACGGTTTAAAATCTTGGTTAGGACATCGTTCTGTGTATATTTGATGCTTACCACAAGGTCCCCGGTAGTGATCCTTTCCAACATAATAGGGTCCCCACCCAGACCGCCGTGGTCATTCAAGGCTAAATCAAAGTTCCATTCATTTACCTTAACATCCAGTGTCTTGATCTCAATACCTTTTAAAACCACCTTAATACCTATTTTCTCCAACTCATTCTTTATAAACTCAGCATCCCGGTTATATTGTTCGACTACCAGCAGCTCACAGCTTAACACTTGCCCATCCTTTTCATAGAAACCGTCCTTTTCTATATAACCCAGGGATTCTATAAGTTGCCTGGCCTTTTCGGGATCGTGTTCATATTTTTCCACTTCGTCATTAAACCACGGGCTATCCGCCGGAAGCACTCCCATACTACCACCAAGGGCAAAGCCTCTATTAACAACCTCCACAAGCCTTTCTCTGTCTATACCATAGGCAAGCGCCTGCCTCAACTCCTTGCGGGAAAAGGGTTCCTTCCGGTGATTTATCATCATTTTTACAGTCATATCATGGGTACCTTTGATGCAATTAAACCCACTCTCTGCCAAGGCATCCTTCATCTCCGGCTTGATGACTATCGCATCTACCTCCCTCTTTTCCAATGCGGACGCGGCCATGTTCTCATTGATTTTTACAAACATTATTTTGTCGAAAGCCGGCTTGCCCAAATAATAATCCTCGTTGGCGGTGTAAAGGTAGGTGCCCATCTCCTGTTTGTAATCCTCATATTTATATGGACCGGTACCTATGGCCGCCTTAGGTTCAGTAAAGTTTTCCGGATCATCTACATCTTTGTAGATATGTTTGGGTAAAATAGGCAAGCTTGCGGCAATATTGGACAAGAAAGGCGAATACGGCTCCTTCAATGTCAGTTTCACCCTGTAGTCATCCAAAACATCCGCCTTGTCAACTATGGTAACGTCCACGAACAAATAAGGGTGTTCCTTAATGTATTTAAAAGTAAAAGCTACATCATCAGCACTAAAGGGTTCACCATCATGCCAGCTTACATCTTTTTGCAAATCAAAAATATAGGCATTTTCAACCTCCAGATACTCCCAATCCCTTGCCAAAGCCGGTATAAACCCGGTATCATCCTTCCAGACTAGGGTATCAAATATGTAGCTCAACCTTACATATCCGGGACCCCTTTGGTAATGTAGATAAGGTGCGGGGAAACCCCAGTCACCTCTTGTATCCCCCATTTTATATATTGTCTCACCACCGGCCTCCTGTTCCGGGCTGCAACCGGTGAATAAGGAAAAACACATCACTAAAGCAACAAGAACCAAAACCCCAAGCAACTTACGTGAAAACATTCGGCAACCCCCTTCTCAGCCAGTTGTCTATATCATCGGCAATGTCTTCCCATCCCTGCTCGTCTATCAACCAGTGGGCGTGGTTTTCATATTCCCTGTAGTCGGCGAGATCCCCATATTTTATTGCAACCTGTTTGACGACAGAAGCAGGAACTATACGGTCATCCTTTCCGGAAATCACCAGTACCGGACACTTTACCTTTTCCCGGTCAACCGCCGAGGACTTGGTGGAATCCAAAAACCACAGCCCCAACTGGTACAGGGCACGGCCCGACTCATAGACCAACTTGTTGTAAATGGCCTTTTGTTCTGTCGGTGTCTTTAAATTGGTTATTGAGTAAGCCACGGTTTTCGGTGACAGGCGGAAGGGTTTGGTCCAGAAGCCCGGGCGTATCATTACTTCCATAAATGTCCTCATCACAGAAGGCCTAATGGGGAGGATACCCGCCGGTGCCGCCGGTGTTAGCAAGACCAATGCCTTTGCCAACCCCCTACTCCCTAAAATTTGAGAAAGCAGACCACCCATTGAGTGTCCCATAACAATAGGCGGCTCTTTTAGCCTTTTGATTTCCTTTTCCAGATCAGCCGCATAATCTAGCAAACCGGTGGTTCCCAGCCTGGGATCCGGCGAACTGTCCGGGGGTACATCATGATAACGAAGCGTTGGCACTACACAATCATAGCCCCGCTCCTCAAAGTAAGTCTTAAAATTACCCCAATACCAGCTACCGCCAAACATCCCGTGAATCATGAAAACCGTCTTCAAAAGAAACCACCTTCCTTTTGTTTACCTTTCGATGCCGTCCCGGGCATTGACCCCCTCGTTATAGTAGTGTTTGATTTCTTTCATTTCCGTAACCAGGTTGGCCGCGTTTATGACCTCCTCCGGAGCATACCGGCCGGTGAAGACAATCTCCACCCGGTCGGGTTTGTCTTCTATAATTTTCAACATTTCATCAACGCTTATCAGATTGTAAAAATGGGCAACATTTATCTCATCAAAGATAACTATATTGTATTCGCCCGACAACATGGCCTTCCTGCACTTGTCGAGCCCATCCTGGGCCATTTTGACATCTTCCGGATTGGGGGGATTTTTTACATGGATAAAAGTGTCTTTCCCATACTGTTCTATAGTTATGTAGGGCTTCATCATCTCCGCCGCCCTTAATTCCCCGTATTCCTGACCCTTCATAAACTGACCGATATAGGTTTTAAATCCGCGCCCAGCGGCACGAAAGGCCAGCCCCATGGCCGCAGTGGTCTTACCCTTGGAATTTCCGGTGTAGACCTGCACATAACCTTTTTCAATTCCACTTGACAAATAAAACACTCCTTTCTTTACCATAGTTTAAAACACTTGGGCCAAAATGTCTATATATTCTGTCTAGATAACTTCTGTACGATAATCCAAAATTTCTATACCACCTTGTTTCCCCATGAATTTTACAAGATTGGAAAGAATGCTGTGAACATGACTCGTTTCATTGCTCAAACAAACAGCCCCTATGGTTGCACGCTGCCAGAGGTCATTGTTCTCCAACTCCGCCACGGAAACATTAAATTGATTTCTTACCCGGGTTAGGACACTCTTTACCACCCGCCTCTTATCTTTAAGGGAACCAGCCCCTCCAATATACAAATCCATTGTCAATATACCAATAACCACATCAACACCCCGCAAATAAGATTGAGTAAGCACTTGCTATATGTTATTATTTGAGTATGGAAATAAAAGATTTTATGAGCCACCAACCGGTGGCACTTGAAGAAAATGACAATATAAAAAAGGCCGCGACTATATTTTTGAAGCATTCTTTTGACGGGGCACCGGTGATTAACAAAATCGGGGAAATTGTCGGTATTTTCACAAAAACTCATCTTTACCGTGCAATCGTATCAAATCTCCCCGGGGATACCCCTGTCTCAAAACTGATGAAAAAAAATGTTATCACCATAGATGACAACTGTTCCACGGAAAAAGCCTGGCAAATGGCGTGGACCTATGGAGTAGGCCGACTTCCCGTTGTAGATAAAAATGGCCGGTTGCTCGCTATGATGACGCGGACCGATCTTGTCCAGGCCTTCGAACAAAAACACAAGGACACCATCAAAAAACTGAACGCCATCCTGAATTCCGCCCACAACGGTATCTGTGCCGTTGATAAATACGGTACCATTATAACATTTAATTTGGCCGCGGAACGCATCACCGGCATAAAGGCCAGCGAGCTAATAAATAACCCCCTGGTGGAATTTTTCCCTAACAATGAACTCATCACTGTTTTAACCACCGGACAACCCTTGTATAACCAAAGGATGAAACTAGGTAAAAAACTTGTTATTGTAAATATCACCCCTATTATCTCACGCCAGCATTCCATAGGTGCGGTTGCCGTTTTCCAGGACATATCGGAACTTGAAAATATCTCCAAGGAGTTAGCGGTCACAGTAGAGCTTTGCGATAACCTCGATGCAATCATTAATTCCTCCTACGATGGCATTGCCGTCCTGGACAAAGACGGGGAACTTGTCAAGCAAAACGACTCCTACAAGCGACTGTTCGATTCCCTTTCGGCCACGGAGCTATCCGATGCGGCGGAGGTGGTGGCATCGGTAGGGAAAAAAGCCATTGCCGGCAAAGCCCCCTCAAGTTTAATGTACAAGCTTCCCGAGGGCAAGGAGCTATTCATTACCGGCAATCCGGTTTACAATAAAAAATCCGCCCCGACTAGGGTAGTTATCAATCTCCGTGATATGAGTGAGGTAAATGACTTGAGAAGGCAGCTTGAAGCCTCCAAGGAATTGACCCTACGTTATTACTCTGAGTTGAAAACCCTCAGGGCCAAGCAGCTTGACTCCAATATCGTTATCGGTCACAGTCCCGCGATTAAAAATATTTTCGACCAGGTGGCGAGGATTGCCAGAGTGGATTCCACAGTGCTTGTACTGGGTGAATCCGGCGTGGGAAAGGAAGTTATCGCCAAGCTGATTCACAAAGAAAGCAACAGATCCGGCGGTCCTTTTATACATATAAACTGTGGTGCCATCCCTGAAAACCTACTGGAATCCGAACTGTTTGGTTATGAGTCGGGCGCCTTTACCGGAGCCAAACGGGAAGGCAAGCCCGGAATGTTTGAATTGGCCCATACGGGAACGCTACTTTTGGATGAGATAGCCGACCTACCCCTCGCTATGCAGGTCAAGCTCTTGTCGGTGATTCAAAACCGAGAGGTTACCCGTATAGGAGGTACAAAACCCATCAAAGTAAACATAAGGTTGCTTGCAGCCACCAACCAGGAGCTGCCGCTGTTAGTGGACCAGGGCAAATTTCGGGCGGATCTTTACTATCGGTTAAATGTAATACCCCTGCGCATACCGGCCTTGCGGGAGCGCAAAGAGGATATTCCCTCTTTTATTGCCCATTTTTTAAAGAAATACAACAAGAAGTACAAAATGCACAAGGTTCTTGATCCCAAGGTGGTTGACTACTTGATTGACTACAGTTGGCCGGGGAATGTTCGCGAATTAGAAAATTTAATAGAAAGGTTGGTGGTGGTCAACAAAGGTGACTACGTAACAATTTCCGGGCTGTCGACTATCCTGCCCGTGGACCCATCGCAAATAAATCACGATGCCGATCATGATGATGAACATGACGAAAAAAAATTAATTGCCAGGCTTTACAAACAGTATCAAAGCACCCGGAAGGTCGGTGCCTTACTGGGAATACATCAATCAACCGTTGTCCGCAAAATGAAGAAATACGGGATTAAGGCCCGGCGACGCACATCCAGGAAGTGATGCACTCTATGCATGTGCGATGCAAACCGATGCATTTTCTTTGCGGGTCAGACAAATTTAGCTATAATTCCAGGTTATAGTGGCTGGCACCAATCTTGCATAATTATATACAGGTCCGACAAGGACACATTAAAATTCTACTATACAAGGGGGATATATTTTGCGAGACGTAGTAATTGTTGAAGGAGTACGTACTGCTATTGGGAGGTTTGGCGGCAGCCTGAGAAATGTTATGAGTTACAAACTCGCTTCCACTGTGATTAAGGAAGCACTTAGGCGTACGGGTATAGAGCCATCCGCCGTGGATGATGTCATTATGGGAAACTGTATTCAACGTGCGGATGAGGCCAATGTGGCTAGGGTTGCCGCCCTAGATGCAGGCCTACCAGTAAGTGTTACTGCCTATACGGTGCAACGCCAGTGTGCATCGGCCATGCAAGCTATAGCTAACGCTTATCAGGAAATAACCTTGGGCAATGCCGACATCATCTTGGCCGGGGGTACCGAATCCATGAGTACTGCTCCCTACGTCCTAAAGGATGCACGCTGGGGAAAACGTCTCACCCATGGTGAGATGAGCGATGCCCTATGGGATGTCCTGACTGATGCAAACTACAAGGTAATTATGGGTGAAACTGCCGAACGCCTAGCCGACAAGTATAAAATCAGCAGGGAAGAACAGGATGGGATTGCCTACCGCAGCCAAAAGAATGCCATTAAAGCAATAGATGCCGGTAAATTTAAGAATGAGATTGTCCCCATCGAAGTGCCTGTAAAAAGAGGCAAAACTTCTACCTTTGACACCGATGAGCACCCGCGCCGGGATATTACAATGGAAGGGCTTGCCTCTTTGAAACCTACCTTCCGTAAGGACGGTACCGTTACTGCCGGCAATGCTTCCGGCCTCAACGATGCCGCCTCCGTAACCGTGGTTATGTCACTTGAAAAAGCACAGGAGCTTGGTTTAAAACCGATGGCACGGATCGTAGCCTACCATCGGGCCGGTGTTGAGCCCGATCTGATGGGATACGGGCCTGTTCCCGCGGTCAAAAATGTTCTGAAACGTTCGGGGCTAACCTTAGGCGATATAGAGCTCATAGAGCTAAACGAAGCCTTCGCCGCCCAATACCTAGCCTGCGAAAAATTATTAGATCTAAACCGTGAGATTACCAACGTTAACGGTAGTGGAATAGCATTGGGCCACCCGGTTGGTTGTACAGGTGCCCGGATCGTGATTTCCCTCTTAAATGAGATGAACCGGCGTAACCTGAAATACGGGCTTGCCACCCTCTGTGTAGGTGGAGGCATGGGAATGGCAATGGTTCTCGAACGTGAAAAAGAATAAAAAATACGATAATTGGAGGTTATAAGATGGATTTTGAATTAACCGAAGAACAAAAGATATTGCAGTCAACGGCTTACAAATTTGCCCAAAATGAATTTGCTGATCTCGCCCAAGAATGCGACAGGGAGGAAAAATATCCGCGGGAACTCTGGAAAAAAGCATGTGAAACCGGTCTGGTTGGCGTAATAATCCCCGAAGAATACGATGGCCCGGGTTTTGGTTTTTTTGAAAATGCCCTGATCACCGAGCAGCTTTCCCGTATAGACCTAGGGCTGGGGCTGGTCATAGTTGCCGCCACCTTTGGGGCCGAAAACATACTGTTAAACGGAAGTGAAGAACAAAAGAAAAAGTACCTGCCCCTTTTGGTCAACGGTGAGGCCATCTGTGCCGGTGCCTACACGGAGCCCAATGCGGGAACCGATGTGGCGGGCATTAGCACCAGGGCAGTTAAAGACGGCAATGATTATATCATCAATGGTAGCAAAATGTTCATAACCAATGGCACCATTTGCGACTTTATGGTGGTGCTATGTGTCACCAATCCGGAGGCGGAAAAACGCCACCAAAGGCAAAGCCTAATCATTGTGGATGCGAACACTCCGGGCATTACCCGCACCAAACTGCAAGGCAAACTGGGCATTAGAGCCAGCGACACGGCAGAAATAACCTTTGAGGACGTGCGTGTACCCACAGAAAATCTAATCGGAGATGAAGGAAGAGGATTCTACTATTTGATGCACTTTTTTGATTGCACCAGAACCATGGTAGCCGCCCAGGGCGTTGGTCTGGCCCAGGGGGCACTGGACAAGGCTGTTCAGTATGTGCAGGAGAGAAAAGCCTTCGGTAGGCCCCTTGCCGTGAATCAAGGTCTGCAATTCCAACTGGCCGAAATGGCTACAAGAACTGAACTGGCACGAAACATCACCTACAAGGCCGCCTTAAAAATCGACCAAGGACAACTGGATTCCACATTAAACGCTATGGCTAAATACTATTCCGGGGAAACGGCGGTCTGGGTTTGTGACAAGGCTTTGCAAATGCACGGTGGGTACGGATACATTGATGAATATGACGTGCAGAGGTTTTACCGGGATGCCAAAATACTGGAAATCTATGAAGGCGCCAAGGAAGCGGAAAAAATGATTATCGCTAGGAGCCTGTTTTAAAAGGTATTACAGAAAGGAGTATGTTTGATGGAAGTAAAAACTGTTGGTGTTATTGGAGCCGGGACTATGGGTGCAGGTATTGCTCAGGTTGCAGCCCAGGCCGGCTACAATGTCATCTTAAACGACATATCTCAGGAACTTGTGGACAAGGGTATTGGGATCATCAGGAAAAGCCTGGCGCGGATCGTAAAAAAGGGTAGGCTGAGCCAGGAAGAAGCCGACAATACGGTGAAAAAGATTACCAAAAGCACGGCCCTCACTGACTTTGCCCCATGCGACTATGTTATCGAAGCAATTATTGAGCAAATGGAAATAAAACAAAAAGTATACGCCCAGTTAGATGAAATTTGCAAACCCGAGGCGATACTGGCCACCAATACATCGGGATTAAGCATAACAGAGATTGCCTCGGCAACCAAAAGACCGCAAAATGTAATTGGGATGCACTTCTTTAACCCCGTACCGGTAATGAAGCTAGTGGAATTAATCAAGGGTGCGGAAACAAGCAAGGAAACCTATAAAGTGGCAAAGGAAGTTACGGAAAAAATGGGCAAGGAATCCATAGAAATCAAGGAAGCCCCACTTTTTGCCGTCAATAGAATCCTAGTGCCCATGTTAAATGAAGCCATGTTTGTACTCATGGAGGGAATTGCAACGGCCGAAGATATTGATAAGGGAATGGTGTTGGGCGCCAACCACCCAATCGGACCCCTGGCCCTGGCAGATTTGGTTGGGCTGGATACCCTACTAATGGTCAACGAAACACTCTACCGCGAAACCGGGGACTCGAAATACCGGACCTGTCCCTTACTTAAAAAACTAGTGCGGGCCGGGCATTTGGGCCGCAAAACAGGAAAGGGGTTCTACGACTACAGTTAAACAACAAGCTGAATCACAAATTTTCAAAGCAGTGCCCGATTTTTAACATCGGGCACTGCTTGATTTTTTACAAACACTGACTTTTCAAATGCTCAATAATCCCCTCGGGATCCTTGTCCCCAACTTCCATAATAGCCCTTCGTACATATTCGTATTTTTCCTTGTCCTCCATATCCGACAAATACAGGTAAATATTGGAACGCTTGCCCAGTCTAAAATTAAGGCGGTCTTCATCGGGCAAGGAAAGATAACTACCTATGGTAGCAAGCATCTTATCCTTGTCTTCGGGTAGCCTGCCCTCCACCTCCTGTAGGAGATTCAAGGCATGGTCACTTTTAAGGTTACTTGTAATCCCATCCAGTTTACTGATTAAAATTCTTTCTTCCCGCACAACGTCATCTTCATGTAGCAATTCGAACTCACCCGTCTCTACTTTTTCAATCATGGCAATACCTTTACGCATACTGAGGGTCCTTAACCTTATAAAATCCGGATTTATTTGGTTTAGAACATTGGCTGTTTCAAGAGCGTGTTCTTTAGTCCACCTTTTGCCACCCATCCCTAAAATTACATACTCGGATAGGGATATGCCAGATTCTTTTACCTTACGTCCGGCCTCAACGTGCTGCCGGGCAGTTACCCCTTTTTTGATGAACTTTAACACTTCATCGGATCCGGACTCCAGCCCCACGTGTATTCTTGATAAACCCGCCGCGTGGATTTCCTTGAGCTCATCAACGCTTTTCCGCAAGATACTGCTAGATCGGCCATAAGTGGTTATGCGATGAACACTGGGGAATTTCTCCTTGAGATAGGTGATAATTTTTACTAAATCACTTGTCTTGACCATTATGCTGTTTGCATCCTGCAAAAACACTGAGTAACCGCCATTGTAAAGCCAATAGGCAACATGAAACATTTGCCAATCGCCACTGTAATGCAAACGCATAACAACATCTTGATTTACCCGCCCGCCGTAGCCGTTTTTCTTCGAAAAATCCCGGACGCGATTGCATAATTCACCAACCGTGTCAATGTCTTTTTTTACCTCTTCTACGGTTCTCCTGCTGAATTTTTGCCCCCTGTAAGTAGCACAAAACATACACTTATTCCAGGGACAATTCCTTGTTACTCTTATCAATAAGCTGTAGGCCTCACTGGGAGGTCTGATTGGGCCTTGTTCAAAATACATTTTTTCACTCCTATTTTAACGGAATATTTTATCATCATATTAATTTATTTTTTAGGGCATACTTAGTGATGAGGTGGTTACATGAAACTTCCGGTCGTCCTCCGGGAGGATGAAAATGGCTACATTGTAGCACATTGCCCCATCTTTACCGGCTGCAAATCCGAAGGTAAAACTGAAAAAGAGGCCATAAAAAGGTTGAGAAAAAAAATTATGCGTAACCTCATCTCCTCCAAGGGCATAGAACATCATAATTTTTCAAACGTTAGAATAAAAGAAATAAAAATTTAGTCCTCGGTATAAATACAACTTACCGAGCTTTCTTCTTCTTTTATATCCACAGAATAGACCATATCTGCTGTGTCTGTCAAATACTGATAATGTGTAACCGGCAAAATCTGACGCCCAAAATTTCTAGAAATGCTTTTTAAAAATTGACCCATATTAGATACCAATTTCCGCCCTTTTGGAAACGGTGTGGCGGTGCCTTTTTACCAATTCATCATGCAACATCCTGGGCTACCTTTAAATCCGATCCTGCTTCCTTATTATTTCCCAGGGGATTGCCTCCGCAACTTCCTTGATGAACCTGTTAATTTCTTTGCGACAACTTTCAATTTCCTCCTTGGGACCTTCGGGCTCCAATGGCTTAATCATGCCCCGGGCTTGCCGGAAAACCCGGTATGGTCCGCCCAAGCTCCTAGATTGTAGACAAATATGTCATGGTTTCCCGCGGACAGAACCCAACTTCAACACGCAGGATAGCCTTACCTGCCAAGGGCTGTTAGTATGGAACCATCAAATGCCTGATATAATCCGAGAAACTGAACACGAGGTAAACCCAAAAGATTGCCCAGGGCAACTCAACTAAAACCAAGCCGGCCAAAAACCTGCCCGCATCTAGCCTACATGATCCACACAACCAAATAATCTGGGCCTTGCCCGACGATATCCAGCGGAAAAAAATCAGGGAGTAGATACCGTATCTGTTATACAAATCCTCTATTCTTGCAAAAGCCCTTAGCTTGGATTGTTTTCCGCCAAGTAGATGGTTTACAAGTGGCCTCCCGCCGTGTTTAAAAACAAGATACCCAATTACATCACCCAGATAACTTCCGCCAAAAACCAAAAAGCCCGCAGGTACCAGTGTCAATCCATATCCTTGTTTTGCCGCGTAAACCAGGCCCAAAAGTAGTGGAAGTGGTACAGGAATACCTACACTGGCAAACATAAATCCGAAAAAAATACCGACATTCCCCAGGCTTCTTAATCCCTCTTCCATAGCGTCCCGCCTTTACAAAACCTTTCTTCTGTATCTAATATTATCTAAAATAGCGGAGTATAACCTAATTCACTATTATAACAATAAAAAGCACCTGATTGGCAAAACATTTTGTTGCCGACCAAGTGCGGTTGTAGAACCTATATAGCTGTCAATGTTACTTAAGCTTCCACTCCGGTTTTCTTTTGTTCAGGAAAGCATCAACGCCTTCGTGGGCGTCCTGGGTGGTACACAGGATTGAAAAATGGTTATTGCTCAATTCAAGGGCCTTTTCATATTCCAGGTCGGACATTTTATAAAAAGACTTCTTACCGAGCTGTACTGCCAAGGGACTTTTGGCGGCAAGTTTGCCGGCAAGCTTCATTGTTTCTTCCTCTAGGGCCTCTTTGGGAACAACCTTATTAACTAAACCGATCCGGAAGGCCTCATCGGCATCAATCATATCGCCGGTCAGTACAAGTTCTAATGCTTTCTTCCTGCCCACATTGCGGGACAGGGGAACCGCCGGGCCCATACAAAACAGGCCGACATTAACCGCGGTCGCACCAAACCGGGCTCCTTCGGCGGCAACTGCCAGATCGGCGGAGGCAACTATACCTATACCGTTGGCCACGGCCAGGTCCTGGACGGACGCTATCACGGGCTTGCCCATTTTGGCAATAATGAGGCTCATTTCTTCCATTAGCTTTATCCATTCATAATACTCCAGGGCCGTTTTGCCCTCCAGTTCGGTAACATCGATGCCCGCACAAAATGCCTTTCCCTTTCCCTTGATTACAACAACGCGAATGTCCGCATCATTCTCCAATTCATTCAGGGCATTGTTTAAATCCGCCGCCAAGACCGAACTAAATGTGTTGAGCTGTTCGGGACGATTGAGCATAATTGTGCCGATGTGATCCTTTTTCTCCACGATTATGGTTTCATAACTCATAAAATCACCCCATTTTCAAAATATATTCTTTTAATTAGTTTGATGTTAAATGTCAAATCCCTTTAAATATAGAATTAATTTTCTGAAAAGTATCCATATCGGAAAAAAAGTAGAAATTAAAGGATAAAGGGCCATCCCTGTCCAAAATGTGTTTATGGGAAACATTACTATCGACAAAGGAGTACAAGATGCTTGCAATAACAAGAACCATTGCGCTGGTAGGGTTAGAAGGACACATCGTTGAGGTGGAGGTGGATGTATCCAACGGGCTTCCTGTATTCAATGTAGTTGGTTTACCTGACACGGCGGTGCGGGAAGCCAGGGAAAGGGTCCGAGCCTCAATCAAGAATTCCGGCTTTGAATTCCCGTTAAAAAGGATTACAGTCAATTTGGCGCCGGCCGATGTAAAAAAAGAAGGTGCGGCCTACGACCTGCCCATTGCAATAGGTGTTCTGGCCGCTTCTGGTCAGATTAATCACCGACAATGCGGGCGCTATTTGTTTCTGGGGGAACTGTCGCTGGATGGTGCCATAAGAAAGGTTCCAGGGGTGCTAGCGGGAATTATGAGTAGCCTGGAACACGACTACAACGAAATAATTGTCCCCCTCGACAATGCGGAGGAAGCGGCTTTGGTACAAAGTGCGGATGTTTACCCGGCATCAACCTTAGCCGAACTGGCCTCATTTTTGCTAACTGGGTCAAGCATACGGCCATACAAGGTTGGTCCGAAACCCACCGGAGACAAGGGTAAAACCATCGAAAACGACCTGGCAGAGGTTAAAGGGCAGGAACTTCCAAGGCGTGCCCTGGAAATAGCCGTTGCCGGAGGCCATAACTTACTCATGATCGGCAGCCCCGGGTCCGGTAAAACTCTCATGGCCAAGTGTATCCCCGGGATAATGCCGGACATGACTTTTGAGGAGGCATTGGAAGTCACCAAGATATACAGCCTGTGTGGTTTGCTCCCGCCGGGAAGCGGACTTGTACAAAGGCGACCTTTTTGTTCACCCCACCATAGCTCGACGGTCGCCGGCATGTTGGGCGGCGGAAAACATCCCCGGCCGGGTGAAATTACCTTGGCCCACAATGGGGTCTTGTTCCTGGATGAACTTCCGGAATTTAAAAAGGACATTATTGAGGTTTTGCGGCAGCCATTAGAGGACAAAACCGTGACCATATCACGCTTGTCATCAACGGTTACCTTTCCCGCCTGCTTCCAGCTTGTGGCCGCCATGAACCCCTGCCCCTGTGGTTTCCTGGGCGATGACTCCAGAGAGTGCAATTGCACACCATATCAAATTCAAAGATACATCAGTAAAATATCCGGCCCACTTCTGGACCGAATAGATCTACACGTTGAAGTTCCACGAATCAAATACAATGAACTGTCGGGCAAGGGCGTAGGTGAACCATCCGGGCCGGTAAAGGACAGAATAGAAAAGACCCGTAAAATTCAGTACCTAAGGCAGGGGAAATGTAACGCCCATTTACTCCCCGGTGAAATAGACAGGTATTGTTCACTGAACAAGTCAACAAGATCCCTGATGAAAGACATTTTTGAAAATCTCAGCCTTACCGCACGCTCCTACCACCGTATTTTAAAAACGGCACGTACTATTGCCGATTTAGATAACAGCAAAAACATATCCGGGGATCACATTGCCGAGGCAACCCAATATAGGGTGCTAGACAGAAAATTATGGGGCTAGTTCGTTCCGCGGCAAACTAAAAGGCACCGCGGATGTGGTTTAAACGACGGAGCCTTCCATCCCCGTCAAAGTTAATCGCCACCACGTCAAAACGGCAGTTTGCCCCATTTAGATTTTTTATTGCCAAATAGTATCTGGCCATGTTTTTAATCTTCAACTGCTTCCTGAAGGTAATGCTTTCCTCCGGTATCCCAAAGCTAGCACAGCTTCTTGACCTTACCTCCACAAATACTATTTCTTCGCCTTCCCTGGCGATTATGTCTACCTCACCATACCTGGTGCGAAAGTTCCTGTCGATGATTTCACACCCGTTTTTGAGAAGATATTCCACGGCCTTTTCTTCCCCTAACCCGCCAATAATTTGCCGTTTATTCATCAAAATCTTCGGGTTTCCGGCCAACAAACCGGCCCGCCTTCACATCAGTTATAAAGTTGCACGCTTCCTTGAATACTTCCTCCCGCTCATAATCAAGGCTCAACAGATGGCCGGACTTTTCCAGCAACAGGATCTTCTTTTTGGATGAACCGGCGCGATCATAGATGATCCTGGCATTGGTTGTAACTATCGTTTGATCTGCCTTAGAATGGACAATCAACAGTGGTGCCCGCACTCTTGGCAACTCCGCCCTAACCTGTTTGACCAAATCGGAAAGATGGCCTACACTGGCTAGCGGAATCCTGTTATAGCCCCGGTATTTTTTCTTCCCCTCCGGGTCCCTCACGTCTATCTTCACCCGGGTGGCAAACTTTACAATATACTTTATTAGCTTGGACCATCGATATATCGGATTAATCCATACCGGTGTTGCCAAAGAAATAACTCCGTCAACCTTATTATTTGCCGCTAAATGTAGTGCTATCGTCCCCCCCATAGATTGTCCGCCAACAAAAACCCTACTACACTCCCCCTTGAGATCTTTTAGATTTTCAATTGCGACATCGAGCCATTCCTGGCGGGTGGTTTTTATCATGTCTTTGGGGTTGAGTCCACGGCCCGGTAATGTTGGCACAAATACTGTCATCCCTTTTGACGCTAGATAATCCGCCATTTCCTCCATTTCCGAAGCATTTCCGATAAAACCATGTAGCAACAATACCCCTGTTTTGCCGCCTTTAATAAAAAAGCCTCTGGAAAGGTCATAATCTTCCCTAGCCTGTAACATTCCGCACCTCCGTTTATGCCTATGATTTCTACTTAGGTATATTTTCTCCAATCTTATTTACAATCCCTCTATTTAGACAATAATTAGATTATTATAATTAAAAAGGAGCTGCCTACTGTATAGACAACTCCAAAATGATCTAGACACATTACCTGAAAAATGACTGGGCCGCAATATTTACAACTTCTGATAGGGGGTTAGGGTAAACGCCTATCACTATTGTAGCCAGCAGTGCAACAATTAGGGTTATTGTAACATGACCGGGTACCTTTATTGGTTCGGGGTCCGCCGGTGGGTCACGATACATCACCAAGGTGAGGCGGAGATAGTAATATACGGAAACCATACTCATTATAAATCCTAGAAGCATTAGCCACAGATAATCCTGGGCAATTGAGGTAAAGAGATAGACTTTACCTACGAAGCCCGCCAAGGGCGGGATGCCCGCCATAGACAACATAGAAACAACCAATACCGCCGCCATTAACGGCGAACGTTGGCTCAGACCCGCATAGTCACTGATCTCATCGCTTTTCACAATAGTGTAATAGTAGGTCACCACTGTAAAGGCACCCACGGTGGCAAAAACATACAGGAAGGCGTAGAACATAATGCCTTTTATCCCCGCCTGACTTACGGCCACCATACCAACCAACATATAACCGGCCTGGGCAACACTGGAATAAGCCAGCATACGCTTGACATTTGTCTGTGGAATGGCAATCAAGTTGCCCAAAATCATGGTTAGTGCGGCCAGGACGGCAAACAGCATAACCCAATGCACCCAAACACCGGATAGCCCGGTCATAAAAATGCGAATTAGTAAGGCAAAGGAAGCCGCCTTGGAACCCAGGGCAAGGTAAGATGTTATCGGAGTTGGGGCGCCCTCATAAATATCGGGCGACCACATATGAAACGGCACGGCCGATATTTTAAAACCAAGGCCCGCCACCAACATCGTCAATCCGATAATTAAAATGGGGTTTAAGGGGTTGGTTTTAACAAAAACCCCCACCTCATAAATCACTATACTCCCGGTATAACCATATACAAGGCTTAACCCATATAACAACACCGCTGAAGAAACAGCGGAAAGAAGTATATATTTGATCCCTGCCTCTACCGATTTGGCTTCCGTTTTGCGATAACAGACCAGAATATAAAAGGCAATCGCCATCAGTTCCAGACCAACAAACAGGGTGATAAAATCACCCGCCGACACCATAACCATCATTCCCACGGTGGCAAATGCCAGCAGGGAGTAATACTCATATTTATTGCGCATTTCCGCAACATAATTGGAAGAACCCAGGGTAACTAGAAATGCCCCGGATAAAAACAATATCTTAAAAAATGTCGCGTATTTGTCAACGATATACATGCCATCGAATAGGGTACCCTCAATATTCCATACACCAACCCCCACTCCCGCAATGCCGAGAAAGCCAAGCACCGCGAGGGCATACAGGCCCCGATGCATCTTTCTCGGTATCAACAGACCCAGCACCAGTATAGTTATTCCCAGTGCGGCAGTTGATATCTCCAGGCTTAGGAGCGACAAATCAATATTCATTAAAAGTTCCCCCCTATCTGGCTCATAGCATCCCCGATATTTGCAACAATGGGTACAACGCCGCTATTTACTACATCCATGAGCAGGAAGGGTAGCAATCCACCCGCAACCAGCACCGTCCCAAGCACCACCAGCGGAACAAACTCAGGCCCGGAAATATCCTTTAACCCGTTGTATTCCTCCCGTTTAGGGCCAAACAAACTGTTGGCGGCAGCCCTCAATACATACAGGGCCGTAATAATTATACCGAATATGGCGATAACGGCAAGCCAACCAAATGCATTGTAGGCCCCTATGAAGGTTGTAAACTCCGGAATGAAATTTATAAGACCCGGCAAACCCAAAGACGCTAGTCCGGCAAGCATAAAACCAACAGCAATACGCGGAACCTGATGGCCCAAGCCACCGAGCTTGGGAATCCAACGTGTATGCGTTTTTTCATATATGAAGCCAACACTGGAAAAGAACAGGGCGGCCATAACACCATGGGCAAACATGGTGGCCATGGCACCGTTTATGCCAATTGTGCTAAGGGTAGCAATGCCCAGGACGACGTAGCCCATATGGCTAACACTTGAATAACCAATCAGGTACTTCAGGTCCTTCTGAGCCATCGCCGCCATGGCCGCATAGGCCACACCGGCTACCCCCAGTATAGCCATTAGGGGCGCCCAAAACTTTGCCCCCGCCGGTAAAATATACACCGCTATACGTATTAAACCGTAACCACCGATCTTTTTTAAAACTCCGGCGTGAATCATACTTACGGCAGTCGGAGCACCGGCGTATCCGTCCGGCGACCATGAGTGAAGTGGAAACATGGATATTAGGGAGCCGAAGCCTAGGAGCATCAGGAAAAATACCAGATACTCAAATGTCTGGGGATAGTTCACCTGGGCTAGCCCGGCATAGCTAAAGTCAGCAACTCCCGTGATAACCGAAGCCTGTACAAACAATGCAATAACACCCGCAAGTAAAAAGGCGCTCCCGATCAACAGGTATATCGTAAGCTTCATGCCGGCATATTCCTTGGTGACCCTCTTTGAACTCCCCCAGATAACAACCAGAATATAAATAGGGATTACGACTACCTCATAGAAAAGAAGGAATATAAACATATCCTGGGCAATAAAAGTCCCCATCACACCGGTAATCAGTAATTGAAGTAAGATGAAAAATTCCTTGGGCCGGTCATTAATGTTCCATGAACTGAACACCGCACAGAAGCCGATTAGGTTAACCAACAAAAGCATTGGAAGACTTAACCCAT
>CAZKPV010000001.1:30400-39977 GCA_964554735.1 uncultured Clostridia bacterium
ACGGCCATATAATAGGACACACCCAAGTCCTCTATCCAGGGAACACGATGGACAAATTGCAGACCACCCCGGACGATATCGTAGGCAAAAAAGACGTACACGCTCAAAGCCAAGGATGTAAACGTACTCATTATGGCAACGATTTTAATAAACTTGCCTTCTTCCTTAGGAACAAAGGCCGTAATCAGAACCCCTACAATGGGCGCCAACAGAATTATAGTTAGTATGGGACATGTCATTTAAGGCCACCCCCTGCCAGCAGGCCCGCACTATCCAAGCTGTTAAAGGCCAATACTACCGAGATCACAACAATTGCCACGAAGAAAACCAAGACATAGGTTTGTAATTGTCCGGTCTGGCCAAAGCGAAATCTTTCCCCTAAAAAAGCCGCACTGTAACCAATACCGTTTACAATACTGTCCACTATATAAATATCAACCCAATAGGTTACCCGGGCCAGGCCATCCAATACCCGATGTGTAAACCACAGGAATGCCTCGTCAACATAATATTTATTATATAAAAGCGTATGAATCGGTTTAAACCTTTCTTTGACTACCTCAACCGCCTTTTTGTCAACTATATAAAGTCGGTAGGCAAGGTATATGCCAGAAACGGCCAACAGGACGGAGAGAGCCATAATTCCGTAATTAGGTGCCGCGTGGTGAAAACCGCCAAAATTAATCCATTTCCCGAACCAAGGGGCCCAAGGGGTGTTGACAAATCCACCCACAACGGCAAGCAAGGCAAGCCCACATATGCCGAAAAGCATGGAAATCGGCGATTCTTGCGGCTTATTTTCCGGCTTTTCGTCACCGAAGAAGGCCGTAAAGATCAATCTCCACATATAGAATGCAGTTAAAAATGCCGTTAAAGCCGCCGCCACAAACAAGACCGTGTGTCCGGATTGTAGGGTCGCCGCCAATATCTCATCCTTGCTCCAGAACCCTGCAAAGGGTGGTATGCCCGCAATTGCAAGTCCCCCTATTACAAAGGCCCAGGATGTAACCGGCATTCTTTTTACCAGACCGCCCATGGCCCGAATATCCGCCTGACCGGCTAGGGCGTGAATAACACTCCCTGCGGCAAGGAACATGAGCGCCTTGAAAAACGCGTGCGTCCAAAGGTGGAACATACTGGCAGTGAGGCTTCCAACCCCCAGGGCAAGCATCATGTAACCTAACTGGCTAATTGTGGAATAAGCCAGTATTCTTTTCATTTCATGTTGGGCAAGGGCAATTGTAGCCGCAAAAAAAGCGGTGAAGGCACCCGTAACGGCAACCAACATCATGGCCAACTCAACTTCCACAAACAAAAACATAGTCCTGCCCACAAGATAAACCCCGGCCACAACCATAGTAGCGGCGTGGATCAAAGCACTAACAGGTGAAGGCCCCTCCATTGCATCCGGTAGCCAGATGTGTAAAGGGAATTGCCCCGACTTGCCAATCGGGCCAATAAATACTAAAACCGCAATCATAGTCAAAACTCCGCCACTGGTATATGCCTCGAAGTTGGCAACTTCTGTTGACAACACAGATATATCCAGGGTGCCAAATACAATTTGAAGCATCAACAAGCCAAGAAGCAAACCGAAATCGGCCACCCTGCAAGTTACAAAAGCCTTTTTCGCCGCCTCCCTGGCCGATATTTTGTGCGAATAAAAACCAATTAGCAAATATGAACAAAGACCAACCAGTTCCCAGAAAACAAACATTTGTAAAAGATTACTGGAAATGACAAGCCCAAGCATCGATGCCGCAAACAAAGACATGTAGGCAAAAAACGTTGAAAAACCCTTGTCACCATCCATATACCCAACCGAGTATATTTGAATCAACGAGGCCACAAGGCTTACCATAAACAACATCATAACCGATGTCGGGTCCAAGAGAACACCAACATTAACAGTAAACCCGGGCATGGAAAACCAACGCACACTGTACTCCAAAGAACTGTGCATAAAATTTGGGTCGGTAAAAACCCCGTAGGCCGCCGCCGATGCCACCGCAAACGAGGCTAGCATAAACATTATGGAAACAAATGCACTTATTTTAGGCCACTGGCGGGTAACAAAAATAATAAATACAAATCCCAAAACCGGCAGGAGTGGGACCAACCAAGCATGGTACATAGCAAACTCTATCATTATCCGGATACACCTCCGTCCAGGAACCTACCACTTTAGTAGGTTGTAATCGTCCACATTAGCCGACAGCCTGAGCCTGTAGACAGCAATAATAATTGCCAATCCCACTGCGACCTCCGCCGCCGCCACCGCTATTACAAAAATCGCGAACATCTGGCCGGTAAAGGCCAAAGGTGTTACAAATTTATTAAAGGCAACCAAGTTTATGTTAACGGCATTGAGCATCAGCTCTATGCATATCAGTATTGCGATTGCATTTCTTTTGACCAATACCCCAAACAGACCTATAGAAAATAAAAACGCGGATAAAATCAGGTAATGGGTAGGGCCGACCGTGAAATCAATCATCACATTCCACCTCCCTGGCAATAACAATGGCCCCGAACAAGGCGACCAACAGCAACAATGCCGCAACTTCAAAAGGTATAACATATTTGCTGAGCAAGATAAAAGCAATGTTTTCCACGGTATCTACCGGCACCTCCACGGTTGCCGCGGGCCACTTTGCCTGCACCGACAATCCTATGGTGACAAGTAGGGTTGCAATACCAACCAACAACGAACTGTGCACCTGCTTGTTGAAAAGGCTACTCCGACCCGTGCCTCCCTGTTGCGTGATCATAACGCCAAATATAACCATTACACAAACAGCACCGGCATAAACCAAAATTTGCACCACCGCAAGGTATTCCGCGTTTAGGGTAACAAATATACCTGCAATACCAAGCATGGTCACTGCCAACCAAAGCACGCTGTGGACAAGGTTTCTCATGGTAATCACCGCTATGGCCGAACCGAGAACAACAACTGCTAGAAAAGAAAAGGAAATTGCGGAGAGAATGCCCGCATTTATCAGATCATTATATAATTGCAAGAGAAAATCCATTAATCTCCCACCCCTTTTTCTCCCTCTTTGTAGTTGCTTCCGGTAGTATCAACCATGACCAAGGGTACTCTGTCCCTTGAATACTGTCCCATTTCAAACTCGGTGCTGAAATTCAAAGCATCCCTATTGCAAGCCTCAACACAGAAGCCACAAAACATACAATACTCTATATTCATAACAAACCTTGTCACGATGCGTTTTTTCTCAACTCTTTTAGTTTCAATTTCTATTACTTTATTCGGGCATGCACGAACACATAGGTTGCAGCCTATACATTTTTCGGCAGCCCAAACAAAACGACCGTGATAATTTTCCGGAAGATCCGGCTTCACCTCGGGGTATGATTCGGTTACCTTTTTACTTATAAACTCCTTAAATGTAATTCCTAGACCCTTTAGCAAACCTCTGCCAAACATCAAATCACCACCCTAGAGCACGATAAATATATATCCCTATACCTGTTACAAATATATTGGCCAGGGAAAGCGGCACTAGCACCTTCCACCCAAAGGAAAGTATCTGGTCAACCCTAATACGCGGAAAGGTCCACCGGAACCACATAAACAGCAAAATCATCAGATACACCTTGATGATAAACCACATCCAGGAAGGTATGAAGGTCCACCCAAAAGGAGCTAGCCATCCCCCTAAAAATAAGGTGGTCGCCAGTATGGACACCAACATTAAATTGGCATATTCGGCAAGAAAAAAGAAGGCAAAGCCCATTCCTCCGTACTCGGTAAAGGGTCCGGCAATAATTTCGGATTCACCTTCCATTAAGTCAAAGGGCACCCTATTGCACTCGGCGGTGGCCGCAATGACATATATTATAAATGCAACCGGCTGTGTAAATATAAACCAGGCACCCGCCTGGGCATCGACAAGTCCGGTTAATCTCAAAGTCCCGGCAATCATAACAACGCCCAGTAGGGCGAGGACCATGGGTATCTCATAACTGATCATCTGAGCAACTACACGCATACTGCCTAAAACGGCGTATTTATTACTGGATGCCCAGCCGGCCATCCAAAATACAATAGTTGAAAGCGATGCCACGGAGAAAAAGTAGAACAAGCCTACATTCAAATCCACTGTCACTAGTCCCTTTCCCAGTGGGACCACGGCAAACATCAACAGGCAGGGTATAAAGATTAAGACAGGCGCCAACAAAAATACTTTTTTGTCGGCCAGAGCCGGCACAATCAGTTCCTTGCTCATCAATTTGCCAATATCGGCCACGGTCTGTAATAAACCCTTGGGACCAACCCTATTTGGGCCAACCCGGGATTGGATATAGGCTGCAATCTTACGCTCAAGATACACTAAAAAAAGAACATTTAAAATAATAAATAACAAGATAGCGATAATTTTCAGCAATACAACAACTATATCGGTTATTAGCTCAGGTGCCCCAACTGCACCAACAAGGCCAATGGTCCAATTTAAAGCATCAACAAATATATTCTCAAACATAGAGCCCTCTCCCGTTATTGTTTTGCTCAAGCATCGACTTCACCCAATACTATGTCGAGGCTTCCCAACACCGACACCACATCGGCTATTTTCCAATCCTTTACCAACTCACCCAAAACACCCAAGTTCATAAACGAAGGTCTCCGAACATGGATACGATAAGGCTTCGTAGTGCCGTCGCTTACAACATAGTAACCCAATATGCCCTTGGCCCCTTCTATTTCATGGTAAACCTCACCAACGGGTGGTTTAATAATTTTGGGGACCTTGGCGGTTATAGGGCCTTCGGGTAGACCAGCTAAGGCCTGTCTGATAATCCTTACCGACTGACGCATTTCCAGTATGCGCATACAGAAACGATCGAAGCAATCCCCGTTTCTCCCCAAGGGCACTTCAAAATCAAACCTATCGTAAACGCTGTACGGGCGATTTTTCCTTAAATCAAAATTGACCCCGGATGCCCGTAGATTAG
The DNA here is from genome assembly GCA_964554735.1 of uncultured Clostridia bacterium. Lineage (GTDB taxonomy): Bacteria > Bacillota > Desulfotomaculia > Desulfotomaculales > CAZKPV01 > CAZKPV01. The sequence goes on from CAZKPV010000001.1 coordinate 35,381, forward strand.
GGCCACTGATGCCATAATTGACAGCGATTTCAGGCTCCAAAACAGCCACTCCCTTGGTCCTGGCCTGAAAGATTTCATTGCCCGTTATCAACCCGTCGTATTCGTCAAAACATGGCGGCAAGTAATCGAGCACCTTCTCCACTTTTTCACAAAAGCCCGGCGGAAAATCGTTGGCCACGCCACCTATTCGCATATAGCTGAAGGTCATTCTAGAACCCGTAAGTATCTCAAAAAGATCCAAGATTTTTTCACGGTCGCGGAAGGGGTACAAAAAACCCGTAAAGCCGCCCAGGTCAACACTGTAAGCCGCCACGGCAACCAGGTGGCTGGCTATCCTGGATAACTCAGCACAAATAACTCTGATATATTCAACCCTTTCGGGGATTTCAATGTTCATTAGTTTTTCCACTGCCTGTACGTAACCCATATTATTTAACATTGCGGCCATATAGTCCATACGATCCGTGTACGGGATAAATTGGGTGTAGGTACGAGCTTCCGCTAGTTTTTCCACTCCGCGATGTAGATAGCCGCATACCGGGACGGCCTCTTTTATTATTTCACCGTCCAACTTAAGTATTATACGAAAAACACCATGGGTACTGGGGTGTTGCGGACCCATATTTAAGGTGATTTCTTCCGTTTCAAACATTCAATTCACCTCTGTAGACTGTTATCTGCCACCGGTATATTCAAAATCCTTCCGCAAAGGATATCCCTTGAAATCATCCTTTAAAAGAATACGCTTTAGATTCCCATGTCCTTTAAATACAATCCCCATCAGGTCATATACTTCCCTTTCCTGCCAATCTGCCGCACCCCATATATCAATAACGGACGGAACCTCCGGTACTTCCTTGTCAACATCAACACGCACCTCTAAGGTAAAAGCATTGGTCAGGGATACCAAGTTATAAATAATACGAAAGGTATCGGGATAGTCGACCGAGGTTAGATTAGTCAGAAAATCAAAATCCAGTTTGGGGCTGTCATGTAGCTTTTGCATAACAGAAAGAAGTTCACTCACGGGTACAACCATGACCAAACTCGAGGAGGATTCAAGGATTTCCAGATCCGGGAATTTGTCTTCTAAAATTTCCTTAAACCGTGGGTTAAAATTCTTAGTTTCCATGGCTGGCAACCTTCACCACCTTGGGGTCGTGGATTTTGTCCCTCAACATGAGCATACCCTCGATCACTGCTTCCGGCCTCGGCGGGCAGCCGGGAACATACACATCCACCGGTATGAGCTTGTCTACGCCGGGCACCACATGGTAGGAATCAACAAAAGGACCACCGGATATGGCACAACTGCCCACGGCAATTACCCATTTGGGGGCTGCCATTTGTTCATACAATCTGACTAGCATACGTTCCATTTTGCTTGTAACCGTGCCGGCTACAATCATTACATCCGCCTGGCGTGGCGATGGGCGCATTACCTCGTAACCAAATCGTGAAAGGTCATAACGGGAAGCATTGGCGGCCATAAGGGCCTCTATGGCACAACAAGCCAATCCAAAGGATAGGGGCCAGATGGAATATCCCCTTGCTATGTTAAAAACCTTGTCTAGTTTTGCAAAAAGTATTTTCCCGTGGCCCAGTTCAACCGTGGAAATATCCTTCTTTACATCCATCTGAGGGCATCCTCCTTCCATGCGTACCATAGGCCTATTACCAAAATTAGTATAAATATTACCATTTCAATAAAGGCAAAAAGACCTACCTTTTGGAATATAACAGCCCAGGGGTATAAAAAAATTGTTTCCACGTCAAATATAAGGAAAATCAGTGCAAACAAAAAATAACTAACCCTGAACCTGACCCAGGATGACCCTGTAGTACTCATTCCGCATTCGTAGGTCTGCATTTTTAAATAACTGTATTTTCTTGGTTGAACTAAATAGGAGACCACCATACCGCCTATACCAAATACCAAGGCTACATTGAGAATAATGAACAAGGCACCCCACTCTGAAAGCATGCCCATCCTCCTTTTTTCAAAGACAACCTAGTATAAGGTTACTATACTTAGGCGCCAAAATGCTATTAAATTTGAATTAAATATAAATTAAATGTTTCCAACTATTTAAACAAGTTTCTAACCGGTTCAAAATTACGCCTGTGTAGGGGGGTGGGCCCCCATTTCATTAATGCCTTGATATGTTCACCTGTTGGATAACCTTTGTGTTTACCAAAACCGTAATGGGGAAATTCCTTATCGTATTCCCTCATCATAGAATCCCTGGTTTCTTTGGCGATAATCGAGGCGGAGGCAATGCTTGCACTCATGGAGTCCCCTTTTCTAATAACGGTTTGTCTTATGTTTATACCGGGAATCATAAATCCATCCACCAACAGATGTTGGGGGGGCGGACTAAGCTTTTCAACCGCCCTTTTCATTGCAAGTAGGGAAGCGTGGTGAATGTTAAGCCTTTCAATATCGGAAACAGTGCCTACACCCACCCCCCAAGCCAATGCTTTTTCTTTTATCTCACCCGCCAACACCGCCCTTTTAAGCGGGCTTAATTTTTTTGAATCATCTAGACCATAGAGTATTAGGTGGGCGGGCAGGATCACGGCCGCCGCAACCACCGGGCCCGCTAGCGGGCCGCGGCCGGCTTCGTCCACACCTGCTATATAGTTGAGGCCCCGTTTGTAGAGCCTATTTTCGTAGTTGAACAGATCTTTTAGGCGTATTTTTTCTTCCTCGAGTGCGGCCTGCTTCCTGATTAGCTGTAAATACAACTTTTTAACGCCCAGACGTCTGTCTGATGCCAGGGCTTTTAAAAAGTCCGGCTCCGCACGGCGCCCTTCCCTGACCATCTTACGAATCTCAGCTATGGTATATCCGCTTAAATTCAAGACTCCCCCTCCCAAGGCGGCATATCCAAGGTTGTTGTTCCCAGCAGGCCGCTTTGGTACTCCTTCAAAATCAAACGGGCCGCCTGGTATAACCGCACCCTAGCCCCTGCCGCAAGCAAACCACGTTTTTTTCCTATTACATCGAGCAAGGAAGTCGGGGTGTAATCCTCGGTTTCCTGTAAATTATAGCGTTTTATCAATGCCATAGGGTTTTGTGCCAACAGATGTTTCAGCAACCAAAGGGCGGCTTCCTCGGCCCCTTGTTCTCCCGTGTCAATCGCCCCGGTCACAGTAAGTTTTAATATTGTAACAGGGTCATCTATCTTCGGGTAAAGGATGCCCGAGGTATCAAGGAACTCCAAATCACGCCGCACCCTAATCCATTGTTTCCCTCGGGTTACACCGGGCCTGTCCTCGACCCGGGCAATTTTACGCCCGGCCAGGGTATTGATTATTGTAGACTTACCCACATTGGGGATACCTACCAAAAGGCATCGTATAGCCCGCCTTTTCCTTCCACGGGCCGACAATCCCTTCATTTTCGGCTTGGCAAGCCTTAGGGCCATCCGCGGTATATTACGCAGTGTTTTTTTATCGGTCCCGTTAACCGAAACAACTGGTGTACCTTGCCCGGCTATTGTTTTCTCCCAAATACGAGTAAGGCCCGCATCCGCCAGGTCGGATTTATTCAAGACAACCAATCTAGGTGCGCGCCTGCAAATGTCAACTATATCAGGATTTCGACTACTAAACGGTATCCTAGCATCCAGAATTTCAAAAACCACGTCTATCAAATTGATATTTTCTTTGACTACACCTTTCGCCTTGGCCATATGGCCGGGATACCAACCTAGATCACCCATACACATCTTCCCCTATTGTCAATGCAGGACATATTATCAATGTAGCATGTCCATCCTTTCCAAGGGCCAATAGATTAATATCGACTTGCCAACGATCAGATCCTCGCTTAAGGCCCCCCATCTCCTGCTGTCATCGCTGTCATTCCGGTTATCCCCCATTACCCATAGCGTCCCCTCCGGAACACGTACGGGCCCATAATCATCAAACTCCAGCCCCTCCGGCAGATAGTTTTCCGGAATATAATTTCCGTCAATGTAAAGACGACTATCCCTGATAGTTAAAGTTTCCCCGCCCAGCGCTATTACACGTTTTACAAAATTCCTGCTAGTGTCTAGGGGAAAACGAAAGACTATCACATCCCCCCTTTGGGGTGATGACCCACTTATTTTATATGTAAATTTACTGACAATAATTCTATCCCCTACCGATAGCGTAGGTTCCATAGATTCGGACGGTATATAGAAAGGCTCTATAATAAACAGCCGTATTATCAAAGCAAGGATTACAGCTAATACAATAGATTCCGCAAATTCAACGAGAAGAGACTTTTTGGGCTTTTGTATTTCCTCCACTTTCTATCCCCCTACCCCCGGAAAAATATCCAACAACCGCATTCAATCCAAAAAAGGGACTGTTTACAACCAGTCCCTTGTCTTTACCGTCTGCCTCTTTCACGTATCCGAGCCGCTTTTCCATGTAGTTTACGCAGGTAATACAGCCTTGCCCTCCTGACCTTTCCAAAACGCACAAGATCAATCTTGGCAATCATGGGCGAATGTACCGGAAATGTACGCTCGACACCCACGCCGTAGGATACCCTTCTAACAGTAAAAGTCTTTGAAAGGCCTCCGCCCTGCATTTTTAAAAT
>CAZKPV010000001.1:39987-53238 GCA_964554735.1 uncultured Clostridia bacterium
ACCTTGTCTCTTTATGACTGTACCTTCAAATACCTGTATTCTTTCACGAGTTCCCTCAACTACCTTAACGTGTACCCTTACCGTATCCCCGGGCCTGAACTTGGGAACTTCATCTTTTAAATATTCCTTTTCAACTATGTGAATTAAGCTCATGTTAATCCTCCTTTCGCATGTACGCTCCTGTGGTTAAACCCTGTTTAAAATCCCATTTAATATTATACCTATTTCCCTTAAAATGCAAAGGTCTTCATCAGTTAAATCCGCATTTTCCATCAGGTCAGGTCTTTTCAGTAGGGTCCTCAATAGGGACTGCCGTCTTCGCCACTTTCTTATGTTTTCATGGTGCCCGCTAGTCAACACTTCAGGGACTTCGTAACCACGATATTCGCGGGGTCTGGTGTATTGTGGATACTCAAGCAAGCCCTTGTAAAAGGAATCCTCCACTACCGAAGCCGGCTCTCCCAGAACCCCGGGCAACAACCTCGCTACCGCATCAACAACTACCATGGCGGGTATCTCTCCGCCGGTCAGGACAAAGTCACCGATTGATATTTCATCGTCCACTAGCACCTCCCTGACCCGCTCATCGACACCCTCGTAATGGCCGCAAATCAATATAATATTGTCCTCCGAAGCCAATTCCCGGGCATACCCCTGTGTAAATGTTTTCCCTTGTGGCGTCAGCAAAATTACCCGGCCACGGCGACCATTACCTTGTTCTTTCAAATGATCAATCGCCCTAAAAAACGGCCCGGCTTCCATTACCATACCGGCCCCTCCGCCATAAGGAGTATCATCCACCGTGCGGTGCTTATTGCCGGAATAATCCCTTATGTTGAGGAGGTTTATAACCAACAGCCCCTGATCTTGCGCCCTTTTTAATATACTTGCATTGAGGGGGCCGGAAAACATTTCCGGAAACAATGTCAAAATATCAACCTGCATACCTTATCACCCTATAACAACCCTTCCGGCGGATCCACCTTAACGCATCGGCCCTTCAAATCAATCATCTTGACAAGCTGTTTTAAGGCGGGTATCAAAACTGCTTTTTCACCCTCACCTTCAACAACAAAAACATCATTAGCACCGGTTTTCAAAATATCCCTTATCTCCCCCAGGTATTCACCTTCAAGCGTATACACCGGAAGCCCCACGAGATCAAAGACGTAGTACGAACCCTCGGGAAGCGGCACCAACTGATCCCTTGTTACTTGCAAGAGACCGCCTTTTAGTGCCTTGCCTTCACCGATACTGTTTATCCCATCAAACTTTATAATAACGTATTTTTTATGATGATATAATTGCTCAATACGGTATTCCTTTCTAATATCGCCTGTTTTAACGGATACCGATTTCATGCCGGTAAACCTTTCCGGAAAATCGGTCAGTGGGATGACGCGAACCGCCCCTCTGTTGCCCTGGGTATTTACAATTTCACCGATTGCGATAAACTCCCTGTTCATGGTTAAACAATTTCAACGATTACTTTTTTCTGTTTTTTTATGGCGTTAGCACGGACCACTGTACGTATGGCCCTGGCGATCCTACCTTGCTTGCCTATAACCTTACCCATGTCGTCCGGTGCAACACTTAGCTGTATAATTACGGTTTTGTTTTTGTTAACCGTGTTGATCTTGACTTCATCGGGCTCATCTACAAGTGCCTTAGCTAAAACTTCCACCAATTCAACCATCGTTTAAAAGCTGCCCCCCTAGTTTACTTTTCTTCCCCGGCAACTCTGTTTAAAATGCCTTCCTTGCGGAACAAAGACTTCGTTGTTTCAGTCATTTGGACACCCTTGACCAGCCAATTGTGGACCTTTTCGGCATCTATTTTGACCACCACGGGATCCTTCACCGGATTGTAATAACCCAGCTCATCTATAAACCTGCCATCGCGGGGAGAACGCGAATCCGCAACAACTATTCGAAAAAAGGGATCCTTTTTTCCTCCCATTCTTTTCAGACGTATTTTTACGGTCATTTTTTTGCATACACCTCCTTATCAAAATAAATTTTTGGGCAATTTAAAACCCTTTTTATAGGATTTTTCCATATCCCCTATCTGTTTCATCATTTTTTTTACCTGACTGTATTGCTTTAGTATCTTATTAACCTCATGTACCGTTGTACCGCTGCCCCTGGCTATACGTTTTCTTCTACTCCCCCTAATTATCTCCGGATGCCTCCGTTCATCGGGGGTCATTGATTTAATGACAGCCTCGGCATACACTAACTCCTTTTCGTCCATTTTTAAATTTTTCATTTTTTTCATTCCCGACAAACCGGGAATCATGTCGACAATCTGATCTAAGGGTCCCAATTTTTTGAATTCCTGTAACTGCTCCAGAAAATCCTCAAGTGAAAACTCCTGGTCCCTCAGCTTTTTCCTGAGCCTTTCCGTTTGCTCGGCATCAAAAGCAGACTGTGCCTTTTCGATTAATGTAAGAACATCACCCATCCCAAGAATACGCTTGGCCATTCTATCCGGGTGGAATTCCTCAATGGCATCCAGCTTTTCGCCTATCCCGACAAATTTTATCGGGCAGCCGGTAACTGCCTTAACGGACAAGGCCGCACCGCCGCGGGTGTCGCCATCCAATTTAGTAAGAAGGATGCCGCTCAATTCCAACCTTTCATTGAAGCTTTCCGCAACATTAACAGCATCCTGGCCGGTGGTTGCGTCCACCACTAACATAATCTCATGGGGATTTACCGCCTCCTTGATCTCACCCAGTTCCCCCATCAGGTCTTCATCGGTATGCAACCTTCCGGCCGTGTCTATAATTATCGTGTCAATCTTGTTTTTTGTGGCATGCTCGATTGCCCCCAGGGCAATATTAGCCGGTTTTTGCTTGTCACCCATACTGAAAACGGGGACACTGAGCTGTTCACCCAGGACCTGTATTTGTTTTATGGCCGCGGGCCTGTATATATCCGCGGCAACAAGAAGCGGATTTTTTCCTTTTTTACGAAGCATATTGGCTAGCTTGGCGGACGTTGTAGTTTTCCCGGAACCCTGCAAGCCCACCATCATGATTACCGTAGGGGGCTTGGAGGAAATATTAATTTTACTCTGGCTTCCACCCATCAGATCCGTCAATTCGTCATGTACGATTTTGATGACTTGCTGGGCCGGCGTTATACTGGAAAATACCTCCTCGCCAACCGCACGGTCCTTAACCTTGCCGACAAATTCCTTAACGATCTTGAAATTCACATCGGCCTCGAGTAAGGCCAGCCGCACTTCCCGCAAAGCCGCGTTAACATCCTGCTCGGAGAGTTTACCCTTCCCCCTGAGATTTTTGAAAACCTTTTGAAGTTTTTCCGACAACCCTTCAAAAAGCACTGGACCACCCCTAGCCTAAGTTATCTGTAATTCAAATTTAATATGTCCTCCAAAATACTTTTGATTTCGCATATAGTCTTCTCCGGCGCGCATTTCCATTCACTCAGCTTCTTCAAAATCAGGCCGATTTTTTGTTTTTCGGCATCATGTTTATCTAACAATTTCAGCTTCTTTTCATACTTTTTTAATGTTTTTTCCGACCTTTTCAGGGCATCGTACACGGCCTGCCTACTGATCTTGTATTTAGAGGCTATTTCCCCAAGTGAAAAATCTTCCCTGTAGTACAGTTCCATGATTTCCCTCTGCCTATCAGTCAAAAGAATGCCGTAAAAATCGAATAACAAATTGACGTTTTCTAATTTTTCTAACTCCAAAGAACAACACCTACTATCAAGACATAAACCTTTACACCCATCTATTCTAAAAAAATATTATGCCCTTGTCAAGGGAATTTAAATATTTTCTGCACTAATATAGAAGGTTAAATAAGAAGAGTATAGAAATAGTCCTAAATTGTGCACAATATTGTGCAAGGTATGCCAATAATGTATAAATGTCAGGAGGAACCCTAATGATTTCTTTTCAAGACGCCTTAAATATGACAGAGCAGGAAACTAAAAAATACTGTAAGACCTACTGGAATGGAAGCCGAGTCGCATTGATGAGTTTAATAAATTTTGACCATGTATATGCAAAGGCCAAAGGAGTTTCAGTTTGGGATAAAGCCGGCAACGAATACCTGGACTTTCTGGGTGGCTACGGCTCCCTCAACACCGGGCATAACCACCCCGAGATTATTGAGGCCTTACGCCAAGTAAACGAGCTGCCAAATATTCTCCAGACATCCTTGAACCCTTTGATGGGAGCCCTAGGGAAAAACCTTGCGGAAATCACCCCGGGCGATTTGCAACGATGCTTTTTCGGCAACAGCGGCACAGAAGCAGTAGAAGCCTCACTGAAGCTTGCTAGGCTGTCGACAAAACGCAAGGAGATCATATACACGGAGGGTTCCTTTCATGGTAAAACCCTGGGATCCTTATCAGTTACCGGCAGGGTAAAATACCAGGAGCCATTCCAGCCCCTCATTCCCGGCTGTCATCTTGTACCCTTTGGCGATGCCGCGGCCCTGAGAGAAGCCCTTGAAAAACACAATGCGGCGGCATTTATAGTTGAGGTTATTCAAGGTGAAGGCGGAATTATCATGCCCCCCAAAGGCTACCTTAAAGAAGCGGAACAACTGTGCCGCGAAAACGGCACATTGCTTATAGTTGATGAAATTCAAACCGGGATGGGCCGGACAGGGAAAATGTTTGCCTGTGAACATGAAAACATCGAACCGGACATAATGTGCATAGCAAAATCCCTCGGTGGCGGAATTGTTCCCCTCGGGGTGTGCATTTCCACCCATCAGGTATGGGAAAAAGCATACGGCAGTATGGACAGGGCCGCCCTTCATACAAGCACCTTTGGCGGAAACACCAGGGCAATGGCGGCGGGCATTGCCGCGATTAACGTAATCCACAATGAAAAACTTGCCGATAATGCCCGGGAAGTCGGGGGCTATCTTCTAAAGAGACTTCAAGATTTAAAAAACAAACACCCACTGATAAAAGAAGTACGCGGCAAGGGTTTAATCATCGGTATTGAGTTCGAATCAAAAAAAACGGCCTTTAACTTCCTGGACAAGTTGTCGGATGAATATTTGGGAAGCCTGGTGGCGGGTGAACTGTTAAATAAACATAAAATTATTACGGCCTATACCTTAAACAACCCCAATGTTATCCGCCTCGAGCCACCCCTTATGGTAACCCGTGAACAAGTGGATAGGGTATTAAATGCAATTGATATAATCCTTGCCAAGAACAAGAGTTTTTTTGGCCTAGCCACATCGGGAGTCAAAACAATAATAGGGTCACTCAGGAAGTAGTTGTCAGACGCATGGCCCGGTTTGTGATTTCCTCATAAACTTCATCCTCATCAATGGTTAGCACACGTCTGTTTTCCATGACTACCTTTCCATCGATGATAACGGTGTCCACATCTGATGAATGAGCCGCATACACTATGTGTGCGGCTAAATCATGTCTAGGGTAAAGATGCGGCTTTTTAATATTCAACAAAATAATGTCGGCCTTTTTGCCCACCTCCAAAGACCCTGTTTCTTTTGCCAGCCCCAGTACATCGGCACCATTGGATGTGGCCATTTTCAACACCCTAGGGGCCGGCAGCACAACCGGATCCATAGCTGTGAGCTTTTGTAGTAGGGCCGCACTGCGCATTTCCCCGATCATGTCCAGATTGTTATTGCTTGCGGCACCGTCAGTGCCTATCCCCACTTTGACCCCGGCCTCAAGGAGCCGGCATACGGGTGCCACACCACTGGCAAGTTTCATATTGCTCTCCGGATTGTGGGCAACCCCAGCGTTTTTTTTAGCCAAGATGGCTATGTCTTTTTCGTCAAGATGGACGCAGTGGGCACCGATCGTCGGCAATTCAAAAATACCGCAATCCTCTAACAATCCCACGGGGCTTTTGGAATAATCCTTATGTATATCTTTTATCTCTTGTTTGGTTTCGGCGATATGGATATGAATCCCCACACCATGTTTTTCGGCGATCGCCGCCACCCTCCTCAGGTAATCCGGCGGGCAGGTATAAGGCGCATGGGGCCCTAACATTACTGTTATCCTTCCTTGCGCACCACCATGCCATTCTCTGACAAAATCTTCACTTTGCACCAATCCTATTTCGGCCTCCGGGCCTATCCCCACCAACCCCCTGGCCAAGCAGGCACGCATACCGGCCTTATCAACCGCCTTTGCCGCCTGATCCATATGAAAATACATATCCGCAAAGGTAGTCGTCCCCGATTTAATCATCTCCAAACAGCAGAGGAGGGTCCCCCAATAAATGTCCTCCGGCTCAAGCTTGGCCTCCAAAGGCCATATTTTATCTTTAAGCCACTCCATCAAGGGTAAATCATCAGCATAGCCTCTCATCAAAGTCATTGCAGCATGGGTATGGCAGTTAACCAATCCCGGTAAAGCGAGCAGTTCCGACCCATCTATGATAGTTTCCGCCGCAAAATCTTCGGTGTATTGATCCTTGGAACCTATATAAGCAATCCTGTCATCCCGGATTGCAATATTACCCGATTTTATAATATCGGTTTTACCGTCTACCGGCAGTATGGTCACACCCTCGATCAATATAGCCGACATAAATCACATACCTCCTCATTCACAATATTGCTCAAATTTTTCGATAGCGGTGCAGATAGTTTTCCCGCAATGACAATACATCGGAAGCGGGTAAAATCTTTGCAGCACCTAGCTGTTCGGCTAGCACATATATCTTTGCTGCCCGCTCCACCACCTGAGCTGTGTAAAATGCTTCCTCTAAATTTCTACCTACTGCGACGACCCCGTGATTAGCCAGGAGGGCCGCCCCCTTTTTTGCCAAGGTTACCACCACATTCCTTGCTAATTTTTCCGTTCCGGCAAGGGCATAAGGGGCCACTTCAACCACCCCTCCTGTGGTTTGAGCTAATTCCTCCAGCACCGGCGGCAGGGGGGTATGGGTTACGGCTAGCACGCCGGCATAAACACTGTGGGTATGTACGATGGCATAAACATCCTCCCTGTTTTCGTAAATAGCCCTATGCATTTTTGCCTCGCTAGAGGGAACCCGGCGGCCGACAATTTCACCGGTGACGAGGTCCGTTGCCACTATATCCTCCGACTTGATCACATCGTAATCCATACCACTGGGCGTAATCAGCATCACATCCCCGAGCCGCCGGGAAATATTGCCCCAACTCCCGGCAACGAGCCCACTTTTAAGCATCCTGCGACCAAGGAAACAAACTTCTTCCCTTGCCCCGTCAAAACCATCCTGCAAACCCATCTCATCACCCCTAACCGCCAACCACTAACCGCCAACCACCAACCTACTCAGACTTTCCGTATAAGGCTTTCTGGCCACCCCAAGATCAGTGATTATCGCCTCAATGAGCCCGCCCGGTGTAACATCGAAAGCCGGATTCCAGGCTTTCGCACCCTCGGGGGCAACGCCGACACCCCCAAAGTGTGTCACTTCGGATTCCGCCCTCTCCTCAATGGGAATCAGTCCCCCATTTCCCAATGAGAAGTCAATGGTGGAAAGAGGTGCAGCTACAAAAAATGGAATACCGTGATGTTTGGCCAAGACGGCAAGGCCGTATGTTCCAATTTTATTGGCAACATCACCATTGGCGGCAATGCGGTCGGCACCAACAATGACACAGTCAACCTTCCCCAAAGACATAAGGTAACCGGCCATATTATCCGTGATCACTTTAACTGATATACCTTCCTGCATTAATTCCCAAGCCGTCAATCTTGATCCCTGGAGCAAAGGTCTGGTTTCATCTGCATATACCATCAAATTTTTACCGGCTTCATGGGCCGCCCTGATTACTCCCAAAGCGGTCCCGTAACCTGCCGTGGCAAGTGCACCGGCATTACAGTGGGTGAGAACTCCGGCGCCGTCCGGTATCAAATTTTGCCCAATAGCCCCCATCGCCCTATTTCCCTCATAATCCTCCCGGTATATTTTATGGGCCTCCGCCAGAAGGATTTCATATAATTGGGCCGGATCCCGGTCCCCTTTATCCTTGATTTTGCCCAGTAAGCGATCCAAGGCCCAGCGCAAATTTACCGCGGTTGGCCTAACCGATGCCAGTTTGTCGGCAATTTCCTCCGCCCTGTTGATCAGGTCGCCGCCTGAACCGAATTTACCTTTAACCCCTAGAACAAGCCCATAGGCGGCAGCCGCACCGATAGCAGGCGCCCCACGTACGGCAAGTATTTTGATCGCCCCGGCCACATCCAGGTATTGTTCACACCTGATGTATTCCACCGTGGCGGGTAATTTAGTTTGATCCAACAATTCCAAGACATTTGTTTGCCATCGCATGGTTTCCAAATCCTTAACCCCCGTTTTACCGATTTATCCTTTGGCACCCGCAGGTCCTGTTTTCGTCAAGCTTGGCTATAGTCCGCATAACCAGATCCTTCAATCTTATTATATTGTGGGCCATAATATCCAAGACTTCCTGGTGGGACAATTTTTCCTTCCTCATCCCGGCCGCATAATTGGTTACCATAGCAATGGTGGCGTAACAAATCTCAGCCTCCCGGGCCAAGGTACACTCCGGAACCCCGGTCATCCCGATCACATCCCCGCCCAGGAGCCGAAACATATTTATCTCGGCGGGAGTTTCGAAACGCGGCCCCTCGGTGCAGACATAGGTACCCTGTATGTGATAATTGTACCCTAGCCCGTCCGCGACCTCCCCTAGCACCTTTCTTAATCCGGGACAATATGGTTCGGTCATATCAAGATGTATTACACCTTCCTTGCTTTCACCAAAAAAAGTGTGGAGTCTTGCCTTGGTATAATCAAGAAACTGATCCACCAGAACAAAATCCTCAGGCTTCATCTCCGGGCTTAGGGTACCGACGGCGGCCGTGGCTAAAATATTTTTTACCCCTATTTCTTTGAGCGCCATTATGTTGGCACGATAATTTATCCGATGCGGCGGGAGGGAGTGATCCTGCCCATGCCGCGGCAAGAAGGCTACCCTTTTACCCCTATATTCACCAACAGTTAATTTTACCTCCCCGTAAACAGTGTCAATGCATTTTTCACTGATACGGTCCAATATCTCGGGATCATATACCCCTGATCCCCCAATAACAGCAATTTTTACGGGCACGGCTTCATCTCCAATCCTGTTATAAATCCACATGTAAAAAACCAGCCTGATCAAGGCCGGTCCTTTGCATACTCAACTTTAGCCTTATTTCTCAATTCCATAATCCAGTCCCCCGCCCGCTCATTCACCTTGGACTGCAGGACGAGATCACGTACTTCCTCCCGGAAATCCTCATATACGGCTTCCTTGGCCGGTTGTTTTTCCAAAACCTGAAGCACATGATAGCCGTAATCGGATTTAACTACATCGCTGATTTCATCAACTTCCAAACTAAATGCCACATTACCGAATTCCTCAACAACATCTTGTCTTTTTACAAAGCCAAGATCCCCACCCTTATCCTTGCTTCCGTCTATTGATTTTTCCTTGGCCAACTCGGCGAAATCCGCACCCTTGTTCAGTTCCCGCACGATGGCATTCGCTTCGTCCTCATCCTCAACGAGAATATGGCGAACCTTCACCTGTTCCTCGCGATCAAAAAGCGACCTGTTGCTGGTAAAGAAATCCATCATTTCCTCGTCCTCGATTTCAATATCCTTACCCAAAATCCCCAATATCATCAGTTCGTTTTTTATATTGTTTTCCACGTCCTCTTTGGTCATGTTGTACATCATCAGGGTCTGCATGAACTCCTCCTCTGAACCAAAGTTTTGCCCAATTACTTGGCCCAGTCGTTTCTCTATATCCTCATCGGAAATGGTTATGTCCTGTTTTTTGGCTTCCTGTTCCACCAGTTTTTCCGTTATTAAATTTTCTAGGGTGGCCGACCCTACATTTTCATACATGACCTCATAGAGTTCATCCTTGGTAATTTTTTCGCCATTTACCGTGGCCACCACCTGTGATCTGTTTAAAAGGAAAATGGTAGCCGCCACCGCAACTGCAACAACAAGAACGGATGCGATCACAATCATTAATGTGTTTTTCTTAGTATAACCGGTGCTTTGTTTGCCCATGTCTGGCATTATAGATATCCCCCAATTAATATAATATTTACTCCAGTACTGCCTTTACTTCTATTTCTTTACCTTCCCTTAGTACGGTCAGCCCCAACTGTTCCCCTACCTTGCTTTTGCCGATTATCGATGACAGGTCATCGGTGTTCTTGACAACCTTTCCGTTAGCCTTAACAATAATATCACCCTGTAACAGCCCCGATTTCTGGGCAGGACTTTCGGGTACGACAAAGGCTATAATAACCCCGCTATCCACGGGCAAACCCTGGCGGAAAGCCACATTTTCACTCAAATTAGTCATATATATCCCCAGCCATGGCACCGGCTCAACCGATTCCCCTCGATCAATAATATTACGGGCCACTTCATTGACCATATTTATCGGAAGGGCAAACCCGATTCCCTGGGCGTTTCCCATCTCCCCGGTGTACAGGAGTGTATTTATACCTATCACATGTCCGGAACTGTTCACAAGGGGCCCCCCACTGTTGCCCGGGTTGATGGCCGCGTCTGTTTGGATCAACCCCTCCAAAACACGCCCACGCTCTATTTCCACGTGTCTTCCGACCGCGCTGACAACACCCGTTGTCACCGTGAAGTCAAAACTGTAAGGGTTGCCTATGGCAATTGCCGTCTGGCCCACCTCCAGCTTATCCGAGTCCCCGAGCTGAACCACCGGCAGATCGGTGGCCTGGATTTTTACCACGGCAATATCCCTATCCGGGTCGGAGCCCACAAGAGTCCCCCTAAATTTTCTGCCGTCTACAAGCGTTACATTTATATTGGAAGCATCATCTATCACATGATTGTTGGTAACTATATAGCCGTTGGGATCAATAATTGCCCCGGAACCACTTCCCTTCCCTGACTGCAAACCCCAGAAGGTCTGCCTGACTACCGTGGTATTTATGTTGACAACCGCGGGCCCAACCTTCTTGACGGCGCTAGTGACCGCTTTCTCCTCCGGGGTCAGGACCGTACCCGCCGGGGAAGCTTCAACCCCCGGGTTGTAACCGGCTATATTGCCATTATCATGGGCAATTTTCAACACTCCCGGTGGCAGGCAAAAAAAACCAAGGGCGGCAACTAACAATCCACCTATAATTGCGCTAAACAAAGCCAGTAAAAACGGTGACGAAAAACCTTTCTTGCGCATTTGACACCCTCCTTTGCCCTTAAGTTCTTTCTTTTAAATAATTTTTTCTGTGCTCCAATACAAAAGTATATCAATCTTTTGCATTGCCGACAAGAAAAAAACCGGCAAATCTGCCGGTCCCTAACAAAATCATAAATCAGTCAAATAATGCCTCAACAAACTCATCCGCATTGAAAACCTTTAAATCATCCATTCCCTCACCAAGCCCAATCATTTTTACGGGAATATCAAGCTCGGATTTTACTGCCACCACAATGCCACCCTTGGCCGTTCCATCCAGTTTGGTTAAAACAATGCCCGTTACTCCAACGGCATCACCAAAGAGTTTTGCCTGTGCCACGGCATTTTGCCCTGTTGTGGCATCCAAAACCAGCAATACCTCTTGGGGGGCAGCCGGGTTTCCTTTATGCAATACCCTTTTTATCTTAACGAGCTCCTCCATAAGATTGCGTTTCGTGTGAAGCCTACCCGCAGTATCAATAATTAAAACATCCAACCCACGAGCCTTTGCTGCCTGCAAGGCATCAAAAGCCACAGCGGCCGGATCGGAGCCCGTTTTATGTTTAATCAAATCAACGCCGATTTTGTTTGCCCATACCTCCAATTGCTCCATTGCCGCAGCCCTATAGGTATCCCCGGCGCCCAGGAGAACTTTTTTACCCATCCCTGTCAACCTATGGGCCAATTTGGCGATAGTGGTTGTCTTGCCCACCCCATTTACCCCGACAACAAGAATTACATGGGGGGCCCCCCCGCTAACATCCACATCCCCTGCAGTGGTGTCCTCTCCCTGTAAAATTTTCTTGATTTCCTCTTTGAATACGGCTTTTAATTCCCCCGGGTCGCGAAGTTTTTTTTCTATGGCCAGTTGCCGTATATTTTCCACTAGCCCCAGTGACGTTTCCACACCTACGTCCGCCATAATTAGCAGTTCCTCGAGCTCCTCAAACAATTCATCGTCCAGGCTCTTATACCTGGAAAAGAGGTTCACGACTTTTTTGCTAAAACCCTGCCGCGTCTTTTCTAAATTCATTTTTAACTTTCCGATAAAACCCATTAGCCCATCTCACCCTCATAGTTGTTGTAATGGATTAATGCATCTTTAGCGGCCATCTGTTCCGCCAACTTTTTGGAATGCCCTTCACCTGTACCCATCAGCCTTTTGCGGTAGTAAACCCCGGCTGTAAAGTATTTTTCATGGTCGGGGCCCTCTTCCTTCAAAATGGCATAGTGTAGCGGTTCCGGTGATTTTTGTTGTAAGAGTTCCTGGAGTTCGGTTTTGTAATCACGCCCATGCCTTCCGGTTGCCGCCTTGTCAATCAAGTCCCCTAAATATTTTACAATCAGCTCCTTGCACGCTGCAAGCCCCATCTCCAGATATACGGCTCCGATGACCGCCTCGAAGGCATCGGCGAGTATTGATGGCTTGTTCCTCCCACCATTCAATTCCTCACCTTTACCCATATACAATGACTGGCCGAGACCCAATTCCCTGGCGGCTTTTGCCAAGGAAGGCTCACAGACAACCGTGGCCCTCAGTTTGGTGAGCTTACCCTCGGGCATGGAAGGGTAGTGGGTAAATATAATATCACTCACAACCAATTCCAAGACGGCATCCCCTAAAAACTCTAATCTTTGGTTACTTTGTAGCCCGCGGTTTCTATGTTCATAAGAGTAGGAACTGTGGGTTAAGGCCTTTTTAAATTGTTTTTCGCTACCTGATTTAAACCCAATTATTTTTTTCAACTTTGCCCTGTATAATTTAGGGGGCATAAGATATCACCACTGCGTTATTCGTATTTTTTAAATACCAAGGAAGCGTTATGACCTCCAAAACCAAGGGAGTTGGATATGGCAACCTTCAGGGATGCTTTTGCCGCCTTGTTCGGAACATAATTTAAATCACATTCATCGTCGGGATATTCATAGTTGATGGTCGGCGGCACAATACCTTTTGTTAGTGCCAACAGGCAGGCGGCGGCTTCCAGACCACCGGCGGCACCCAATAAGTGCCCGGTCATTGATTTAGT
>CAZKPV010000002.1:0-17933 GCA_964554735.1 uncultured Clostridia bacterium
CCCGGGCAACGACTTATCATACAAATTTACTGACCAGGCTATTGACCAAGGCAAGCAAGCACAAAGGTTTTGCGGTTGTAGAGGTAATCAGTGCCTGTCCAGTTTCTTTTGGGCGTAAGAATAAAATGGGAACTCCGGCGGCAATGTTGAAGTGGCAAAAGGAACATGCAGTCACTGTTGCAAGGGCGAAAACAATGGATGAACAAGCACTCAAGGGCAAATTTGTAATAGGCGAGTTACATCATTCAGTTGCCGCCGAGTATACTGAGGCTTATCGTTCTTTGGTTGAGTCCTTAAGGGAGGATAGATAAAATGTTTAAGAAACATGAGGTGCGTTTTGGAGGTAGCGGCGGTCAGGGGCAAATCTTGGCCGGTATTATTTTAGCGGAGGCAGCGATATTAGACGGTTGCAATGTTACCCAAACGCAGTCTTATGGACCGGAGGCACGTGGAGGTGCCAGTAAGGCCGAGGTCCTTATCAGCGAATCCTTAATTCATTTTCCTAAAATAAAAAGCCCTACACATATGGTTTTAATGTCGCCGGAGGCTTGTAATAAATACGCGGGTTCGATAAGGGCGGGGGGATTTCTGTTAATTGATTCAACCTTGGTCAAGGATGTTCCCCAAAACACGGCGGGAAATGTGTATCACGTTTCCATTACCCGCATAGCCAAAGAAAAAGTGGGCAGAGCGTTATTTGCAAACGTCGTTGCCTTGGGTGCACTGGTCGGCCTAACTGAACTTGTTTCCAGGGATTCTCTTGAAAAGGCGCTGACCATGCACATTCCGGCCGGAACAGAGGAGTTAAATAAAAAGGCACTGTATGAGGGTTACAAGGCCGCCGAAAAGGCCTTGGATAAAAAGCGTCCGCTCCAGGTTGGCTAAGAGAGACAAGCATTATATGACAAAAAATATGGGGGGATTATGATTGGATTTTCCACTTAATGTGATTATCCGACTAAGGTTGGTTAACAAGCCAGGTACCTTAGCCAGTGTGTTGGATGTAATTGCGCGAGAGGAAGGCGACTTGGGGGGAATTGACCTAGTTGCATCCTCTCCTTCCTTTGTGGACAGGGAGGTTGGGGTACGTTTAAGTTGCCAGGAGGACCTGAAAAATCTAAGGAAATCCCTTGATGCATTACCGGGTGTTCAGGTGGTTCACGTGGCCGATAGGGTAATGCTCAGACATCGGCGCGGCAAGATCGAAATCAAGGCCCGGCGGGAGGTTGAGAACAGAGAGGATTTGTCACTGATTTATACCCCCGGGGTAGCGCGGGTTACTGAGGCCATACACCGAAACCCGGACTCGGCTTACAAACTCACCATAAAGGGAAATGCCGTGGCCATCATTACCGATGGTTCGGCCGTGTTAGGGCTCGGCAAGGTTGGCCCCTTACCCGCCCTTCCCGTTATGGAGGGTAAATCCGTCCTGTTTAAAAAGTTTGCCGGAATCGACGCTGTTCCTCTTTGCATAAAGGCAAGCAGTACCCAGGATATAATAGATACAGTTATGGCCTGTGCCCCCTCTTTTGGGGGAATCAATCTAGAGGACATTGCCGCCCCGGCTTGCTTCGAAGTTGAAGAAAAACTAAGGGATTTATTGGATATCCCGGTCTTTCATGACGACCAGCACGGCACTGCCATCGTAACAACGGCCGGACTACTAAATGCTTTGAGGGTGGTAAACAAATCCATTAAGCAGGTGCGTGTGGTTGTGAGCGGTGCGGGGGCCGCTGGAGTGGCCATAGTCAAGATGCTCATCTCTATCGGGGTGAAGGATATTGTGGTTTGTGACAGCCGTGGCGTTATTAGCAAGGATAACCCCCCTCAGGAACCAATGAAAAGGTGGCTTATGGAAAACACCAACCAACATTCTCTGAGTGGTTCATTGAAGGAGGTTGTAGCGGGTGCGGATGTGTTTATCGGGGTTTCGGTACCAAATTTACTTGACCGGGAAGATGTATTGACCATGGCCGACAATCCTATTGTTTTTGCCTTGGCCAATCCCGAGCCTGAAATCGAACCCAGGGAAATATACGATATTGCGGGGGTTGTTGCTACGGGTAGATCCGATTTTCCCAACCAGATTAATAATGCTTTGGTATTTCCCGGCGTGTTTCGGGGTGCTTTAGATTGCCATGCACGGGCAATCAACGGATCCATGTGCCTGGCGGCGGCCCATGCCCTGGCGGACATGATAGCCCCGGAGGAACTCACAAGGGAGTATATCATCCCCTCTATATTCAACAAGGATGTATGCTCTACTCTAGCTAAAGCCGTGGAAAAAGCGGCGATTAGTTCGGGTGTTTCCCGGGACCTTTGACCACCATAAAAAGAAGGATAAATAACAATTTTCAAGAAGGATAACTACGACCTAGTTATCCTTCTTTATATGGGGTGAGCACCATATCCAAGCTACGGCAGGTTCAGGAAAAGGCACAGAAGGTTGCGGAGGCCATTGCAACCGTTATAAATATGGAAGTTGAAATTGTAGATACCGGCCTTGTTCGCGTTGCCGGCACCGGCAAAGTGAAAAATGATATTGGTCGGCGTTTGTTACGTGGGTTTATCAACAAGCATGTGTTACGTACTGGTCAGCATGTATTTATTGGTGAAACCGGCCATCATGATATATGCTCCTCCTGCCCGCTATACGGTAACTGTTTCTACCTTGCTTCTATTGTTCACCCCATTTATGTTGAAGATGAATTGATAGGCAATATAAGCCTGATAGCCTTTGATGAGAAGCAAAAACAAATTATATGTGGTCATGAGCATTCTTTGGTTGAATTTTTAAGCCGGATGGCCGAATTTATTAGCGTCAAGGTGCTTGAAAAGCAAATGATAAAGGAAAAAACTGTTTTGGTTAACCGGATCCAGGCTGTTGTTGATTCTGTCCATGAAGGCGTGTTGGCCCTTGACCAAAACGGTATTATAACGCATTTCAACCGCTCCGGCGAAAACCTACTGGGCTTGGCTAGGGAGCAGGTTATAGGGGAGCATATTGAGGACAAGATACCGTTACCATTAGTAAAAATCATAGAAGAGGCGAAGGTTGAAAAAGAAACAACTGCCCGGGATGTGTTTCTCAATATACAAAATAAAAAACTTCATCTTTTAGTTACGGTCAGGACCATAGGGTCCGAGGAGGGGGAAGCGGTTGGGGCCGTGGCCTCATTTCGTGATTTTGGGGAAACAGAAAAACTGGCATACGAAAGCCTTCACAGGTGGGAAACTTTTACCTTTGACGACATTATCGGTGACAGTGAGGTAATGTTTGAAATCAAGGAAAAGGCAAATAAGGTCGCCAAGGGGTCTTCGAGCGTACTGATAGTCGGGGAAAGCGGTACCGGGAAGGAGTTGTTTGCCCGGGCCATCCATTCGGCAAGCCCACGCAAGGACAAGGCCTTTGTTGCCATTAACTGCGGTGCGATCCCTGAAACACTTTTGGAAAGTGAATTTTTTGGCTACGAAGAGGGAGCCTTCACGGGGGCCAAGCGCGGGGGGAAACTGGGGAAATTTGAGCTTGCCCACAAGGGGACCCTATTTCTGGATGAGATCAGTAACATGTCGCTTTACCTGCAGGCGAAACTATTGAGGGTTTTACAGGAAAGACAAATTGAAAAGGTGGGGGGAACCGAGGTCATTCCCGTTGATTTGAGAATTATTGCGGCTACTAACGCGGACCTGCATGAGCTTGTCAGCTCCGGTAGGTTTAGGGATGATCTGTACTACAGGTTAAGCGTGATACCTTTAATGTTGCCGCCCTTGTGCGATCGCGGCAATGACATTTTACAGCTATTGGAGTTTTACATGAAAAGATTTGCCCAGTTATTTAACAAGGATATAAAATGGTTTACAAAGGAAGCGTTAGATGTATGTTTGCAATATACCTGGCCGGGCAATGTGCGTGAGCTGGTAAATACGGTGGAGTATGCCATCAACCTTGAGGAGTCAAATTACATTAGGGTTGAAAGCCTTCCTGCAAGAATAAGGGAATGGCAAAAACCAAGGATGCCCCAAGTACAATCTTTTAAAACTAATGGGGATATAGTTCCTTTGTATAAGATCGAAAAGGAAGCGATAAAACATGCCCTTGAAACCTTTGGATGGTCGGAGGAAGGCAAGCAAAAGGCCGCCGAAGCACTGGGGATCAGTAGGGCTACAATATACAGGAGGATACAGAAGTACAAGTTAGCCCAAAAGTAATGCATAACCTCCACACCGGGAGGTTTTTTGAGGGGTGTATCTGTATGAGGAAATTATCTTTTTCTGAATTACGCAAGGTTTGTCTGCCAAAAGACCTATCCTGTGAAAATACCGAACAATTGTCAACCCTGCAATCTATTATTGGCCAGGAAAGGGCCTTAAGGGCCTTACAGTTTGGGCTAGACATCAAGGACAAGGGCTTCAATATATATATCAGCGGGTTGCCCGGAACCGGTAGGGTAACGGCCATCAAAGATTTTTTGGAACAGGTGGTAAATAAACAGGATGTGCCGCCCGACTGGTGCTATGTAAATAACTTTCAGGACCAGTACAGGCCGTGTGCCATTAGCCTCCCGGCAGGAAAGGGGGCAGATTTTGCCACCGATATTTCAAATCTACTGGAGACGGCCCGACGGGAAATACCTGTTTCTTTTGACAGTGAGGAGTATGCGAGGCGGAAAAACGAAATAATGCAGGTTTACAGGAAAAAACAAAGGACCTTGCTGGGGGAGTTTAACAAAAAGGTTCAGGAAGAAGGATTCACTTTAAAGGAAAGCAACATAGGGATGTTTGTTGTACCACTGGTTGACGGAAAGCCCATATCCGAGGATGAATTGATCAAACTTCCACAGGAACAACAGGCCGGGATCAAAGAAAAGTATGAAAGGCTGCAAAGGGATTTAAATGGCTTGATCCCGGAAGTAAAAAGGATTGAACAATCGGCGGCCAAGGCCATAAAGGTTCTCGACAGAGATGTGGCAATGTTTGCCATAGGCCATATATTTTCCGAACTCAAGGAAAAGTATCATAAATTTGATAAAATCCAGGCCTATTTGGATGACCTGCGTGAGGATTTACTTCATAACATTCCACAACTAAAGGGAGACCCTCCCGTATCGGACGGGGCCCGCGCCCTCAATGTAGCCTGGCTCAGGGAGATGTTTTTTAGAAAATACCAGGTAAATGTTGTGGTTGACAATGCCGATCTGGAAGGTGTCCCGGTCATAATGGAGTTAAACCCTACCTATAGCAATATCTTTGGGCGCATCGAAAAGGAGGCCCAGTTTGGGACACTGGTCACCGACTTTAGCCTGATCAGAGGTGGATCTTTACACCGCGCCAATGGTGGCTATCTTGTATTGCCGGTGGAGGAATTGCTTGGAAAACCACTAGCCTGGGAGAGTTTAAAACGGGCCCTTAGCAATGAGGAAATTTCACTCGAAGAAAACAACGACCTCATGAGAAATATCACAACCAAAACACTTCGCCCCCAACCCATACCCCTTGATATCAAAATTATTTTGTATGGCTCACCTTTTGTTTACCGACTTTTACACCAGGCCGATAGGGATTTTAATGAGCTTTTTAAGATTAAATCCGAGTTTGATGTTAGAATGGAACGGAACAAAGATAATATCTATAAGTATTCCTGTTTTTTTTGCACATTGTGCAATAAGGAAAAATTAAGGCATCTTGATGCAACGGCTGTTTCCCAGTTGGTGGAGCACGGTTCAAGACTTGCAGAGGACCAACGCAAACTGTCAACCCAGTTTTCGGAAATAGCCGACATTATCAGGGAGGCAAATTTCTATGCAAAAGGTGAAGACTCGGAATATATAACTGCAAAACATATCAAGAATGCTATTAAAGAGAGATTCTACAGAGCCGGGTTGTTGGCGGATAGAATAAGTGAATACATAGACAGGGATATAATACTGATAGACACGATTGGGTCCAAGGTAGGCCAGGTAAACAGCCTTTCAGTGTTGAGGCTTGGGGATGTATCATTCGGAAAAGTTACCCGTATAACGGCCAGCGTCGGCCCCGGGCGGGAGGGCGTTATAGATATAGAACGGGAAGTGGAGCTAGGCGGCAATGTGCACAGTAAGGGCATCCTTATTTTAGCGGGTTATCTGACTAATAAATATGCACAGAGTTTGCCCCTTTGCCTTTCTGCGAGCATTGTTTTTGAACAAAGCTACGAGCAGGTTGATGGGGACAGTGCCTCGGCCGTGGAGTTGTTCGCCCTACTTTCCGCCTTGGCCGGCGTCCCTATTAATCAAGAATTAGCGGTAACCGGTTCTGTAAACCAACTGGGGGAGATTCAGGCTATCGGTGGTGTTAACGACAAGATTGAAGGTTTCTACAATGTATGCAAGCTAAAAGGTCTGACAGGGAGTCAAGGGGTCATAATACCGGAGAGCAATGCAGATAACCTCATGCTTGACGAAGAGGTTGTTGAAGCTGTGAAAAACCAAAAGTTTAATGTTTATACCGTTCGCACTGTCGATGAAGGTGTGGAGCTACTAACCGGTGTCCCCGCGGGTAGTTTAAACGTGGACGGTAGCTACGGAAAAGATACCATCAATGGCAGGGTACAAAAAAGGCTTTACGAAATGGCCAAAACCCTTCAAAGATTTGACAGTTTGTAAACCCAAACCTGTGGTTAACCCTCTATCTGTTTGAAAATAGAACCCGGCTTGAGTTCTGAAACAAGCATGCCCGTCAGGATGAACAGGCATCCAAGCCATTGCTTTAATGATAGAACCTGGGTCGTGAAAACAAAGGCTGTTAAGGCGGCAAACACAGGTTCCGTGGTAAAGATAATCGCCGTATGTGTGGGTGAGGTATATTTTTGCACGGTGTTTTGAATTAGAAAGGCAAGTGATGTTGCCGGTATAGCCGTTATGATAAAAGCAATCCAAACCGGCTTTGTGAAATAAGCAGGGAAGGGCTCTAAAAACAAGGCACAGAAAAAACTTATAACGGAAACGGTGCCTATTTGCAGGATAGCCATGATTGCCGAATCAAAATGCACGGCGAGTTTTCCGACCAGGATTATGTGTAAACCAAAGCAAATCGCACAAAGGAAACAAAACAGGTCACCTGTATTTATGGCTAGGCTGTTTGATAGCGTTAAAAACATAAGAACCAGGACAACGGATAATCCCGTAATGAAACCGGCGTTTGCGGCCCCCGTGTACTGAAGGCCGATTGTTTGAAAGGCATAACCGCCAAACAGGAAGATGCCGATAAATGCCCCAGTCTTTATCGTGGGTAGGGTGATGTTTTTAATCTTATTCCAAAAGACAGCCACCAAGAACAAGAAGGCAATCAGGAACCTGATGCCATTAAAGTAAAATGGTCCTATACCCGAAAGGGCATTTTGCACAACTACAAATGTTGTTCCCCAAATAAATGCCACACAGAGCAGGGCAAAGTCTGCCTTAATTTGTTTCCATTTTTCCTGCATGATGTGAATAATACCTCCATACCAAACCTTTTATATCTTCTCACTAGCCGTTAAAGCTGTCAAGCATGATAAATTGGCCGGTTTTCTTGTAGGGGTTGGAAGGATTTAAGACACAAAAGGCGAAAATATGCCTAGTCGATAAAATAGGGGAGGTGTGTCTTGATTTTATTGTGTGGGAAAAATATAAGAACAAAAAATAAGGAGGATTGCGTTTTGAAAAAGACAACTAGGGTAATTTTTACACTATTAGCTATTTTTAGCCTCATGTTTTTTGCGGTAGGTTGCGGTGGTTCCGACAGTGGCGACGGGGATGCCGTTGAAAAGTATGTTTTTGCATCTGAAACTTCTTTCGCACCATTTGAATATGTAGACAGTAAGAGCGGTGATACCACGGGATTTGACATTGAGCTGGCAGAAGCCTTGGCAGAGGTTATGGGTGTGGAAATTGAAGTTCGGAACATGAACTTTGACGGTATAGTGGGTGCCTTGGAATCCAGGAATGTTGACGGTGCGATATCCGCCATGACAATTTCGGAGAAAAGGGCCAAACAGGTCGACTTTTCCGATCCCTATTACCGTTCCGACCAAAGTATAGCCGTTAGGGCGGATAACGATGAGATATCTTCCCTCGAAGATCTAGCAGACAAAAAGATGGGTTGTCAACTAGGCACTACCGGTGAAATGCTAGCACGTGATGTATCCAATGACCCCGACAATAATGTCACAGGTTATGATATGATCAATGACGCCTTTATGGCACTAAAGAACAAAAATATTGATGCTGTTGTGAATGATTTCCCCGTTAACTATTATTACATTCAGCAAGGCAATGAAGATGTCAAGATTGTAGAAGTTGTAGAAACTGAAGAACACTACGGTATGGCCTTCCCGAAGGGCTCGGAACTGGTTGAAAGAGTTAATGAGGGGCTGGCTACATTGAAGGAAAACGGCACATATGATGAAATATATGAGAAGTGGTTCGGTGAGGCTCCACCTGCCTATTTACCGGGATATCCTTCCGAAGATTAGGCACTAAAAAAAATTAAAGGCGTGGTGCACCCATACTGTTTCACGGGTGCGTTACGGGCACGTGGAGACGGGGCTTGCCGTGCTTGTTTTTGGCACGGTGGTCCCGTTTCCGAAAGTAAGAGGTGAAGCAATGGAGGTAGCAATTAATTCTTTCCCCATACTTTTAAAGGGAGCCATAATAACTTTGCAACTTACCCTAGTTGGGGAAGCTTTAGGTATGATTATAGGCTTGTTTGTTGGACTTGGCCGGCTTTCAGACAAAAGGGTAGTAAAGTTTTTGTCCACGTGCTATGTTGATTTCATCCGCGGAACACCTCTATTGGTCCAACTGTTTATCATTTATTTCGGCATACCCGATTTACTCAGAGGTATACAGGATTGGCTGATTTTAAATTATAACTTTCCGGAGATATTTACCAATATAGGTGTAGTTGAGGCCTCAATTGCAGCTATAAGCATTAACAGCGGGGCCTACATTGCGGAAATATTTAGGGCAGGTGTACAGTCCATAGATAAGGGTCAGATGGAAGCCGCTCGTTCATTGGGTATGACACAGGTGCAAGCAATGACAAATGTTATACTACCGCAAGCCTTTCGGAGGGTAATCCCACCTTTAGGCAATGAGTTTATTGCCATGCTTAAAGATACGGCCTTATTATCTGTTATAGGAATGGTGGAATTGTTTAGACGTGCCCAGTTTATCATAGCGGACACCTATGTCTGTTTTGCTGTACTTATAGAAGTTGCCATGTTTTATTTTGCCATGACTTGGACGATTTCCCGGTTTGTCGACTACCTGGAAAGGCGGTTGAAAGTCGTTGATTAAAGTAATAAACCTACACAAAAAGTTTGATAAATTACATGTTCTAAAAGGGATTGATTGCCAGGTAGCCCCCCAGGAGGTTGTTGTTGTAATTGGGCCTAGCGGCTCCGGGAAAAGTACATTTTTGAGGTGTATCAACCTCCTTGAAGAACCAACCGAAGGTCGGATTTATGTTGACGGGGTTGAGATAAACAGCTCATCCACCGATATAAACAAGGTAAGACAAAACATGGGCATGGTTTTTCAACTATTTAACCTTTTTCCCCATAAAACAGTCTTGGAAAACTTGATACTGGCCCCGATAAAGGTTCTGGAGAAGAAAAAGGATGATGCCCTTGAATCCGCCCACGCACTTCTTGAAAAGGTTGGTTTGAGTGACAAGGCCGAAGTCTACCCAAGCCAGTTATCCGGTGGCCAGCAGCAAAGGGTTGCTATTGCAAGGGCCCTGGCCATGGAACCGAAAGTAATGCTGTTTGATGAACCCACCTCATCTTTGGACCCGGAAATGGTAGGTGAGGTGTTGGCGGTTATGAAGGACCTGGCCCGTGAAAGCATGACCATGGTCGTTGTTACCCATGAAATGGGTTTTGCCAGGGAAGTAGGGGACAGGGTTTTGTTTATGGATGACGGGTTAATTGTCGAGGATGGCAGCCCGGCGAGGATTTTCAGTAATCCCCAGCATGACAGAACCAAAACCTTTCTAAGTAAAATATTATAGACACCATTGGGAGGAAGGATTTTCCCCCACATTGAGTACCTGTGTATTCAACAACAAACGGGACCAAGGTGGGGGTTTCTTTTATTTTTCCTTATATTTTGGGGGTCTCTTTTCAAAGAAAGAGGCCATCGCTTCATTTTTGTCTTCTGTGCCACAGCAATAAGTCGATGCCATTTCCTCATACAGGAGGCCGGCGGCCAGGCTGCTTTCACTGGCCAGATTGATGGCCTTTTTGGCATATGTCAGGGCTAGGGGGGCGTTGTCAGCAATCATGCCGGCCAATTTTATGCTCTCACTCATTAAAGTGTCGGCAGGTACAATCTCCTCGACAAGCCCAATATTGAGTGCCTCCGATGCGTCTATTCTTTTACCTGTCAGTATCAGTCTCTTTGCCTGCCCCGGCCCGACCAATCTTGCCAGACGCTGGGTGCCACCCATGTCGGGGGCTAGGCCAAAGCGAACTTCCGGTATAGAAAATACCGCCTTGTCGGAAGCTACCCTTATGTCGCAGCTGAGCGCCAGTTCCATCCCGGCTCCAATACAGGCACCATTTATTGCCGCTATTACAGGTCGGGGGTGGTTTTCCCAACCATTATGTACCTGGTGCAGGGCACCGATTTTTTTTCGGACAAATTCCGAACCAACCTTTGCCAGGAGGGACAAGTCTATCCCCGCACAAAATGCCTTTTTACCGGCACCCGTCAAAATAATTGCCCGGACCTGCGGGTTTTCAGCCAATTCATTTTGAACTGCCGCGTATTCCTCGTACATTTTTTCGGTAAAACAGTTTGCCTTTTCGGGCCTGTTGATGGTGACTATAGCGAAATTTTCCCGCAAGGATAATTTTATTTCCGTATAGGACAAGTCTACACTTCCCTTCCTTTTCAACTTTAGGGTTATAAATACAGATGTTTCTGTAAATACTTACAAAAATCCTGCCTTACCCATACCTTATGTGATCATTGTCACAGAAAAGTTTTTACCCGCAACCTATAATAGCTAAAGAAAAGGGAGGGTATATTTATGGTAAAACGCACAATTGTTAAGATAGATGAGGAAAAATGCAATGGTTGTGGCCAGTGTATAGGACCCTGTGTTGAAGGAGCAATTGAGTTGGTAAACGGTAAGGCTAGGGTTCTCAGAGAGGAGCTATGCGATGGTGCTGGCTACTGCATTGGTATATGTCCCACCGGTGCACTATCGCTAGAGGTACGGGAAGCCAAACCTTTCTCTGAGGAGGAGGCCGAAAAAAATATGAGTGAACGAGCCGGAAACTACATTCCACAAAAATGTGATAAATGCGGTGCCAGCGAGGATGAAGCGGTCCTTTTCCCTGCTAAAACTAAAGGACGCAGTATTTGGGTTTGTGCCCGGTGTCTACCCCAGGTAATCCATGGGTAGATTGATATTACCTGCACAGATCGGCCAGCTTATTTTCGTCCAGTATATAAATTTGCTGCTTATCAATGTTTATGATGTTTTGGCGTTTTAAATTATTCAGGATGCGATTTGCAGTTTCCCTGGATGTTCCGATTAGGCTTGCCAATTCTTGATTTGTTAGCTGGAAATTGATCGCGGTGCTCTTGTCCGGTCCTTGTTTGCCGTGTTGTTCGGCGAGTTTTAGGAGTGTGGCGGCCAGGCGACATGAGGCATCCATAAGTGCAAGGTCGTTAATTTGCTGTTGTGCGTGCCTCAAACGCTTGGCCATAATTTTTAGCAGTGCTAAGGCCAACTGTGGGCTTTTTAGGATAATCCTGTCAACGTCACGGTTTCTGATCAGGCCCACCTCCGCATCCTCCGTAACCTCGGCGGTTGCCGGGTAACCTTCATTATCAAAAAGGACAACCTCGGCAAAAATTTCTCCCGGGTGAATATAGTGGAGGATATGCTCCCTACCGTCTTCGGATTGTTTGCTGATCTTCACGCATCCTTTTTTTAAAAAGAAAATTGCTTCCCCGGTTTCCCCTTCCATAAAAATAATGTGGCCCCTAGGATATTTTCTTTCTATGACAACTTTTTCGATCTCCTTCAATTGTTTCGGGTCCAATTGTGAAAACACAGGAACCTTTTGTAGAAAATTTGTATTACCGGGCATGGATCCAACCTACCTTCCGTATATAAAAGCCAATCTACCACATTAACTATACCATAAAGTAACATCATAATAGCAAGGACTCTTGTTATATTTCCAACCCCCAATTATTTTCATGTAATTGTTGACATGTGCCCGTAAAAAATGTTATGGTTTTATATAAATACTTGACAATTAAATACGGGTGGAGTAAGTGATACTCGATTAGAGTAGAAAGGAAAGCCGGTTAAAATCCGGCACGGTCCCGCCACTGTGAGGGTGAGCCAGACTGCATAAGGCCACTGGTAAAAATACCGGGAAGGCGCAGTTTCGGCAGTGAACCCAAGTCAGGAAACCTGCTTATTCTACAATGATGTTTTCGCCCACGAGGATGGGAAGGATTTATTTTTTTATCCTACTTAGACACATGAACCCCCTTTTCGCCTGTGGAGTATAAGCGAAAAGGGGGTTTTTATTTTACAGCAAATTCTTTGTTTAATAGGAGGAGGGTATGACCGTGTTTTCTGAAAAAAGATTCCATTTGATCCTGATGCTTTTGCCGGCGATTTTTGTGCTCCTTGTTGGGGGTTGCAGCAATGGGAACAGCAATGGTTCAACAAATAATAATGAGCAAATAGTAGTCAGGATGGCCGGCGGGGATTATGGTCTTCTCCAACCCTACACCAACAGCCAAAGAGGTCCGGGCAAATTCAGAACCAATCTTATTTTCGAAAAATTAATCGACAAGGATGAAGAAGGTATCATTCCCTGGCTTGCAAAGGGTTGGAAAATAGAAAATGAAGGTAAAAAGATAATCTTCGATTTAAGGGAGGATGTAAAATGGCATGACGGGAAGCCTTTTTCGGCCGAGGATGTGCTTTTTACATTTAACTATATCAAAGACTACCCCCAGATTGATGGCGATGACATGATGATTGACGAGGATTTCCTCCAGGTCAGGCAAACCGACGATTACCGGATTGAATTTGTTCTTTCGGATTTTAAGGCGGACTTTATCGAAAGGTTGTTTACAATATCCATTCTTCCCAAACATATTTGGGAAGGGGTAGAGGCCCCTGATAAATTTGTTGGTGAGGAAGCCCTGATTGGAACCGGTCCCTACAAATTGACTGATTACAAGAAAGAGCACGGTAGCTATCGGTTGGAAGCCAACAGGGAGTTTTGGGGGCCGAAACCCGCCGTTGACGTGTTGGAATTCGTACCCGTCAGTGATCCCGTGTTGGCCTTTGTAAATGGTGACATTGATATAGCGGATATACCTGTGGACCTACTGGATCGTTTCGAAGGGAATCCCCGCTACGCAATAATGGAAAAACCGGGTATTGTCTGGGCCTACAGAATGCGGATTAATATGGAAAGCACCCCGGAATTTAAAACAAGGGAGTTACGCCAGGCCCTGGCTTACGCAATAGATCGGCAGGAATTAGTCGACAAGGTGGCAAGGGGTGCGGGTGTTGTCGGTAGCATGGGGATTTTACCCGCAGGTCATGTGTGGGCTAATCCAAATGTTCCCCAATATGATAGGAATATTGAAAGCGCAAGAAGCCTTTTGAAACAGGCCGGCCTAGATGATAAAGACCTGGTTTTTGAACTGATTGTCGGGGACGAGAAAGAAGTAAGAATGGGAGAGTTGATCAAAGAGCAATTAGAGGATATAGGTATAGCAATTAAAATTATTTCCCTTGACGGTAAAGCAAGGGACAATAAAATAATCCAAGGGGATTACCAACTGGCCATAGTCGGTCATGGTGGCTGGGCGCGGGACCCGGAATATTTAAGTCTGAGATTTTCCTCAACCAAGGGAGATTTGCTGTATGGAACCCCGGGCTATGTTAATCAGGCGCTACAAAATCTCCTTACGGCACAATCAAAGGAAAGCAACGAGCAGGTTCGAAGGGAAATGGTTAATGAAATCCAGGAAATCCTTGCGGAAGATGTTCCTGAAATCCCTCTTTATTTTACAACTGACTATCTAGTCTACGATCGGGATAAGTATGATGGATGGATGCATATTTGTGATCACCACGAGCCCACCCATAACAAGTTGTCTTTTTTAAAAAGACGGTAAGCAAATGGAGGTAGGGGGAATGGGTAAAGGCAGTTTGTTGTCCGCACAAAATCTTTGCGTTCAATACAAGGTCAACAATTACAAACTCAATGCGTTAAAAGGGATCAATTTAACCTTACCCGAAAACAGTAACCTCGGAATTATTGGTGAATCCGGGAGCGGTAAAACAACCCTTGCCTTGGCACTAATGGGGCTAATAGGTAGCCCACACACTGTCGGAGGTCAAGTAAAGATTCTCGGGAAAGATTTTCTAAGGCTTAGCGAAAAGGAAAGAAAAACAATGCGTTGGAAAACCATTGCAATGGTTTTCCAAAACTCCCTGGATGTTTTGAATCCAGTGATGAAAATAGGCGAGCAGATTATCGAACCCTTGAGGGAGATAAGGGTGCTTACTAGGCGGGAAATTGACTCAAGGCTAGATTTTCTTTTAGAAGCTGTAGGTCTGGAAGATTATATAAAAGACGCCTTCCCCCACCAACTTTCAGGTGGGATGAGGCAGCGTGTACTGTTCGCAATGGGCCTGTCCTGTGATCCAAGGATACTTATACTGGACGAACCCACAAACTCCCTAGACCTTGTTTCCCAAAAGGAGATCCTGGAGATGGTAACTGCATTACAGGAGGAAATAGGATTTTCCCTAATAGTGATTTCCCATGATCTATCGGTTGTAAAGTGTTTAACCGATGAGATCAGTGTTCTCTACGGCGGAGAGATAGTTGAGCAAGGTAAAACCGATACGGTCATTGATAATCCTTTCCACTGTTATACTAGGGGGCTTATAGGTTCATCGGCCGGGGTTTTCCCGTATAAGGATTTATGGGGGATACCCGGCGACAGCGGTGATGCTTTTGCAAGCAAGGGATGTGTCTTTGCATCTAGGTGTACCCAAAGTTTTGCCACTTGTTTCAATAAAAAACCTCCTCTTGTGGAAGTCACCAAGGACAGGAGGGTGGCTTGTAATAGGGGTGGTATTGTCAAGATCCTCCGTGGCAGGAATATAAAAAAAAGTTACCGGATTGCCGGCAAGACAATTACTGCAGTCAGTGGAATCAGTATTTCCATTAACCACGGGGAAACTGTCGCCCTAATAGGGGAGTCTGGTTCAGGTAAGTCTACCTTGGCCCAGATATTAGCCGGAATTATAAAACCCGATTCCGGTGAGGTATTTTTTGACGGGGAAAAAGTTGTTGATAACAGGTATGCCCGGGTCGAAAAAGGGGTACAGATTATTCTTCAGGATCCATTTAGCTCTACCAGCCATAGGTTTTCCGTGGAAGATGCGGTAGTGGAACCCTTGAAAATTAACAGAATAGGAACGGCTACAGAAAGAAAGGAGAAATTAATCAGTGTATTGCGTGACGTGCAACTGCCCGTGGATGATTTGTTCCTAAAAACAAAATGTTCCTCACTCAGCGGTGGGCAAAGACAGAGGGTTGCAATCGCCCGTGGTCTTGTCATGACCCCGAGGCTTTTGTTGGCCGACGAGATTACGGCCATGTTGGATGTGTCCACCCGGGCCAATATCCTGAGATTATTAAAGGGTCTGCAAAATAAAAATGGATTTGCCATGCTCTATATTACCCATGACATCAACTTGGCAAGAAAGGTCGCCGAAAAAATTGTCGTCTTACAGTCCGGGCTAATAAAAGACCAGGGAACGGCAAAATACCTGGCGGAGCGTTCCCCTTCCGACTATACCAGACAACTCATGGAAGCAGGGCAATGAATAAATCTTCTATCGTTAGGTTGTTTGAGTACCTGCTAACCTTTGCAATTATTATTACCTTGAATTTTGCCCTGCCTAGGATGATGCCGGGGGATCCATTTTTGATTTTGTCCGGCGATGGGGGGGAAGTTTTCAGCGAACAATCCTACGGACAAATAGAGTATTACAAAGAATATTACGGTCTTGATCAGCCCTATTATCGGCAGTACATCAGCTATTTAAAGGATCTCTCTAGGGGGTATTTGGGTTTTAGCTTTCATTACAAGGCGGATGTATTGACAATGGTTTTACAAAGGCTGCCATGGACTATGCTTTTGGTTTTAACTTCCATGGGGGTGAGCCTGTTTCTTGGGGTTGTCCTGGGCAGTTATTCCGCTTGGGCAATCAATAGATGGCAGGATAAATTTTTGTACACCATTCTGGTTATCTTGTCTGAGATCCCTGTCTTTCTTGTTGGTTTGGCCCTACTCATTGTGTTTGGAGCGGGAATGGGGATTTTCCCCATATCCGGCTCCATGACCCAATTTGCGGCTTATAACAATATGTGGGAACAGTTCCTGGATGTTTTACGCCATTTGGCCCTGCCGGTTCTCACTCTGTCTTTGGCACGGACCGGGGGTATCTACCTCCTGGTGCGCAATAGCCTGAGCACTGTTTTAACCAAGGAATACATCCGTACGGCCAGGGCAAAGGGCCTCAAGGAATTCAGGGTCCGTTACCTACATGCGCTACGCAACGCCCTTATGCCCCTATTTACTAGAATTGCAACTCAGTTAGGAGCGGCACTGGGGGGTGCCGTCCTTGCGGAGTCTGTGTTTTCTTATCCCGGCTTGGGAGTTTTAATGCGGGATGCGGTAATGGTTCGGGATTATCCCTTGTTGCAGGGAATCTTTTTGGTTATGGCATTTACAGTTATTTTCGCCAATTTCCTGGCGGATACGGCCTACAGATGGATAGACCCGAGAACGGAATAAGTTGGTGTTATAAATGATTATTAAGGCAAAAACCCTCTGGGGCAATCTGACTATCCTCGGGAAGGTAGCACTGATGGTAATGATATTCCTGTTCGCGATGGCAATATTTGCGCCCTATATTACATGGCTGCCTTACAATCGGTCTTCCGGACTTCCCCTTTCGCCCCCGACACTTCCCCATCTCCTAGGTACAGATGAGCTGGGGGTGGATATATGGTCTATGATAGCCTACGGAAGCAGAATGAGTCTTGCCGTCGGTCTGGGCACGGCACTGCTAGCGGGTTTTGGTGGTAGTGTAATTGGTGTACTATCCGCCTATAGGGGCGGATGGGTTGATAGGTTGGTCACAAGGATCATTGATATTATGATAGCCATCCCCAGTTTGCCGGTGATGATTGTTTTAGCCTCCTTTTTCGGCCCTAGTTTGCTTAATATTATCATTGTCCTGGCGGTATTTTCCTGGACAATACCGGCGAGGACTGTCAGGGCGGCCACTCTGTCTTTAAAGGAACAACCCTATATTAAAATGGCCACCTACCACGGTGCCGACATATTTTATATTTTGTCGAGGCACTTTCTGCCCGAGTTAGCCCCTTTGGTGGTGGTAAGCATGATCAGACTGGCGGGCAGGGCCATTGTGGCGGAGGCATCATTAGCCTTTCTGGGTTTGGGGGATCCGACATCTAGAAGTTGGGGTTTAATTATCAACCATGCCGTTAATTTTAAAGGGATATACTTTACTCCTTTTTGGAGATGGTGGTTATTTTACCCCTGGGTAGCATTAACAATGTTAGTTACATCATTAGCTTTACTGGGACGGGATTTGGAAAGGGTTGCCGATCCCAGAATGGGGGCTTGATGAGCATGGAAGATAAGGGAAAAGCCTGTCCCCGGTTAGTTATAGCCGGTGTACACAGCGGGGTAGGTAAGACAACAATAGCCTTGGGAATCATGGCGGCTTTAAATAAAAGAGGTCTCAAAGTGCGACCCTTCAAGGTGGGTCCCGACTATATAGACCCCGGCCTACACTACCACGCCACC
>CAZKPV010000002.1:17943-34977 GCA_964554735.1 uncultured Clostridia bacterium
GGTACGAAATCACATAACCTGGACAGTTGGATGGGTAGCAGACAGGTAATTGAAGATATTTTTGAAAAGAACTCCCGCGGCGGGGACATATCGGTCATTGAGGGTGTAATGGGGCTTTTTGACGGGGCCCGGGATGAGCAGTTAAAAGGAAGCACGGCCCATATTGCCCTAATCCTGAATGCTCCAGTGGTTTTAGTAGTTGATGTAAAGGGGCTGGGCAGGAGCTGCCTTCCGCTTATACAAGGCTTTAAGGAATTTGAACCCGCCCTAAATTTATCCGGGGTAATTCTGAACAAGGCCGGTGGCGATTTTTACAGAAAGACAATAAAAAACTCCATTGAAGAAGAGCTCGGAATCAGAGTTTTTGGTTGTTTGCCCAACAACCGTGACATTACCATACCTGAAAGACGCCTAGGGTTACTACCGGCGGAGGTAAACAAGAAGCTAAAAAATGCCTTGGCCGCAATGGCGGATATGATTGAGACCCGGGTAGATTTGGACGGGATGATTGAAATTGCAGGGGTTTCGGGGGAGGGTAATTTGTTCACGGATTCTGTTAGGTGTAACAACGATTTTACCGGGGCCACGGGCAAGAGGAAGGTTACAATAGGTGTTGCCAAAGACAGGGCCTTTGGTTTTTATTATCAGGATAATTTGGATTATCTGCAAGAGCTGGGGGCTACACTCAAATTTTTTAGCCCGTTAAACGACAGCGGCATCCCCGGGGTTGATGGTCTGTACATAGGCGGTGGTTTTCCGGATAAGTATCTGGCTGTATTGTCGGACAATACCCCGATGATAAACTCCATCAAAGACGCCCATTTTCGGGGGTTGCCTGTTTTTGCCGAGGGCGAAGGTTTTATGTATCTGGCAAGGCAGATCACGGATTCAGCGGGCAAAGGATACAAGGGTGTTGGTTTGGTACCCGCGGATGTCAGGATAAGCAAGAATTTGAATGCTTTAGGTTATGTGAGGGCGTCCGCACTGAATGATTCCGTCTTGGCGGACAAGGGCGATACTTTGAGGGGGCATGAATTTCACTACACTGAAGTGGCCGGTTTAAATCGGGAAAACAGCGCCTTTAGCTTGTTGGGTGGCAGAGGGGCCGACAACAGACCGGATGGTTTTGTCAAGGATAATCTGATAGCTACTAGCGTACATTTTCATTTTAGGTCCAATCCTAGGGCGGCGGCCGGTTTCGTGGGGGCCTGTCTGGACTACAAAAAACGCAAAGGAGGTTTTACCAGGCTTCGTTCCGGCTTTACAACCGGGGCCTGTGCCGCTGCGGCTACAAAGGCTGCCCTCGAGATGATTTTAAACAAAAGGTATTGCGAGGAGGTAAGGATCGACTTACCCCGGGGCGGAACAATAAATATTCCCATAAAAGGTATTGTTTCCAATGAAGGAGTGGTTACTGCCGAGGTAGTCAAGGATGCCGGCGATGACCTCGACGTGACCAATGGTATGAGTGTGTTTGCCCGGGTGGAAACGGTAGAGGATGGGTCTGTTGTTATCCGTGGGGGGCGCGGTGTGGGCAAGGTTACGAAACCCGGCCTTGCGGTACCCGTTGGGGAGCCGGCAATTAACCCTGTACCGATGGAGATGATTAAAAGTGTAATTAAAGGGTTGCTACCATCGGGCATGGGTGTTTTGGTAACCATATCCGCGCCAGAAGGTGAAAAATTAGCATCCAGGACTTTTAATCCGCGCCTTGGTATTGTTGGCGGGATATCCATCTTGGGCACGACGGGTATTGTCCGGCCAATGTCCGAGGAAGCCTATATTGATTCACTGATACCGCAAATTAATCAGGCCCTGGCCTTAAACCACAAGACTTTGGTTTTGACCCCGGGTGGCATGGGGGCCAATATGGCGGCAAAAATGGGTATACCCCGGGATGCAATAGTCCAAACCAGTAATTTTATCGGTGCTATGTTGAAAGAATGTGCCCAAAGGGGTGTAAAGAGCATCCTCCTGTTCGGTCATATAGGTAAGTTGATAAAGGTGTCGGCCGGTATATTTCACACCCACAGTAAGGTAGCGGATGCCCGGCGGGAGATATTGGTTTGTCACGCGGCCATGCTGGGCGCCTCCGGCGATGTCCTTGCGAAAATAATGGAGTTAAACACTATGGATGCCTCTGTGGAGTTAATCAAAAAGAATAACTTGAACCCGGTTTACACCAGTATTGCGGAGTCTGCCAGCAAAAGAAGCAAGGAGATGTTGGGGGAAAATATTAAAATTGGCTCGATAATGTATGCGTTAAGCGGGGAAATCTTGGGTTATGACAATAAGGCATTGGAACTGGGGAGAGAAAACAATTGGCATATAAGGTTAAAGTAGTGGGGGTTGGGCCTGGTTCTTCGGATTATACAACCCCTATTGCCCGGAATGAAATCAAAAAAGCTGAGGTCTTGGTCGGTGGGCAAAGACTCTTGGACGTCTTCGCCGGGGAGGATCAGGTAAAATTCCCCGTGAAAAACAATTTGCCATCGGTTGTTAAATTTATAAAACAAAACACACTCGAAAAGCGGGTGGCGGTTTTGGTTTCCGGTGATACGGGGGTTTTTAGCCTGGCCGATTACTTGGCTAGGCATATGGATGTTGGGCAACTAGAGTTTATACCGGGTATCAGCTCGGTGCAGCTAATGTTTGCACGGCTCAAAAGGCCTTGGACAGAAGCTAGCATATTGAGTATGCACGGTAGGGCGGGGACATCGGAAATACTTCCGGCCACAGTGGAAAAATCAGCCCTGACGGCGGTGCTTACCGGCAGGCCCTGGACCCCCCGCAAGATAGCGGAGCTGTTGGCCGGCCACCAAATAACCGATCTCGAGGTGGCCATCGGTAAAGATTTATCGTATCCCGGGGAAAAATTGATTTACACTACCCTGGGGTCACTTCTTCACGTTAAAGAAGGGGACTACAATAACAGTATAATGGTGATTTTTAATGAATAGGGGTTGGCGTTGTTGTGTCCCGGGAATACCTGATAATTTGTTTGTGAGACATCCGGGGGTGCCCATGACAAAGTGTGAAATTAGGGTACTCACCCTTGCTGGGCTCAGATTGTTTGTAGGGGCAACCGTCTATGATATAGGGGCCGGGAGCGGTTCCGTTGCCGTGGAGTGTAAAAGGCTAGTATCCCGGGGAAGGGTATTCGCCATTGAAAAAAACCCAGTTGCCATACAAACAATCAGGGAAAATTGCAAAAAGTTTGGGGTGGAGGTGGTGACAATCGAGGGGGTGGCCCCGGGCGCACTGGTGGAATTACCCCCGGCAGACAGGATCTTTGTTGGCGGAAGCGGCGGCAATCTCAGGGAAATACTGGGTTTATGTCATGAAAAATTGAGACATAGGGGCCGCATTGTGGTAAATTCCGTAACCTTGGATACAGGTGCAGATGCCTACAAATATTTCAAATCATTGGGTTATGAGGTCGAGGCATCCCAGGTCAACATTGCAGTTTTGGCCGGAAGGGGCAATGTGGAAATGTGGCAATCCAGAAATCCGGTTACAATCATCGCCGCGGAAAAAGGAGGGGGTAACAGGCTGTGAAGGGCAAGTTTTATGGGATAGGCGTTGGGCCGGGTGATCCGGAGTTGCTAACGTTAAAGGCTAAACGGGTGCTAGGGGAGGTTGATGTACTTTTTATCCCCAAGTCTAGAGTAGGGAAAAGAAGCCTTGCGCTTTCGATAGTGAGGGGCGCGCTGGACAAGGGTTGGGAACTGGTGGATTTGTTGTTACCCATGACCAGGGATCGGGATAAACTAAGAAAACATTGGCGGCAGGCCGCCCGCACGGTTGTGAAGGTGTTGCGGCAAGGGAATGATTCCGCCTTTATAACTTTGGGTGATCCAACCATGTACAGTACCTTCACCTATCTGATGAAATATGTGCAAGAAATGGAGCCGGAAACCGTTGTGGAAATTATCCCTGGTGTAAGTGCTGTCAATTCCGTGTCCGCTTGGATCAAGGAACCCCTAGCCGAGGGTGGGGAAAGCCTCATTGTGGTTCCGGCCATTAATGATAGGGAAAAACTTGCGAAGACCATTGCGCAATTCGATAACATAGTCTTACTGAAGGCGGGCAACCAGGTAGGTAAGGTATCGGAAATCCTGGCAGAGCAGGGGGTTTCCGGAAGGGTTTATTATGTGAGTCGTTGCGGATTTGAGGACGGATTTTACACCGATAACCTACAAGAAATCACCAATAGGAAATTAGATTATCTTTCTACTATATTTATCAAAAAAAAGCCGGGCGGTGAAGGGTCATGATTTATTTTGTGGGAGCAGGAGCAGGAGACCCGGAGTTAATTACCTACAAAGGGTACAAATTACTGGCGGCGGCCGATCTGGTTATTTACGCGGGTTCGCTGGTTAATAAGGAAATACTGGGATTTTGCAAAAAAAATGTGCTTATCAGGAATAGTGCCACTATGTCACTGGAGGAGATAATAGATTGTATGGTGGGTGCTTACCGGGAAAACCAAATGGTTGTAAGGTTGCATACGGGGGATCCGAGTCTTTATGGCGCCATCGGCGAACAGATGGAATTGCTTACAGAAAAAAAAGTACCATTTACTGTTGTACCGGGAGTCAGCTCATTCTTAGCGGCAGCGGCCAGCCTGCAAAGGGAGTACACGGTGCCCGGTGGCACACAAACAGTGGTTATTACCCGTTTGGGAGGCCGTACGCCGGTGCCCGAATTGGAAAAATTGGGCAGCCTTGCAGCACACGGTTCATCCATGGCCATATTTCTGTCAGTCGGGATGGTCAGAAAAGTGCAAGACGAGTTGCTAAAGGGTTATGGTCCCGACACCCCTGTTGCCATTGTTGAAAAAGCATCCTGGCCGGAGGAAAGGATTTTTGTCGGTGCTTTAAATGATCTGGCTAGGCTTGCCGAAGAGGCGGGCATTGTAAAGACGGCACTTATTTTGGTTGGTGATTTTCTAAACACATCAGGCAAGTCAAAACTATATGACAAGGAATTTACCCATGAATACCGGGCAGGCAACTAAAAGGACAGCAATTTTGGCTTTGACGGAACAGGGATCCCGGTTGTCACTTATTGTAGCCGGGAAGCTAAAAGACAAGAGGATAACAGATGTATATCTTCCCCAAAGGTTCGAGGGTTGGGCGGCAGATTGTCCCCAATGGAAGGATATAAAATTTTTTCGCGATTGGCGCAAGCTATTTGCCTTTGTTTTCGGGAACTACGATGAACTTATCTGTGTGATGGCAACCGGTATTGTTGTGAGGTCTGCGGCCGGGCATCTGAGGAGTAAATTCGATGACCCGGCGGTGGTGGTATTGGACGAACAGGGGAAATATGCCATCAGCCTTCTGTCCGGGCACATCGGAGGGGGCAATGACCTGGCGCGTTATGTTGCCGCAAAACTTCACGGGCAAGCTGTCATAACTACCGCCACGGATGTTAACAGCAAACCGGCTGTGGATCTCCTGGCGGCAAAATTGGATGCTACCATAAAGCCCGTAAAACAGCTAAAGGTTTTTAACAGGGCCCTAGCCGAGGGTCTGGAGGTCATGGTAACCGCACCCTTTTCCATTAATAAAGGGACCATAAGAGGATTTAAATGGTTTAGGTGGTCAGGTTTGGCTCACATCGGTAGGGGCGAAAAAGTAAAAAAGC
The DNA here is from genome assembly GCA_964554735.1 of uncultured Clostridia bacterium. GTDB lineage: Bacteria > Bacillota > Desulfotomaculia > Desulfotomaculales > CAZKPV01 > CAZKPV01. The sequence continues at coordinate 23,596 of CAZKPV010000002.1, forward strand.
CATTCCATTTAGTTGCGGTAAGCCCTTACAGACTTGAATTGGATTATATGGAGGACAGTGGCGGCATCCACATAATTCAACTGCTTCCAAGAAACCTCGTGGTTGGGATAGGGTGCCGGCGGGGGGTATCTTTGGATGATGTCGGTAGGGCCTATAGGGACATTCTTGGACAATTTAGGATATCGGCTTCTTGTGTTAAAAGTTTGGCAACCATAGATTTCAAAAGAAAGGAAAAGGCATTACGGCTACTCTCGGAAAGGTTGAAAATACCGTTAAAAACAGTTAGCAGACGGGAGATCGAGGGGCTTGAGGGGACTTATGAATCGTCCCGCTGGGTACAAAAAAAGATAGGAGTTGGTGGGGTATGCGAGCCGGCAGCAAGGTTAGTGGCCAAAATGGGTACAACGATTGTGCCGAAACAAAAAGTCGGACCGGTGACGATCAGCGTCGCCATGGAAAAGTCCTGGTGGTTGGATTAGGGCCGGGGGACAGGGATCTCCTTACGCCACAGGCATTGGAGGCCATCAATTATGCCGATGTAGTTATTGGGTATAAAACATATCTGGAGTTGGTTGAGGATCTGTTGGAGGGTAAAGATGTTATCAGCACTGGAATGAGAAAGGAAACAGACCGGGCAAAAGCGGCACTGAGCCTGGCAAAGGAAGGTAAGGTTGTGGCCCTTGTCAGCAGTGGTGACCCGGGTGTATATGGAATGGCCGGTATAACCCTCGAGTTGGCCGGTGAAGACGTGGAAGTCGAAATTATACCGGGTGTTACGGCGGCCACGGCGGTGGCGGCGGCCCTGGGAGCACCGTTAATGCATGATTTTGCCGTTATCAGTTTGAGCGATCTCTTGACTCCTTGGGTCAAAATAATGACCCGGTTAGAGGCGGCGGGCTTGGGTGATTATGTGGTTGTTTTATATAACCCCAGGAGCAAGGGAAGACAGACGCAGATAGAAGCCGCCAGGGAGATCTTACTTTGGCACAAATCTCCCGATACCCCGGTCGGTATAGTCCGACGGGCTAAAAGAGGGAAAGAAGAAGTTGTCCTTACAACCTTAGGTGACATGTTAAAAGAAGAAATAGATATGTTGACCACCGTGGTCATTGGAAATTCACAAACCAGGGTAGAGAACGGAAGGATGCTCACACCGAGGGGCTATCAAATATGATACTGGTGCTGGCCGGTACGTCCGAGGGCAGGCAAACTGCTCGGCTTTTGAGGGGGTTGGGCTTGGAGGTAATCGTTTCCGTTGTCACTGGCTATGCCGCGGACTTACATCAGGTTGATGAAACAGGCGCAAAAATAATTCGGGGGCCATTTAACCGGAAGAGCTTGCTTAAACAGCTCCGGGAAAAAAAGGTATCAACAATAGTAGATGCAACCCATCCCCATGCCGCCGAGATCAGTGCATTGGCAATAGAAGCGGCAAACACGTGTCGTGTGGAATATATCAGACTGGAGAGGGAGAGTTGCCGGCTTCCCCGCAGCAGATTGGTCAAGAGGTTTGAGGATGTGGCCGAGATAGAGAGGTTCCTGGGAAAAGGCCTGAATGTTTTCAGCACAATGGGGAGCAAAAACCTATCTTTGCTGGTGCCTATAATCAAAAAAATGGAAGCAAACTTGACGGTACGGGTGCTGCCCCTTGCTGAGTCACTAAAGGCTTGCAGGAGCATGGGTATCAACCCGGCCAATATTGTAGCTGCCAAGGGGCCCTTTCCAAAGTATGTGAACAAAGCCTTGTTTAAATGCTACCGGACTGACCTGGTGTTAACAAAGGAAAGCGGCGACATAGGTGGTTTCAGGGAAAAGGTAGAGGCGGCTGTGGAACTAGGGATACCAATATTGGTTCAGACCAGGCCGAAGATTAATTATCCTAAAATAGTAAATACGCCCCAGGGTGTGGCTGACTGTCTTAGTTGCGTCAAAATAAAAGGGAAGGGTGGGTTTTAAACTATGAAAGAAGGCACTGTACTGTTAGGCCATGGGAGCAGAAGGGAAGAGGCCAATGAGGAAATACGCCAAATAGCGAAAATGATTCAGGAGGCGGATCCAAACGGCTTGTATAAGGTGGCATTTCTTTCTTTTGGCGAGCCCCATCTTGCGGCGGCGGCCAAAAAGTTAATAGAGGCGGGTTGTAAAAAAATTATAGTGATGCCCTTGTTTTTGGTCACCGGTAACCATATTAAAAGAGACATTCCCAGTAGGTTGCTACTACAAAAAACAACATATCCCGAGGTGAAATTCGTACTTGCCGAACACTTTGGGGTACATCCCGGGATCATAAACATTGCCCGGGAGAGAATCAAGGAAGCTGCCGCATTAATTTGACGCGAGGTGGGTGAGGTAAATGAATGTTGTTTGGGAACCAACTGCGATTGAGAGTAAAAGCATGCGGATTATAGGGGAATTACTAAACCGTTGCCCGCATGAAGGTGCGGAAAGAGATATTGTCAAAAGGGTGGTGCATACAACCGGTGACCCCGGTATAGTTGACAGGATAAAATTTCACCCGGAAGCCACAAGGATAGGCCTTGAGGCCCTTAGGAAGGGTTCAGACATTTTTACCGATGTAAACATGTTAAGGGTTGGTGTAAATTCCAAGGCACTACAACAATTGGGGGGCAAAATTCATTGTGCCATTGCCGACCCCGCCGTAGCCGATGCAGCGCAACGGTGGGAAATTACTAGGGCCGCCGCGGCCATGCGTTTGTACGGAAAAAGGCTGGATGGCTCCCTTGTTGCTATTGGCAATGCACCGACCGCCCTATTCGAAGTCTTGGATTTAGTCGACAAGGGGGTGGCCAGGCCCGTGCTAATAGTGGGGACACCGGTTGGTTTTGTCGGTGCTAGCGAGTCTAAGGAATTGTTGTCCGGGCAAGGGGAGATTCCATATATAACTGTCGAAGGGACAAGGGGCGGCAGTCCTGTAGCTGCCGCAATCGTAAACGCCTTGTTATATTACAGACAATAAAAAGGGAGGTGCGCGATTTGCGGGAAACAAAGACAATTATGCTCCAGGGCACGTCTTCAAATGTTGGTAAAAGTGTACTGTGTACTGCCTTGTGCAGAATATTTCATCAGGATGGTTACAAGACTGCCCCCTTTAAGGCACAGAATATGGCCTCAAATTCTTCATTTACCGTCGGTGGCGGGGAAATAAGCGGGGCTCAATATCTGCAAGCAGAGGCCTCCGGTATTGAACCAACAGTGGATATGAACCCCGTTTTTCTAAAACCGAGGGAGGATATGCATGCTCAGATCATTGTAAAAGGCCGACCGATTGGTGATATGTCGGCTAAGGAATACCGCAACGACTACCTCCCCAAGGCGCTACCCGTGGTCACCGAGGCCTTTAAAAGGCTGAAAGATGAATATGAAATACTGGTAATAGAGGGTGCGGGGAGCCCGGTAGAAGTTAATCTGAAAGACAGGGACATAGTGAATATGAAGATGGCGGAAATTGCCGATGCCCCTGTTTTGTTGGTCGCCGACATTGACCGGGGAGGGGTTTTTGCCTCACTGATTGGCACTCTGGAACTGTTGGAATCCCATGAGCGTGACCGGGTCAAGGGTTTTATTATCAACAAGTTTCGTGGGGATCTAGATTTGTTAAAGCCCGGTCTTGATTTTTTGGAAAAAAGAACGGGCATAGAGGTATTGGGTGTGGTGCCTTTCATGCATGACCATGGCATAGACGAGGAGGATTCCCTTGGTTCGAAGGCACCGGTGTCCGACGGGTCGCAAAGGGAAAAAAATTTCGATAAACTTGCCCAGGAAGTTAGGGATTCCCTGGACATAAAAAAACTAAAGGGTATTATGGGACTGGGTGATTTTTGATACATTAATGGAGGTAGACCAAGTGATTCAGGTATATACCGGTAATGGTAAGGGGAAAACCACGGCCGCCATCGGTCTTGCGGTCAGGGCCGTTGGGCATGATTACAGGGTCAGAATTATACAGTTTATGAAAGGGAGCACTTACAGCGGGGAACTTAACTCGGCCTTGAGGCTAGGTATAGAAGTTTTCCAATTTGGGCGAACATGCCCCCATGCCGCGGTAATAAAGAGTGGTTTTATGAAATGCCAATCCTGTGGCGAGTGTTGGATAGGCTTGAAAAGCATCACGGATCTCGACCGGCAAAAGATACAAATGGGTTGGAAATTGGCACAGGATACCGTGTCGGAAGGTATTGTTGATTTGCTGGTACTTGATGAGATTATGAATACATTTGGCAAGGGATTATTGGCGGTTGAGGAGGTGGTAGATTGGTTAAAAGAAGTGCCGGATGATATTGAGGTCGTTTTAACCGGCAGAAACGCACCCATGGAAATGATTGAACATGCCCACCTGGTTTCGGAAGTGAAGGAAATAAAGCACCCTTTTCAACTCGGCATAAAATCCAGGAGGGGAATTGAATATTGAGGGTATTTTACCGAAAAACCGATCGGTTGTAGAAATCCCCATAAAAAAATGGTAAAATAATTGCAGCTCAGTGATTGAATGTTCATTCATTTTATGGGAGGGATTTTTTTGAGTGACAGTGACCTAAGCGATCTTAGAAAGTCTATTATCTCGTTGGCCCCTTTATTCCAACCAAAATCCATTGCTATTGTCGGCGCTTCCAGCGATCCGGAAAAGCCAAGCGGACAGCCCTTGTTCTCGTTAAAAAACAACGGTTATCGGGGGCACATATATCCGGTGAATCCAAAGTACGATGAAATTGGCGGTATAAAATGCTACCCCTCATTACTTGATGTCCCCGCTAGTGTTGACCTTGTCATTATAGCCGTTGCCGCCAAGTACGTGCTAGCCGTGCTTGGGGAATGTGAGGCCCGTGGGGTTAAGGCTGTAATAATTATAACCTCCGGTTTTGGTGAGGTCGGCATTGAAGGCAAGGCAATGCAAAGTGAGATGGCCGAGTTGGCCGCCAAAAGTAAAATGCGGATTGTGGGACCTAACTGTATGGGAGTCTTCAGTTTGCAAAACAATCTTACTGCGGGTTTTGCCCTAACCGAGTTGTACCGGGAATCCCGGGTTCCAAATTTTTTAGGTTACATCACCCAAAGCGGTGGTTTCGGAGTGACCATGTATGAGATGGCAAAAGACCAGGGTATAGGTTTTACTCATTTTGTCAGTACGGGCAACGAAGCCGATGTAAATTTCGCCGAAATACTGGGCTACATAGTTGAAGACCCCGAGACAAAAGTTATTGGGGGATATTTGGAAAGTATCAGGGACGGTGAAAAATTTGCGGCGGCGGCGGACCTTGCGCTGGAACGGGGAAAACCTATATTGCTAATAAAAACAGGGAAATCCGAGGCAGCGGCCCAGGCCGCGGCTTCCCATACCGGCTCCCTTGCCGGTGAAGACAGGCTCTATGAGGCCTTTTTTAAACAGAAGGGAATCATCAGGGTGGAGGATATCAAAGAATTTGAGGCTGAGCTGCAGCTCCTGAGTGCAGGCAAGTTGCCCGCGGGCAACAAGGTATGTGTACTTGCCTCCTCGGGGGGCAGTGCCGTTTTTCTTGCGGATAAATGTGTGGCGGAGGGTTTGGATGTGGCGGAGTTGCAGGCGGACACTAGACAAAGGCTGGAAGACATTTTGCCGTCCTTTGCGGCCACCCGCAACCCCGTTGATATGACCTCTGTAATATTGGTTCAACCTGGCCTGTTGCAAAAATGTGCGGACATTGTTCTCAGTGACCCCAACATTGATTCCGTGCTGATCAACCACTGGGTTTTGTATGGTGGGGAAGCTGTATTGGAAGAATTGGGGGCGGTTCACGAAAAGGCCCGGAAACCATTAATCGTAAATGTTATGGGACCGGAGTTATTGGCACTCGAGGCTATACGCTACCTGAGGGATCTCGGTGTCCCGACAATTAGCGATGCGGCTTATGCCGCCCGTTCTTTGGCCAGGCTTGCCCAGTATGATGGCCGTTTGAAAAGGCACCGTGCGGGTAAGGATGTATATGTAAAGTATAGCGTAAACAAAAAGACTATTGGGCATGAATTGGCAAAATTAAAAGAAGGCGGGAGCCTGAGCGAATCCGAGGGGAAAAGGATTTTGGCTTCATGCGGGATAGCCGTGGTCACGGATAAGGTGGCGGCAACGGCGGATGAGGCCATTCAAATAGCGCGGGAGATAGGTTTCCCTGTTGTACTCAAGGTGGATTCCCCGGATATAATTCATAAAACCGAGGCGGGTGGCGTCAAACTAAATATACAGAGCCCGGAAGGGGTTAGGAATGCATACGCAGAAATTATGGAAAAAGCCAAAGATTATAATCCGAATGCCCGTATAAACGGGATTTCCGTGCAGGAAATGGCACCGGCGGGAGTGGAGGTTATAGTCGGCGGCAAAAGAGACCCTGTTTTTGGGCCAACTGTGCTATTCGGCCTGGGGGGTATATATGTGGAAGTGATGCGGGACGTGGCCTTACGGGTGGCACCCCTGTCAAAGGATGATGCCGCCGACATGGTCAGGGAAATAAAAGGCTTTAAAATATTGGAGGGAGTGCGTGGTAGGCCGCCGGCGGACATTGAGGCCATACAGGATGTTATTTTAAAAGTATCTGCCCTACTGGAGAATTGTCCCCAAATAAACGAGATAGATATAAACCCACTGCTTGTCTACCCCCGCGGTAAAGGTGCCAGGGCCGTGGATGCCTTGGTATTGGGAAATAAGACGGTTGTCAAGGAGGAATAGACCAATGTATTGGCAGAATAAAGGACCCCGCAATACGGAAAAAACGTTAAAACTTGCTTTGGATAAGGCTGAGGAACAAAATATCCGGCACATCATTGTGGCTTCCAGTACGGGGCGTACGGCGGAGGCCCTACTTGAAATTGCGAACCCAGACAAATACAATATTGTCTGTGTTACATACCACGCCGGTTTTAATGACCCCGGCAAGACAGCCATGTCACTTGAAACCCGACGAAAATTAGAAGACGCCGGCCTTGCAGTTTTGACTACCACCCACCTAATGGCGGGTCTCGACCGGGCCCTCAGGTTTAAGTTCGGGGGTGTGTACCCGGCGGAGATTATAGCCAATACCCTGAGAATATTTGGCCAGGGAGTCAAGGTTTGCACTGAAATATCGGGGATGGCACTGGATGCCGGGATGGTACCCCATGGTGAAAAGGTGGTCGCCATTGGGGGGAGCGGGAAGGGTGCCGATGCTGCCCTTGTTATAACCCCGGCCCATTCTCACCAGTTTTTCGACAGCAAGATTCATGAACTTATCTGCAAGCCGGCAGGATTTTAGCCATAAACATAGAATAATACATCATGGATTGCATAGTTTAATAGAAAACAGATAGGTGCCCTTTGAAGTTTTCAGAGGGAGAATAGGGAAGAATACAACGCGGTCCCGCCACTGTACCCGGGGAGTTGGACACCTCCGCAAGTGCGGTTTTAAGCCACTGGGCTATCTAGGCCTGGGAAGGCGAGTGTCATCAATGCAAATCCGGAAGCCAGGAGACCTGCCTATCTGGGTTTTACAGTTTTGCTAAGGCAAAAAAGTAAAGCCTGAGGATGATGGAAAAGTTCTCAGCCGTTAACGGTTGAGAACTTTATTTTTTTGGGGAGGGAAAACAAATGAAAAAAACAAAAAATCTTGCTAATGGGGAATTGTTAACGGGAACCAAATCAAGGATTACCGGTCCGAATAAGGAGACCATGAGGAAAACCAGTGCCCGCCTTGACAGCCTTACCAAGCCACCGGGGAGCCTTGGGGCCCTAGAGGAGATAGCCATAAAACTATCTGGAATCCGTGGCAATCCGATGCCGGAGATTAGAAAAAAGGTAAACATAATTATGGTGGGGGACCATGGCATTGTTTCCGAGGGTGTCAGTGCATTCCCCCAACAAGTGACCCGGCAAATGGTGCTAAACTTTTTAAATGGTGGGGCGGCGGTGAATGTCCTGGCAAGACACGTCAATGCGGATGTGGTTGTGGTAAATGTTGGTATGGCAGAGGAGCTGGAGCATCCTCAATTGGTTAATAGGTTGGTTAAAAAAGGTACCAATAATATGGTCAACGGCCCGGCCATGACCCGCGAGGAGGCCGTTAGATCCATTGAGGCGGGCATTGAGGTGGTTTATGAGGAGGTGGACAAGGGGGCGGATCTGGTTGCCACCGGGGATATGGGTATTGGAAATACAACACCCAGCAGTGCCATACTGGCGGTTTACAGTGGGCAGTTGCAAAAAAATTTTGTCGGCCCGGGTACAGGTTTGTCCGATGAGGGGGTAGGTGCTAAAATTAATAATATCGAGAGGGCACTAAGGGCAAATTCACCTGACACCTCTGATGCTCTAGATATCTTGAGCAAGGTGGGCGGCTTGGAAATAGGCGGGTTGGTGGGTGTGATTTTGGGGGCAGCGGCCAGACGCGTACCAGTTGTTATAGATGGCTTAATTGCCGGAGCAGCGGCCCTGATCGCAGTTGGTATTGAACCGGTGGTCAAGGACTATCTGTTTGCCTCCCATCAATCCAAGGAGCCGGGCCATGTCTATATGCTCGGGTTGTTAGGTCTAAGACCCATGCTAGTTATGGACATGCGACTGGGGGAAGGAACAGGTGCGGTTTTGGGTATGGGTATTATTGAGGCCGCAGCCAAAATTTTAAGGGAGATGGCAACCTTCGAGGAAGCGGGGGTAGCCGGAAAGGATCAGTAGGTGACAGACAAAAAAGGGGGGGGTTGTAGTGAGGAAAGGTGGGGACCTGGTCTTTATAACGGGAGGGGCTCGTAGCGGCAAAAGTAGTTACGCCGAAGATTTGGCCGGGAATACGGACGGATCTGTTTTATATATAGCCACATGTGTTCCCAGGGACCAGGAAATGGTCAACAGGGTAAAGAAACACCGGGAAAGAAGGCCGACGCAATGGGAAACCGCGGAGGTGGAAAAAGATGTTGCCGGAGTTATCAGAACAAAAGGGGGAAAAGTTGACGTTATACTACTTGACTGTCTCACACTGTTAGTGACCAACCTGTATCTGGAGAAGGATAAAAGGAGTTACGATGAAATCGAAGGTTCAATTTTGAGTACTGTCACTGACATCGCCAGGCTTTCTTTGGAAATTCCTGCAACCGTTATAATTGTTTCCAATGAGGTTGGGATGGGGCTTGTCCCCGATAATCCTACCGGTAGGGAATTCCGTGATATACTTGGTAGGGCTAATCAAATAGTGGCGAAATATGCCGACAAGGTGTATCTGACCGTGGCCGGCCTGCCAGTTTTAATAAAAGGAGAGTCCTGTTAAGTGGGTTACAATGTTTTTTTGGTCCCTTTGGCTTTTTTAGTTGATCTGTTGGTTGGGGATCCGCCGCGAAAAACGCATCCGGTGGTCCTTATTGGAAAGGCCATTCAGGTTTTGATCAAGGGTCTGGGCGGATTTGGTGCTGGCAGGCGAACGGGTCTCGTCCGGGGTGCACTACTGGCCTTCACTGTGGTTATCGGTGGCTACATTTTTACCGCGGCCACAGTAAATGCCCTCGGTTTATGTGCTCCTGTTTTATCGGCATGTGCCTCGGTGTGGCTGGTATCCACAACGGTTGCCGCAAAAGGGTTGGCCCGGGCGGCGAGGCAAATTGAGTCCCGCCTGAATGAGGGCGACATTGATGGTGCCAGAAAAAGTGTTGCCAATATTGTGGGGCGTGACACCCTAGGTATGTCAGAAGAGGACATCATCAGGGCCACCGTGGAAACAGTTGCGGAAAACACTGTCGACGCCGTTGTTTCCCCTATTTTTTATGCCTTTATAGGGGGGGCTCCTTTGGCGATGGCCTATCGGGCAACAAACACCCTAGATTCCATGGTTGGCTATAAGGATGACAGATTCAGGTATTTTGGTAGGGCATCTGCACGTTTGGATGATGCAGTTAATTACTTGCCGGCGCGTATAACCGGCATATTGATAGTCATTGCTTCCCTAATAGCACGTGAAAATTACAGGAATGCTTTTAGGATGCTGGTCAGGGACTCCCACAAGCACTTGAGCCCTAACAGTGGATTCCCGGAAGCCTCAGTAGCCGGGGCTTTGGGGGTGCAGTTAGGAGGGCGCAATGTTTACCGCAACAAGGTTTCTATACGTGCCTATATGGGTGAGCCACTGTATAAGTTAGACATTACCTGCATCGGTAGGACCGTTCGTCTCATGTATATAACCGGTGTATTGTCCGTTTTTTTTGGTGTTGTTCTTGCACTTGTGTGGGGTAAGTTTTTTTAAAGGGATGATAAAATGTCCGGGTTTTTTACAGCCTTGCAGCTCTTAACCAGTTTGCCACTTCCCGTTAAAAACGATTCAAGTGAGAACAGCCTGATCAACTGCGTTGTTTATTTCCCCCTTGCGGGGCTAGTTATTGCAGCGATCACAGTGCTGTTTTATTGGCTTGTTTCTATGTTTTTTCCCGGCTGTGTTTCGGCCGCCTTTGTTGTGGTCCTGTTATATTTACTGACCGGCGGGATGCATGCGGATGGTTTTATAGATACGGCGGATGGCCTGTTTAGCGGCCAACCCAGGGATAGGGTTTTAAATATAATGAGGGATAGCCAGGTCGGCGCTATGGGCGTGATTTCCTTTGTGTGTCTTGTGCTTTTGAAGTTTTCACTTTTGTGTTCGTTTAGCAAGGAAATCATGCCGGCCGCCCTTGTAATCAGTCTGGTTTGCAGTAGGTGGGCTATGGCGGTAGGTATAATTGCCTTTCCCTATGCTCGCAAGGGAGAGGGTCTGGGAAAGGTATTTGCTGATAAGGTTGGGAAAAGGAGTTTATTTCTGGCAACGTTAGTGACTGTTGCGGTCTTGCTGATCCTTACCAGGTATTATGTTTACTATTCCCTTCTTCCGGCATTGGTTTTCATGTCGGCGGCGGCGGTAGCCACCTTTGTGGTGACATCTTATTTTTACAGAAAACTTGGGGGGCTTACCGGAGATACCTACGGTGCCCTCAATGAAATATTGGAAGTAATTATGTTTTTGACTGTTTTTCTTGTTTCGCAGGAGTTGATTATTTAAACTAATTAGATAGGGGTTTTAAAGTTGCTTACAAACGAAATCAGTAAATTTATAGATCACACCCATGGAGGCAACATTGCGCGCGCACAAAAGCAATATGGCCTAAAAAGGGACAATATAATTGATTTCAGTGCCAATATAAACCCGTTAGGTTTATCGAAAAAGGCAAAGAGGGCTCTAATGGAAAACATCGATGCGGTTGTGGACTATCCGGATCCTAACTGTAGTATCTTGAAAAATGAACTTTCTAAATATCTAAAAATAAGTTATGATAACATTGTTGTTGGTAATGGGGCGGCGGAAATTATTTACCTGGTCGCACAGCATCTTGGCAACCTGGGGAAAGGGAGCG
>CAZKPV010000003.1:0-12600 GCA_964554735.1 uncultured Clostridia bacterium
TTGGGGGTTATGAAGGGTAACAATCTCGAATCCTTGATGAAAAGGCTGTTAGGTTTGCGGACCTTTAGGCGGGCGGGGATTCCGCTGGTAATTACCTCGGTTGACCTACATTGTGGATCCCGGGTAATTTTTTTAAGTGAAAATTGCAGGTTAACAGTTGACGGCAAGGCAAATGATATTGTTTACCTGTGCCATGTGCCCGTATTTGAGGCGATTAGGGCAAGTACGGCGGTCCCGGGGGTTTTCGAGCCTAAACGGATCGGTAGCTATTTGCTGGTGGACGGCGGTGTGCGGGAAAATGTACCTGCCGAAATATTAAAAAAATTGGGTGCCGAAATTGTCATCGCGGTTGATGTGGGTTCCGACAGCGGGCCATGCAAAGACATTGGAAATGTCTTGCAGCTTTTGGACAGGGTCATGGACATAATCGGGAAGGATATGGTCAATAAAAACATTTCCGCCAACGCGGATGTGGTCATAAAACCCCTGATGACGGGTGTTGGTATAGATGATTTTGAAAAAATACCCTATTGCATAGAACAGGGCAGAAAAGCCGCAGAATTAGCCGTGCAAAGGTTGTCAAACCCTTCTTTTGACCCGGAAGGGTAGATTCCATTGACGAAAGACGGGACAGGGTCTTTTTCCCGATAAGGCCCCAAGAAGCATCTCCGCTAGATTATTTTCAAGGCATTGATCAAGGGCAATTAGCGGTGTTGTTGGCCTAGGGTTTATCTCAACTACAAAAGTTTTATTCTTGCAAAATACTAAATCCACACCGCCGTAGCCTTTGAGCCCGCCAAGGGCATCCCAGGCAAGACCTGCGGTATTTAAAATGTCATCGGAGTTAGGGTGCCTAACGGCAACTTTCCCACCTTTGTATTTAAACGGTTTAAACCCATCAAAGATTTGTTCATTTAGACTGAGCGGTTTAGTCTCTGCACCACCTAGAATAGTTGCACTCATGTGCGTGCCCCGTATGTGTTCTTGTACTAAAATCAAGCCATCGGCCCTAAAAGTTCCCACGGCATTAGCGGCTGCGTCATTGGCCTTCATGGCACCGGCAACCGCCGCCCGCAACTCCCTTTTCCCCTCGACAAGATAAACACCCTCGCCCCCCTCGCCCACACAGGGTTTTATAATTAAAGGGTAACCAATCTGGTCGGCAAAACTTTCGGCTTCCCCAAGATTTCCGGCCGGGAAGGTAAGGGGTGTGTCGATTCCCTTTTCCAAGAGTGCTTTGTAGGTGAAATATTTGTTTTGGGCCTTGGCAATACTGCTTACCGGGGAGCCGAGATTAATCTTGCCGTGATTTTCCACAAGAGAAGTTAGCCCAAGCAGGATATTGCTGGTTTCCGGGGCAATAACCAAGACAGCATCGTTGTTTAAGACCATTTTCGCGTACATCTTGCCAAACTCTTTGGACCCAAGTACCCATCCGGGGTTGTTTTTAACTGTGAAGTTTGGTCTTCGCAGGCTGTCAGAAAGGCTTCCGGTAAAGGAAATCGGGCAATTGTTGTGAAATATTATCGAGGTCGAAATTCCCAGTTCAAGGAAGGAGTTGGCTAGGGTTTGCAGTATGGCACAGCCTTCCGCAAATTCAGGTGCGGCGGGGTTACATGCCGTAAAATATTCGAATAAAAATACCTTCATTGTTGGCCCCGCCCCTCACACCACGCTTTCACCGGCTTTTCAAGGCCTTTTTTAACTTCACCACCAGGGTGCTATCCAGTCCCGCCTGCCTGTTATTTTTTACACAAACTGCACCCCTGACTCCAATAATGTCAGGGTTAAGTGTTTCCAGTAAGGGCAAATCCCCGATTCCCAGGGAGCCCGCCAATGCGGAAAGCAATCCAAAACCTTCACACAAGGATATAAATTTCCCAAGCTGTTCTTGGCCAAGGTAATCAAACAAATTTTTCTCTTTTTTGTTGTATGTATCTATCATGCACCCATCAAATCCGGCCTTGCGGGCAACAGAAGGAAGCAGTAGGGGGTCAAGGGTTCCTGACGTTTTATAGTCTGCATAGGCGGCCGCTATAAGTTTGGTCCTTTTTACACCCGGCCCGGCATTAAAGGAGTGATTACCATTTAATGCCCTGCCTACTGCATTAAGCATTAATTCCGCCTTTTCCGGGGTATTTGATCCATACAGGCCGAGCTTAATATAGTCAGTGCCGCTACAGGCGGCTCCAAAGGCGGCTAGGGATGCAGTGCCGGGCAAATGGGGAAAATCACCCAGTGCGGTGCTAATGGGGATTGTATCCGCAAAGTGATCGTATATTTCCTTGACCGTTGAGGAATGTGGTGCCCCCAGTGACCCCTCGGAAGGGTTTTTGAGGTCGAGTATGTCGGCGCCGCCACGGTAAGCCTCCTTCGCTTCCTGTAAATTGGTAACACTCACCAGTAACAGCATATGTTTTGCACACACCTTTCACGAGAATTAAGTCACCGGGCCCGCCCTAGATAGGCGGAACAGACACCTGCCAAGGGATTACACCCCCAAGGCACTTGTCATGGGCTTCCCGGATAGGTCAAGGTTTTCCCGCCACATTTAGACCTTTCAGCCGGATTAAATCTTCCGTATTGCGCACCCCGCCCCCGGGGTAAAAGGACGCTTCCGGTAGCTCCCGGGTTAGGTTTTCAATTAGGGGAAAATTGGGGCCTGAACCGCTACCCACGTTTACTAAATCAATAATTATTATTTTGCCGACCCCCAGCCTGTGTACCCGTTTGGCAAGCTCGGTCGGCCTTAGGGCTGCAATGTCATTGTTGGGGGATAAAACCCGGTCCCTGACAATGTCTAGGCTAAAAACTACCTTATTATAGCCGATGGCATCGGCCATCTTTTGAAGGCTTTCAAAATCTCTCAATGTTTCCGAGCCTAAAATTACATTCACCCGCTCGTTGAAACACAGATCCCTAAAATGCGGGCCGAGGGTATCTTTCTGGCCGGCAACCCCGGCATCAAGCCAGAGTTTGATTTTTTTGTAGAGAAGCAACTGCTTGATTAGTTCAAAGTTGTCTCCGTTTCTTGTGATGGCGTCAAGGTCGGCCACATAAAAGGAATCAAAGCCAATATTACAGAGGGCATCAAGGGCCCCCAAGGGGCTTGAGCCTTTAAAAAGTTTGCTTTTCACGGCCCGGTAGTTTTCCCTTTGGCCGCCCACCGCGTGAACCATCCGGCCGCCTTTTATATCGAAAACAGGTATTAACTGCACGCCCAAAACCCCTTCGTTAAAGTTTGCATGGATTCGCTGGTTTGCCGCACCGCCGCTCCGCCGCACCGCCGGCCCACCGCCGCACCGCCGCACCGCCGCACCGCCGGCCGCACCGCCGCACCGCCGGCCGCACCGCCGCACCGCCGCACCGCCGCTCCGCCGGCCGCACCGCCGGCCCGCCGCTTCAACAACCTTCCGCCCGGCCCCCGCCTAACAGCGTACCGACCAACTTGTGATCCTCCACCAGTTGCCGCAAACGCCGGGGATATTTACCATTTACAATGTACGCCCCCAGTCCCTCTGGCAAAGACTTGCAAAAGTAACTGTCGACAATCGATCCGGCGGCTTCATTACACGGGGCGTGGGGAATCAGTCTCTGGCTGTCTTTTCCGTGATTTTCGTAGAGACCGTCCACGGCTTTTAATAGCACAAACAAGTCCGGTTTGACAATTCCGGCCAGGAAGGCGGCGATTGAATCAGAGCTAACATTCCAGGAGTGGGGTAGGGGATCCTCTTTTACAAGGTATCCGAAGGGCAAAATAATTTTGGGTTCCGAAGAAGGGGTTGGTTGCATCAGATTGTCCGGATCTCGCAGTCCTTTACCGAAGCCGAGGTCTTCCAAGAGCAAACCATACTGATCCATAGCGGCAATGGCCATCCAGTGTGCGCCGCTGTCACCAAATCCGATATCAGCTTGGGCGCGCCTTACCGTATCCGCAAACGGCCCGCCGCCGGGCACTATGATAAGGGAAGCTAGGCCTGACAAATATGCCACCTCGTCCTTTAACCCGGCCAAGGTGTCGGGGCTGCAAAGACTACCGCCGACTTTCAGTAAAATCTTCAATTTGTTCCCCAAAAAAACTGCCACCTTCCTTGAACTCCGCTAGCAATACGGCCAAGGACCATACGGTAAAGTGATCTATTTGCTCCTTCTTTAGAAAATTGGACAGCTCATAAAACTTGAGGCCCAGCCTTTCACCGACGGTCTTGGCCAAAAATACACCCTCACCCACGGCCAGGAGAGGTAAAGGTTTGCCAAAGCGTGATAGTATTTGTTGCAGCGCTTCGGAGATTTGTTGGATTTGTTTATCAAAAAAATAGGCTGCCATCCGCCTAATTTCCCCGGCTGAAAGGATCTCATCATCGGCACAAATAACCTTGGCCAGTCGTGACATGGCATCGGAAACACTGGTGCTCCTTTTATCCGGGGTTGGCCAGTTATAAGACTCAGGGCCAATATTCCCCAGAATGACGTGGATGTCCCCCGTAATGGCGAAATATTCGGGACTGACCCGGCAATATTCACCCCGGAAGGGAACCTTGTCGGCCAAATGGTTTGCCGGGGTTCGCAAAACTCCGGTATAGACCAGTTCACCGGAAACAAGCCTTTCCGGGTCCGTGAAGCCCCGCGCCAGTATTTTGTATTTACTGAAAGGTATCAGGTCGGCGGTGGTAGAACCTATATCAATAAAGACCCCTTCATGTAAAATGCGTGAAGCCAACTGTGCCGAAGGCAGCCAGTTAGCTGCCGCCGCATCGAGGGGTTGGTTACAAGCCTTGTTGGTTGAAATAAATTCCCCATGCTTAGAGTACACATAAACATCCTGATCGGGGAAAACCGCATCCAGTACGCCCAAGATATAACCGACACCATCGCGTTTCCTTTTAAAAATGTCGGAGAGCTCGGCTGTTATCGATACTGCAATACTTTTTACGTGGGAACAGTTTATCCTGCCTTGATAGCTCAGAAAAAAATCCTTCAACTGCTTTGATTTTTGCCACATCGGAAAGGTATGCTTGTCACAGGAAATATGGGCTTCTTGCTTGCCGTCTATGTGCAAACAAGCACTTTTAATGTTGGCGCCACCAATATCAAAGGTCAAATAATCCGGGTATTTATATTCGGGCATATCCCTCCACCTTCTGTTCCTATGTTACCACAAAAAAACTTATAGATGAGTAAAAACGATTTACTAAGATAATGAGAACTATTCTTGCTTAAATGGCATGTACTATATTCTATCATAGACTAGGAATGATTTCTATTATTGACATTACTTTAATAAAATAATATATTTACCGTATAGGATAAAAACCTGAATTGCGACAATTTACATTAAAAATTCTACTGTAATCTAAATTTTTGGCAACAAGTACTCGGTGGATTGGAGGTGGCGTAACAAACAGATATGCTTTTTAACCGAAATTGAACCAAATAAGTAATTAGGAGGGAAACTTTTAGTGGAAAAGGAAATTTTAGCAGCAATAAGTGCTGTAAATGCCGATGTGCAAAACACAACCAGTGACAGGATCGAGGCGCTGACGAAGGGACATGGTATGTTAAACCTCGCCGCCTATTGTGCGGCTAACGCCATGACCCATGAAATTCTCGATGGACGGAGCATCCGGCTCAAGGACGACAACCTGGACGAGCTACCCTTGGACTGTGTTGTACGAGCAGGTGTGGATGCTGCAAAAGAAGCGGGAGCCGATGCCGCCAATGCGGCACTGATCACGGCAGTACTGCTTAATATTGCCGGGACCGAATCCCGGGCAGGTGTGCCCGCCGGGAACCGTAAACTTGGTGCCATGGCGCGTATGGCCGCCGGTGCGGACCGGGCGGGGGTTGCGGCTATTCCGTCTTCGAAGCTGACCAACAGAGTCTCCGGTTTTGCCGCGGTTAAAGCCCTTTATGATGCCATCGACAAGGGTGAAGTATGTCGCGTGGACGGTGCGGATGTTCCCGCTTTTGTATCGGGTGGGGCCGTTTACGGACATAGTGTTTTAGGTGAGGATACTACTTATGTTGACCTGGCCCTAAATGGGACAAAGGTTGCGGTTGAAGGTATGCAAAAGGCCTACAGGGGTGTTGGAATCAGCCCACCACCGATTATGTGTGCGCTCTTTGCCGCTGCCGCAGTTCTCGAAATTGTAAACCCCGACGGCATGATCGCCGAGGAATACGGGACCTTCTTTGTTCATAGCACCGGCTACCTGGTTGGTAAGGGTGCGGCTGAAGCGGCCGGGCTTCCCGAAAAATTGCACCTACGCGGCACCAACAAAGAATATGATACCGCAACACTGGTTGGGGATCTCGGCATGATTCTGAAGGACGTGGGCGCCCCCACGGTTATCGGCATGATGACCGTTAACGAAATGTTGGCCGCATTCCAAGAGTCACCCATGATTGGTGCGGGCTTTGGCGGCGGACCGGTTAACCCGCCTTTGGCACACCTTGTGTCCGACTGCGTTGTTTCCATGAACGCACTAATCGACAACGAAGGTGATTTGAACGCAACGGCTGACATTCTCAAGAAGATCAAGGCAACCGAATGGTTTGATCCCGAAGTTGCTGCATTCTGTGCTAGCACTGTTGCCCGCAAGGCCGAGCAAATTCGCCGCGGAAAAGTTACGAAGGCCATACTCAGGTCAACCGAAGGTGTTCGCGCCAATGCGATTTATCGTCGGGCACGCAGGGCCTATGATGACCTGAAAGCCGGCAAGGAATTGGAAGATATCTGTAATGCCTTGGATATGGAAAGACAGGCCGTTGTAGAAGCCAATGCGGCCAAGATATTTACCGCCATGTTCGAAAAAGATATCAAGGTTCACTTTACCAAGCTGGAGGGTGGGGCACACCGTGACCATCCCTTCGCCGTAAAATATCTGGGATTTGACGCCAACATTGATGCCGAAGTAACCATTGACGGTGAAAAATTTGTGTTGGAGGGGCTGTCCCACAAGGTTGTTCCGGATGCCGTATTTAACAAGAAAACCGAGTTGTCGATGCCCATTACTATCGCCGCCGCCGTGGCACAGGAATTGATGTATATTGCCTGCTGCACAATAAACATCGTGATTCCGGCTGCCGTTGCCGCCGCCATGGGCAAGCATAACTGGAAGGATGCCGGCAAGCTAGCCGAGAAAGGTGCGAAACAGTCGGCTGCAATTCCCGGCGGAAAAGATACCGCCCGCGAGGTTGCCGAGTTGGCAGTTCGCATTTTAGAGGATCTGTAGAATAGCACGGAACCAATAAATACAAAGGGAAGCGTTAGCAGGAGCTGACGCTTCCCGGTTTTGGTGGTGTTTTATGCTTTTAATGACAAATATTGATAATATCGCCTGTGACCAGGTTCCTTATATTATACAATCTTTGATGGAAATCGGGGCTTGTAACGTACATGCTGTCCCCGCTATGACTAAAAAGGGGCGTAACGAATATATATTTTTAATAGACGCGAAGAAGGAAAACGTTGATGCTATTGCCGAATTTATGGCTTCGGAAACAGGCACCATAGGTCTTAGATTATTTAATGCCGAGCACATTGCCTACGATTACGAGATGCGCCGGGTGGGCGTTACTATTAGGGGCAAGGGCAGGCAAGAAGGCAGGACGTGGTCAGGGAATATTAACGTGAAAATAGTCAAGAACACTGGCGGCGAAACATTATCGGCACGCGCGGAATTTGAGGAGCTAAAGGCCAGCGTTGCTACATTAAATGAAATGGGTCTGCCGGTGTCTTTTTATGATCTCAGGGAAATGGTTGAATATGAAGCATTGAAAAGTGAAAAAGAAAACAGCTACGAGGTTAGTTTTGAAATTGATAAATAACGACCGTCAGAGAATTGCATGGGGAATCACAGGAGCCGGCCATTTTCTGCACGAAAGCATAGGGTTGCTACGAAAACTAAATAATGTTGATTTGTTTTTGTCCAAGGCGGCGGAGGAGGTCTTAAAAAGCTATCGCATGAATCGGCCTTTAAAGGAATTGACCGTTTTTTACGACCGGGCGGCCAGTTCCCCGCCGGTAACCGGACTGTACAAGGGTAGATATAGGGCCGTGGTTATAGCACCAGCAACTTCCAATTCCGTGGCCAAATTTGTCGCAGGTATTTCCGATAACTTAGTCACAAATCTCTTTGCCCACGCCGGCAAAACAAAGGTGCCCGTAATTGTACTGCCCTCCGACTTGGAGGAGGAGTTGGATTCCAGGGCACCCGGGGGGATGGTCAAGGTGTATCCCCGTGACATTGATTTGTCCAATGTGCGCAGACTTGAGGAATTCACGGGTGTGACTGTAGTTGCCAATATACAGGAGCTGGGAAAATGTCTAAATACCTATTTGTAACCGGAAAACTCGCCCATCGCGCTTTGGCAAGGATATTGGAGCGAATGGATTTTGAAGGCGGCTACAGGATAGAGGTACTGGGAAGTACGGTGGCGGCGCTAATGAACACCGAATATATCGCCCGGCACCTGCCATCCGCCCAAGGGGAGACTGTTGTCATCCCCGGACTGTGCAAGGGATCACCGGAGATTATTCAGGACAAAACCGGCTGTAAAACCGTTAAGGGTCCGGAGGATTTAAAGGATCTTCCCTTGTTTTTCGGCCAGAAAGTAAAGGCACGAAAACACACCGAACCTAGAATGAAAATTATTGCCGAGATAGTGGATGCCGCCGGCATGTCCCTTAAACAAATAGTTGAGCGGGCAACTTACTATCAGGAGCAGGGTGCGGATATAATTGATGTAGGCGCGGATACCAGCGGCCATTTTCCCCACCTGGGTGATGCCGTTCATGCCTTGAAAAAACAGGGTTTTACGGTGAGCGTTGACAGTATGCGACCCGAAGATATTGTTGTCGCCGGCCAAGCCGGTGCGGATTTGGTTTTGAGTGTAAATTCATACAATATTGATGTGGCGGAGAAACTTGAGTGTAAATTTGTAGTTATACCGGATGATGACAAGGAAATGGATTCCTTGTACAGGAACATTGAAAGACTAGAAGCCATGGGGAAAAGCTATATTATCGACCCCATTCTTCCCCCGCTTACCTTTGGTTTTGCGGAAGCAATAACCAGGTATTGCAAGGTCCGAAAAGATTTCCCCCAAGCCGAAATGCTTATGGGTATGGGTAATGTCACGGAGCTCACCGATGCCGACAGTGTTGGAATCAACGCTGTTTTAACGGCTATCGTAACCGAACTGGACATAGATTATATCCTGACAACGGAAGTCAGCAACAGGGCTAAGGGGGCGGTAAAGGAGGTCAGCCTGGCCAGGTCGCTCATGCATAGGGCCAAGGAAAACAGCATACTACCTAAGCATCTGGATTATTCACTGCTGACCGTCAAGGATCCCGATTTAAATTTGTATACGGAAAATGAGTTGCGGGAAATGCAATCGCTGGTCAAGGATAAGAATTTTAGAATTTTCACGGACGGAAACTATATTTATGTTTTTAACGCCCATATTTTTATTCGGGGTAGGGATGCCCAGCGGTTGTTTGATCAGCTTAACATACAGGACCCCCGGCATTCCTACTACCTGGGGCGGGAGCTGTGTAAGGCCGATCTGGCTTTGAAGTTAGGGAAAAAATTTGTGCAGGACAGGAATTTAAACTGGGGGTATCTCAGTGATAATTGAAAGCATTGTCTCGACTTTAGATGAACACGGCCTACCAAATTTTGCGCCTATGGGAGTAAGATTCACGGATGGTCATGTGGACATCCGCCCCTTTAGCAGTTCCAGGACATACCGAAACCTGATTGAAACGGGCAGGGGTATTGTAAATATAGTGGACGATGTGCTGCTGATTGTTGAAACGGCCCTTTATTCTGTTAGGCCCCCACATTTTAAAACAAAAACCGGCCTCCCGGTGCTTGACGGTGCCTGCTCCTATTACGAGTTTGAAGTTATGGAACATAAGGAGTCCGGCGAACCGGCACATGTGGTGTGTAGGGTGCTCGAAAAGGGGCACAACAAAAGCTTTCAGGGATTTTGCCGCGCCAGTTATGTAGTTATTGAGGCGGCTATCCTGGCCACAAGGTTGCACCTGGTGGACAAAAAGGCGGTTCGGGATAAACTTGACCACTGGGCCGGCCTAGTCAAAAAGACCGGGGGCGAGCGGGAAATTCGGGCTTTTAATATCTTGGTTGATTATGTAGAAGCGTTTAGGGCAGTATAAAGATGGCGAAATAGGTGGTGGTGCAGTATGCCGATATTGGTTCAAACACCGGCACGCCTGCATTTGGGTCAGATTGATTTAAATGGTTCGCTGGGCCGTATTTTTGGAGGGATCGGTGTTACCATAGAAAAACCCGGGGTGCGACTTGTCTTTGAAAGCAATGACTCACTTGAAATTTTCGGGCCGAAAAGGGAGTTAGTCCGGAAACTGGCATTGCGTTACTTCAATTACTATAAGCTCCCACACCGGGCGAAGATTACAATTCTTTCGCTTATACCTTCGCACATCGGTTTGGGTTCCGGTACCCAACTGAGGCTGGC
The DNA here is from genome assembly GCA_964554735.1 of uncultured Clostridia bacterium. GTDB lineage: Bacteria > Bacillota > Desulfotomaculia > Desulfotomaculales > CAZKPV01 > CAZKPV01. The sequence continues at coordinate 10,507 of CAZKPV010000003.1, forward strand.
CGTTGCCGTCGGTTTAACTCGCCTACTGGGGAATGACATTCCTGTAAATGAGTTGTCCGGCATCATGAATCACGGCGAAAGTCGGTCGGTCGTCGGAACAGCGGCATTTGCAAACGGTGGGTTTATAGTTGACGGCGGTTACAAAATCCATGAGTCGCCCGCCGATGGCAGGGCAAAAAGGCCGGCCCCCGTCTTGCTGAACAGGGATTTTCCCCTTGACTGGTTTGTCTTGCTTATGATTCCGGAGAATAAACGCGGTCTTCACGGAAATGACGAAAGGATTGCGTTTAAAGAGATGAAGCCAATGTCCGAGGAAAATGTGGGAAGGGTCTGTCGCCAGCTTGTAATGCAGCTTCTGCCGGCCCTGGTAGAGAGGGACAGTGTAACCTTTGGGCGTGCGCTCAGTTCCATCCAGGGCATCATTGGGAACTATTTTGCACCGGTGCAGGGGGGGTTGTTTTCCTCGGAAATATCCGCCGGGGTGGCGGCCTTCTGTATGGAAAACGGGGCTTTCGCCGCGAGTCAAAGCTCTTGGGGCCCGGCCCTCTACGCCTTTGTTGAAGGTAAGAAACCTATGGAAAAACTTGCCGCTAGGGTGGAAAACTACCTGAGGGCAAGAAATTGGAACGGGAAAGTGCTGGTAACCAGACCATCAAACAAGGGTGCGGTTATCAGGGAACTTTCGGGAAATGAGTTGGATGAGATAGCGAGGAGGGATATTGATGAAAAAGATATTACTTCACTTGGAGGGGGATCCAAAACCCAGTTCGTTTGACCAAATTGCGGCCTATGATTCCGGGGTTGACAGGATCATCGCTTACGGCGGTGTCACCCCTGACGAAGTGGAAGGTTTAGTATATGGTGCCATGTTTACCAGAGGCGGCGATGACCTGAAAAATTCAGCAGTTTTTGTCGGTGGTTCCAATGTGGTCCAGGCCGAGGTCTTGTTTGAGAAGGTTAAAAAGACTGTATTTGACCCCTTTAAGGTTTCAGCCATGTTTGATGCCAATGGAAGCAACACAACCGCGGCGGCCGCTGTGGTGAAAATCGTCAAAGCTCTGGGGGACCCCAAGGGTAAAAAAGCCGTTGTGTTGGCCGGGACGGGCCCGGTGGGGTCGCGTGCGGCGGTTATGCTGGCCGGCGAGGGTTGTGATACCTATATTACTTCCAGAAAACAGGCCAGGGCGGAAGAAGTTTGTGCCCGGTTAAAAGAGGTGTTTGACGTTGAGGTCACCCCCCTGGAGGTCAACAATGACGAATCATGCAAAAAGGCACTCGAAGGGGCACAGGTTGCATTTACCACTGGTAAACTCGGTATAGTTATCCTGAAAAAGGACATTTGGACTGCCTTGCCCGATCTCAAGGTGTTGGCGGATGTGAATGCGGTGGACCCGACCGGCATAGAAGGGATAAAATTGTTTGATGACGGCAAGGAGAGGGAAGGGAAGATCTGTTTCGGCGCCATAGGTATCGGAAATTTAAAAATGAAAGTACACAAGGGTTCGGTTGCAAGTCTGTTTAAAAAGAACAACCTAATACTCGATGTTGAGGAAATTTACTCCATTGCCTGTGAGGTTGGAGGGAGATAGTCCCCTTTGAAAATACTCTTGGCCGGTTTTAATACGCGTGCTTTTGCCGAATCAGCGGTTCGGGCGGGATTTGATTTGGAATCCGTGGATTGCTTTGGCGATCTGGACCACCAAGGGCTTTGCCCGACACATCCCGTACCCAGGAACGTGGCCGGGACGAGCAATATGAGGACCGTTATGGACCAGGTCAATAAACTTCTCGACCGTGGTGGGTATGACTGTTTTTGCTACTCCTCGGGTTTTGAGAACCACCCGGATTACCTGGCGGAGATACAGGGCAAAGGGGTTCGGTTACTGGGGAACCCCTTTGAAACTGTTGCTAGGGTGCGCGATCTGCTCAAGGTAAGCAGGATGCTCCGGGAGAATGGTTTTTTGGCCCCGGAGGCCCTTAGCGGTCAGGCGGCCTGTAGTGGAAACCAAAGAAAACGGTGGCTGAAGAAGCCGCTAGGCGGCGGAGGGGGTAGGGGCATTGAGTTTATACCGCATCCGGGGGAATTACCCAAGG
>CAZKPV010000003.1:12610-31439 GCA_964554735.1 uncultured Clostridia bacterium
GGGCTTTTTGCACAGGAGTATGTTTCGGGGATAAATTGTTCCTTTAGCTTTGTGGCCGCCGGCGGCAGTTGCCGTCTTTTGGGTGTAACCGAACAGCTTACCGGCACGGATTCATTTAATGGCAGGGAATTCGGCTACGCCGGCAACATCCTGCCAATGGCCTTACCCGTGGACAGCCCCGCAGAGGACCGTGATAAAATGCTTGCCGACCTGGAATCCATGGCAGGCTGGCTGACGGAAAATTTTCAACTAGTGGGATTAAACGGAGTGGATTTCATTTACGACCGGGGTAGGTGTTGGTTTATCGAAATAAACCCGCGATACACGGCCTCTATGGAGCTGATCGAGATGGCCGGCGGGTTGTCAATGGCCGGTCTGCATTTCGATGCCTGTAGGGGTGTTATGCCCTCGGTTGAAACCGTTGTGTGGCCGGATGTATTTTACGGCAAACAGATTGTTTATACAGATAAGGATGTACAGGTTGTTTACCCGGAACCGGCGGACCCAGATTGGGTGGAAAAGTTGCGTGAGCTGGGAATACGGGATATGCCTCACGATAAGGAAATAATTCGCAAGGGTGGGCCTCTTGCAACGGTTCTTGCCCGTGGTCAAAATAGGGGCAAGTGCAGGCAAAAACTTGGGGAACTGTCCGCATTAGTGAGGAGTTATACTAAAACCCTGTGTGTTTGAGGTGAAGTTTAATGGAGTTAGAAATGTTATTGATAACCGGAAGAACCCGCAAGCAGGGGTTAGGTTTGGTGCAGGGAAAAAATAGCAGTGCCTATAAAGACGAGGTTAACAGAATTGAGATTTCGGGCACTGATTTGAAGGCTTTAGGAGCCGGTGAGGATAATGAAATACATCTTGAGTCTGACTTTGGTTCAATAACCGGTTTTGCTAGGGAAAACCGGGGTTTACCCAAAGGAATGGTGTTTGTACCCCAAGGCCCCCTTGCCAACAAGCTGGTTGGAGGGGATACGCAAGGCACGGGAATGCCCGATTTTAAAGGTATAAAGGTGCGGATGCGTCTAGCCTGAATTGGGGAAAACCGTTTTTGGGAAGGAGCGGTTTGTAATGAAGGTAGAAAATGTCATATGTACCTTTTGCGGTTGCCTGTGTGATGACATTCAGGTAACCGTGGAAAACGGTGAAATAAAGAAAGTACTCAGGGCATGTGTTACCGGAAGGAATAAGATTCTGGGCTACAACAAGAATCAGGCCCGTTGTCGGGTTGACGGACGGGAAGTGTCCTTGGAAGAAGCTGTGGATGCGGCCGGCGAAATACTCAACAAGTCAAACCATCCGCTGATATATGGTCTTAGCAGTACCTCCTGCGAAGCCCAAAGGGAAGCGGTGGAACTCGCTGAACTGACCGGGGCCAGTATTGACAGCACGGCATCGGTTTGCCATGCTCCCGGGGCTTTGGCCCGCCAAATGGTAGGTTTGCCGACCTGCACCCTGGGCGAGGTGAAAAACCGGGCCGATTTGATAGTCTACTGGGGATGCAACCCGGCAGAGGCCCACCTCCGGCATGCCTCCAGGTATGCGGTAACTCCCAAGGGAATGTTCGTACCGGAGGGAAGAAAAGGCCGCCATGTTGTGGTGGTGGATGTGCGGGTTACCCCGACTGTGAAGATGGCCGATACACATATACAAATCAAGCCCGGTTATGATTATGAGTGTTTGGCAACAATGCGTGCCATCCTTGCCGGGGAAAAAATTGAATGCGATGAGATAGGCGGTTTGCCCCTGACTGTTCTCAGGGAGCTGGTGGAAAAGATGAAGAGCTGCCAATACGGGGCACTTTTCTTCGGCATGGGTCTTACCATGAGCAGCGGCAAACAAAGCAACGTAATGGAGGCAATCGAACTGGTGCGTGATCTCAATAGGCACGCGCGTTTTTGTGTTATACCCATGCGTGGTCACGGGAATGTGGCCGGCGTTGAACAAACCTTGAGCTGGCTTACCGGTTTCCCCTTTGCCATAAACTTTAGCAGGGGTTATCCCAGGTATGGTCCGGGGGAATATACGGCAGTTGACCTTTTGGTTAGGGAGGAAGTTGATGCGGCACTTGTAATCGCCTCCGACCCGGCTGCCCATTTTCCCGGCAAGGCCGTGGAGTACCTGCGCCGCATTCCAACCATCGCCATAGATTGCCATGAAAACTTGACCACGGAACTGGCCGGGGTAGTTATTCCATCCGCCCCGGTGGGCATTGCCGCCGAGGGTACGGCTTACAGGATGGACAATGTACCCCTAAGATTAAAAAAGCTGGTGACATCTCCCCATTCTCCGGACACAGATATCTTGGAGATGCTGAAGGAGAGGATAGTATGTTAAAGATTACCAACGGCAAGGTGTATGACCCGGCCAACGGTGTGGACGGTGAGGTAAAGACAATCTATCTTCAAGACGGCAAGGTTGTCGAAGGCCCCTTGGAAGGTGCCCGGGAAATTGACGCTTCCGGTATGGTTGTCATGCCGGGCGGTGTGGAAGTACATGCCCATATCGCCGGGCCCAAGGTTAATGTGGGAAGGGCTATGTGTCCTGAGGACCACTATGTCGGCGTCGAACCGCGTCGCGGGAAATTGAGGTCGGGGAGCGGTGTTACCGTACCCACAACCTTTGCGACCGGCTACAGGTATTCGCTCATGGGTTATACGACGGCCTTTGAAGCGGCGGGGCCGCCTTTGGAGGCCCGACACGTTCATGAGGAATTAAATGATATGCCCATGTTGGACAAGGGTTACTATGTTTTAATGGGAAACAATTACTTTGTATTTAACTATATAAAGAACAAGGATATGGAAGGTTTAAAAAACTACATGGCTTGGCTTCTGGACGTTTCCAAGGCCTACGCCGTTAAGGTGGTTAACCCCGGCGGGGTTGAAAACTGGAAATGGGGGGGGAATGCCGCCGTTTTGGATGACCGGGTGGAACATTTTGACCTTACCCCCCGGACCATAGTGTCGTGGTTGGTCAGGGCGAATGAGGAGTTGGGATTACCGCATCCCATACACATTCATTGCAACAGCCTGGGCCAGCCGGGGAACTTTCAAGTGACCCTGGATACCTTGAAATTAATCCAAGGACAAAGGATGCACCTAACCCATTTGCAGTTCCACAGTTACGGGGCCAGCAAAAAAGGGAGGCTGGTGTCCGAAGCCCCCAAAATTGCCGAGTACTTGAACAAGAACCCGGAGATTACCGCCGATGCCGGACAGGTTATTTTTGGGCCGGTAACTACCATGACGGCGGACGGTTATTTACAGCACCAGTTGCACGTAATGTCCGGTGCCAAATGGGGAAATACCGATATAGAAATGGAAACAGGCTCGGGAGTTGTCCCCCTATTTTTTAAGGGAAGCAACCTGGCCAACGCGGTACAATGGGCCACGGGCCTGGAGTTAATGTTGCTGGTTGAGAACCCCTGGCAGATATTTTTGACCACCGATCATCCCAATGCGGGGCCCTTCACTTCCTATCCCAAGGTTATAAGGATGCTCATGGACAAGGACTACAGGGCGGAGGAGCTCGCCGGCCTAAATAAAAGGGTTTCATCCTACACCAACATAGCCGGCATAGACCGAGAATACAGCCTATACGAAATTGCCATTATCACCAGATCCGGTCCGGCCAGAGTGCTGGGGCTAAAAAACAAGGGTCATCTCGGGGTAGGGGCGGACGGTGATGTTACCATTTACAAACAGAACGATAATTGGGAGGAAATGTTCGCCAATCCGGTTTATGTCTTGAAGGACGGGCAGGTTGTGGTAAAAGAGGGCGAAATTATAAAAGAAGTCTTTGGCCGCACCTATTATGCTAAGGCACCTTGGGACAAAAAGCTTCCCGAGCAGATTGCCCATGATTTCGAGCGATATTATACAATTTCCATGGCTAACTACCCGGTTGAGCCGGAGTACTTGCCGCGAAGCGGGGTGGTAAAATGTTCATAAATAGGGTTGAAATAGAAGATACCTTTGCCGAGGCTTTTCAAATGTATGGAACGCGACTGATTATAACTGCCGTGTCCGAAAAATGGGCTATGACCACCGCCCAGGTTGTCACGGGTTTTGCGACCTCAGTCATAGGATGCGGCTGCGAGGCCGGCATCGAAGGTGTCCTGGAAAAGACTCCGGACGGTCGGCCCGGTGTGTCGGTTTTGTTTTTTGCCATGTCCAAAAAAGAATTAGAAAAACAAATGATGCGCCGCCTGGGTCAGGGAATTATGACCGCCCCGTCAACTGCCTGTTACAACGGCTTGGATGCACCGGACAGGATTGACATCGGCGGGAAGATTAGGTTTTTCGGTGACGGTTTTCAAATCAGCAAGCTAATTGACGGTATCAGGTACTGGCGTATTCCCGTCATGGAAGGCGAATTCATTGTCGAGGAAAGTGTGGGCATGAAAAAGTCGGTGGGCGGAGGCAACTTTTTAATACTCGGGGTGGATTTGGCCCATACATTGAATGCCGCGGAACTGGCGGTTGAGGCTATCAGGGGAATGGAGGGCATTGCCCTTCCCTTTCCCGGCGGAATCGTCCGGAGTGGGAGCAAGGTCGGTTCCAAGTATAAATTCCTGTCGGCCTCAACAAATACCGCCTATTGCCCGACAATTCGCAACCAAGTTGATTCGGCCCTGTCCCCCGACATTGGTTGTGTGCTGGAAATCGTGATTAACGGGCTGGAGGAAGAAGCCGTAAAAAAAGCAACCGGTGCGGGCATCAGGGCGGCCTGTGTGGCGGGCGTAAAAAAAATCTCGGCGGGAAATTATGGCGGGAACCTGGGTAAATACCAGATTCACCTACACGATGTTTTGAGGTGAGGCAGATTATGAGGAGAATTAAACTTGCGTTGGCGGAAAGCCCCGGGGTGGCGTTGGAGGTGGAAGGGCTCCAACCGACACTTTTGGCGGGGATGTCCATTGAAGAAGTTATGTCAGTGGAAGTGCAGTATGGTAATAAGAGGAAGCAAGTCGGGGATTTTTTCCGGGTGGAAATAATTGATGAGGATCCTACCCCCGATAAAGGGCGGGAAAACGACATTGTCCTCGAATTTAGCGGCGACTTGCGCAAGGTCAAGCGCATCGGTGACAGCCTACGGGAAGGCGCCATTGTGGTTAACGGCAAGGCCGGAATGCACCTGGGTTCATATATGTCCGGGGGGAGCATTACCGTTAACGGCGACACCGGTGACTGGGCCGGCGCCCACATGTCCGGCGGCCGCCTAGTGATTAAGGGGAATACGGGCAACTTCCTCGGCAGTGCCTACTGGGGGCACAAACTGGGGATGACCGGCGGGCACATCATCGTTAACGGAAACGCCGGCAATATGGCCGGAAGACTCATGAGGAGGGGGCAGATAACCGTTTTGGGAAATACGGGTGATTTTACGGCATCCAATATGGTTGCCGGCACTGTCCTTGTTGCCGGAAAAGCGGGTCGGAGAACCGGTGCGGAGATGAAAAGAGGCACCATTCTGTTGACGAAAGAACCGGAGTTGTTGCCGACTTTTCGCTTTAACTGTGTCTACAGGCCCGCCTTCGTCAATATAATTACCGACTGGTTGGAAAAGGAAGGTGTCCGGGTAGGACATCTGTTTGCCAATAAAAGGTATAAACGTTATGCGGGCGATGCGGTTATACGGGGAAAGGGTGAGATTTTAATTGCCGATCTTGAAACTGAGCCCCAATAAGAGGGCACGTGATATAGCGCAAAAGATGATTGGGAGTGCCAGTGAATTACAGATAGGAGTCGAGGTTTTAGAAAACGGCACCACCGTTTTGGATTGCGGGATTAACCACAAGGGCAGTTTCGCGGCAGGGAAACTCTTTGCGGAAGTTTGCCTGGGCGGCCTGGGCACTTGTGAGCTTGATGTCATCGAGCAGGATGGTTTGTGGATGCCGGCGGTGAAGGTTACCGTTGACAACCCTTCCGCCGGTTGCATGGGCTGTCAGTATGCCGGTTGGATAGTGCAGACCGAAAAATATTTTGCCATGGGCTCCGGCCCGGCACGGATCAAGTGTGCCGCCGAGGATATCATAAAAAATTTAGGCTACGCCGATGAATCCGACTGTGCCGTTATAGCCTTGGAAACCGGGAAGCTACCCGGAATTGATGCGGCCCAACATATTGCGGAAAAGGCTTCCGTTGACCCCAAGGAGCTCTACATCCTGGTGGCTCCGACGGCCAGCATTACGGGTTCAATCCAGATTAATGCCCGGGTGGTTGAAACGGGCCTGCATAAACTGGTGGAATTGGGCTTCGATATCAAGAAAATCGTTGCCGGCTTGGGCACCTGTCCCATTGCACCGGTTGCGGAGGATGACCTCAAGGCGATCGGTATAACCAATGACTGCGTTCTATACGGGGGACGGGTTTGGTACACGGTCGATGCCGCGGCCGAGGATATTGAAAAAGTGTTGGACAAAATCCCGTCAAGCAGTTCCCGTGATTACGGCACGCCCTTTTACGAGCTGTACAAAAAATACGGTAATTTTTATGATATTGATCCTATGTTGTTCAGCCCGGCGGAGGTTTGGTTAAACTGCCTGTGCAATGGTAAAACCTATCACGCCGGACAATTTAACACCCGGATTTTAAAAAACATTTTTGAAACGAGTGGATAAATATGCGTGTTGCCGTCATAGGCAACAGTAAATGTTGGCATGCAGGAAGGTTGGTGAGGGCGCTGCAAGGCAAGGGGGTCGAAACCGAGAGCTATTCCCCTAAAATGTTTTGTGCGTCCGTGGGTAACGGTTCCGGCGTTACCGTCAGGGGTACGCCGTTAGAGGACCACGATATGGTGGTGGTCAGGTCAGTTCCCGGGGGGTCCTTGGAGCAGGTCATCTACCGGGTGGATGTTTTACACCATTTGGAGAATATGGGGGTTCCCGTTATGAACCGGCCCACCTGCATTGAAAAAACGGTAAACAAGTATTATACTTCCGCCCTGCTGGAAGCCGGCGGGGTACCGACACCGAAAACGGTGGTCACCGAAAATTACAGGACGGCCATGGCGATTTATAAGGATATGAAGGACGTTATTGTCAAACCCCTATTCGGATCCCTGGGTTTGGGGATAGTGAGGCTTACCGATGAAGACACGGCCCACAGGGTTTTCAGGGCCTGGGAGGCCTGCAATTATGTCTATTATATCCAGGAGTATATACCACACAGCAACAGGGATATACGGGCCTTCGTTTTGGGTTCCCAGGTGATAGCCTCCATGCTGAGAATTGGGGACAACTGGAAAACAAATATAAATAGGGGTGCCCGGGCCGAAGCAATAAAAATAAGCCCTGAATTGGAGGGGCTTTGTCTGAAAACCGCCGCTATTTTGGGGGCGGACTACCTCGGTGTTGATATTTTAATCGACGAGGAGGGCAAACCCTATGTTATAGAGGCAAACAGTGTACCCGGCTGGAAGGGACTACAGGAAACGACTAGCCTAGATATAGCATCGGAAATAGCGGATTTTGTACGGGGGAAAATATGCTGACAAAATATGATGTTGCCGGTGCCGCACAGGCGGCCTGCCTGTTGGAGGCGGCGGCAAACAAACCGGGCAATGTAAACAGACACAAGGATTTCAGAGATCTTTTTCTGGAGGATTTTTTGTTAAGCGCTCTGGCGATTGGCCGCCACATGGAAAACGCCCACCAAAAAACCGTGGGGGAAACCATTTTGGGGGCCGTGAAATCCACGCGGGAAATTGTCGGTACTAATACTAATTTAGGGATTATCCTCCTATTTTCACCTCTGGCCAAGGCCTACGGAAAGGCTCACAGAAGCGGTGGCGGGGGTGGCAATTTGCGCAACCATCTCAACAGGGTGCTTTTATCTCTCACCGTGGAAGATAATATTAATGTTTATGATGCTATAAATATTGCCGCCGCCGGCGGTATGGGCAAGGTTAAGGAAGCTGATGTTTCCACCAAGCCGGCAATAACATTGTATGAAAGCATGAACCTGGCCAGGGAAAGGGACAGCATTGCACGGGAGTATGTTACGGGCTATGAGATAACCTTCGGTTTGGCCAAACCCTATTTAGAATCCTTACTTAATGACGGATGTGCCTTGCCCCGGGCAACGGTGCAGTTATTTTTAAAGCTCCTTGCCGAAGTGCCTGATACATTGATAGCCAGGAAAGTCGGACCGGACAAGGCGGGGGAAATTTCCGACCATGCCCGTGCCATAGTAAGGGAAGGTGGCATGGCGACGGAGGCCGGGACCAAAATGGTTTTCGACCTTGACAAACATTTACGTAGTCGGGGAAACAAGCTTAATCCCGGGACAACGGCTGATTTGACGGCAACCGCCTTGTTTGTATATTTTTTGGAACAAGGTTTGCAAAAATGGAAGGATGTCAGACCAACGGTCTTGTGAGGTAGGGCAATACTTGGAGGCACAGGGGCCTTCGGGCCGGCGCACTTTTGGTACGACACACCTTTGGCACGGCGTATCTTTAGCACAATAGGGGGTTTTGTTTCTTGCAAAGGCCTGAACAGAAATACGAACAGTTAAAAAAGAAACTCGAGGATTTAAAAGGCGTATTGGTGGCCTTTTCCGGCGGGGTGGATAGCGCCTTGCTCCTTCACGCTTCCGTGGAGGCACTAGGTAGCAGGGTATTGGCGGTTACCGTCAAAGGGGATATACATACCGGGAGCATGGGTGCCGAAACTGCCAGTCTCGCCAAAACACTCGGTGCCAACCACAGGATTGTCGATGTGCGTTTTTTGGAACAGGATGATTTCCGCAGGAACACCGGGGAACGTTGCTACCTTTGTAAAAAGGAAATGTTTACAAGGATGTTGCAAATGGCACGGGAGAGGGGCTTGCCCGCCTTGGTGGAGGGAAGTAATTTAAGCGACAACAATGATCAACGGCCGGGGATGAAGGCCGCACTGGAGCTGGGTGTCCACAGCCCTTTGCGGGAGGTGGGGTTAGCCAAGGGAGAGATCAGACTCCTGTCGCGTAAATTTAAAATCCCGGTATGGGATAAGCCCTCCGATACCTGTTTATGTACCAGGATACCCTTCGGTGTGCAGATTGACAAGGAAAAGATCAGGCGGGTGAATTTAGCCGAAAAGATTTTGGCGGAAATGGGCTTCAGTTCCATTAGGGTGCGGAGTTACGGTCTTGTGGCCGGTATCGAGGTGGACCCCAAACAGGTGGACAGCCTTGTGACCGGCACTGTTAAGGACAAGGTTACAGCTAGGTTTAAAAAAATTGGTTTCGAAAAAGTATGCGTCAATCTTGAGGGATACCAAAGCAGCCGCATACACAATCCGGTTGGTTGAGGGGGCAAGTCCTATGAACAGGGAAAAAGTTAAGAAATTAATGGAGCATTTGGTTTCCGGTGATATAACCGTAGAGCAGGCATTAGATAAAATGGAAGTGCTACCTTATGAAAATCTTGGTTACGCCAGGCTTGATCACCACCGGGAATACAGAACGGGATTTCCGGAAGTTGTATTCTGCCAGGGGAAAACCCCCGGACAGGTATCCGAAATATTTGCCAGACTAGCGGCTAAATCACGCCCTGTTTTGGGTACAAGGGCGGTAGTTGAGGTTTACAATGAGGTGAAAATTAATTGTCCGGAGGCGATATACTATGACCAGGCCCGGTGTATAGTAGTCCCCGAAGATACCGAGGAGGGAAAAAAGCAGGGAAAAGGAAATGTGCTTGTGGTCACTGCCGGAACGGCAGATATGCCGGTTGCCGAAGAGGCGGCGGTTTCGGCCGAGGTAATGGGTCTCAATATTACAAGGATATACGATGTCGGGGTAGCAGGAATTCACCGTTTACTTGAGCATTGCAAGGCATTGCAGGAAGCCACGGTGGTTATAGTTGTTGCCGGCATGGAAGGCGCCCTTGCCAGTGTAGTGGGTGGGTTAACCAAGCGACCGGTAATAGCCGTTCCCACCAGTATAGGTTACGGAGCAAATTTTGGAGGTTTGTCGGCACTTTTGGCCATGTTGAACAGTTGCGCTTCGGGTGTCGGCGTAGTGAATATAGACAACGGTTACGGTGCGGCCACGCTTGCACACGCCATTGTGGAAACAGGGAGGAGTTAGTAATGAAAATATTATATCTGGATTGTTTTGCCGGTATAGCCGGTGATATGTTGCTGGGGGCCTTGTTGGATGCGGGCGCGGATTTGGAAAGCGTTAAAAAAGGTTTGGCCAGTCTGGACATAGACGGCTACACCATAGACACAGGCAAGGATATGAGCCACGGTATAACCGCAACCTATGTCCACATTGAAAACAACTCCGAGCAGCCCCACCGGCACATGAAGGAGATTTTGGAAATCATCGACAGCGGCGAACTGCCGGAGGAAGTGAAGGGGCTGGCCGTAAAAACATTTAACCGGATTGCGGCAGCGGAGGCGAAAATCCACGGAACCACCCCGGACAAGGTGCATTTCCACGAGGTGGGGGCAATAGATTCAATCTGTGATATCATCGGTTCTCTGCTGGCACTCCATACGCTGGATGTTGAAAGGGTAATTTCATCCCCCCTTCCGGCAGGATCGGGCCATGTTCACTGTGCCCACGGTATTATTCCGGTCCCCGCACCGGCTACCTTGGAGCTATTAAAAGGCGTTCCCTTACGCAAAGTTGACGTTGAAGGGGAACTGGTGACGCCCACGGGTGCCGCCCTTGTGACCACCCTTGCCGAAGAGTTTACCACCTTCCCGGATATGGTGGTAAAAAGAATTGGTTACGGTATGGGAACTAGGGATTACGGCTTCCCTAATGTCCTGAGAGCGGTGGTGGGAGACGGCAAGGTCAAAAAAAAAATACACCACAAACATGGGCACTCTGGGGGAAACCACGGACATCACAGTCATTGAGGCCAGTATTGACGATTTAAATCCGGAGTTTTACCCTTACATTATCGAAAAATTGCTAGAAAAAGGTGCCCCGGATGCCTTTTTAACGCCGATTATTATGAAAGGCGGACGGCCCGGGACACTTCTTACTGTGCTTGCCCATACGAAAGAGTGGCCCGAACTGGCCCAGGTAATATTTGAAGAAACATCTACCCTTGGCATTAGGGTCAGGTACGAACAAAGACAGATTTTGCATAGGGAAATAGTACAAGTCGAAACCCCCTATGGCGAAATTTCCGTAAAAATCGCCCGCCTGGCCAAGGATGGCCCCCTTGTCCAGGCCGCACCGGAATACAGGGATTGCAAAGCGGCCGCAGAAAAAGCCGGCGTCCCGTTAAAGGTAGTCTACAAGGCCGCCTTAGCCGCCGGAGAGCTGGGGTCAGGCTTGAATAATTGAATTACCGTCTTCTATATGACACATTTGGGGAAAGTTAGCACCAACACTTGGGTTAGGCCGGGATAATTGAGCTGTGATTTTCTTTTATTTGCCGGATTTTTTACGGTAGGGTTTGAGATAATGCGGGAAATGTGGTAAAATTGAAAAAATTAGTGAGCAGAGCAAGAGCCAAGATGAGTAGGTTTTTATGAGCAGGATGAGACGACTCGTAGCCACGGGGTGAGACCGGCGTATTTACGCTGGTCTTTTCTGGTTTTACCGCCAATTTTATGATAGGAGGAGGAATAAAAAATGAACAGCCCTTTGCCGATTGTGAAAAAGATTGGTGTCATACCCAACGCGGCTTGGATTTACGAAAGGCTTGGAAGGGAACCATACAGTTTTTTGCTGGAAAGCAGTATGGTTTTAAAAGAAATAGGAGAATACTCATTTATTGGGTGTGACCCCTTTCTAGTGGTGCGTGCCAGTGAAAACAAGATTGAGATCGAGCGGCAGGGAAATGTGGATTGTACCAGAGGTAATTCCCTTGACAAGCTTAACGAGATATTAAAAGGCCTAGCCATCAAGCCGACCCATAAACCCTTTCCCTTCAACGGCGGCGCAGTTGGGTTTTTTAGCTATGATTTGGGGCGGCAAATTGAGGTATTGCCCTCATCGGCCATCAATGATTTGAAAACACCAGATTTTCACCTCGGTTTCTACGATGTTATAATTATAATCGAACATTTTACAGGTAAGGTCTACATATCCTCGACCGGGCTCCCCCTACGTGGGGAGGAAGGCTACAAACGGGCCGGGAATCGTTTGAATGAACTGGAGAACATACTGGCGAACAACACGCCGCCGCTGCCAAATAATACACCGCTGTCAAACGATGCGCTGCTAAACAATACGCCATCCCCTAACATCATGCCGCCACCATTTGAGCACAGGCTTGACCGGTTAAAATCAAACTTTACCACGGAAGAATACATCGATACGGTGCAAAAGGTTCAAAACTATATCGGAGCAGGAGAGATTTTAGGGGTAAACATTACCCAGCGTTTCGATACCCCTCTCACCGAAGACTCGTGGGAAGTATACAAGCGTTTAAGGCAAGTCAACGGGTCACCCTTTGGGGGATATTTGAAATTTGGCGATTTTGAGGTCTTAAGTTCATCTCCGGAGAGGTTTCTAAAGGTAACGGGAAGCAAGGTTGAAACGCGTCCAATTAAGGGAACCCGCCCTAGGGGTAAAGACCAGACGGAGGACATGAAATACAGGCAGGAATTGTTAAAAAGCGACAAGGACAAGGAAGAGCTGTTAATGGTTGTAGAAATGGAAAAAAACAATTTAAGTCGTGTTTGCAAGGAAGGCACGGTGTGGGTGCCGGATTTAATCAGACTCGAAGAGTATCCAACAGTTTTCCACCTTGTATCCACGGTGGAAGGTGAGTTGCCGCCAAACAAAACAATCTGTGATCTGCTGAAGGTGACTTTTCCCGGTGGGTCAATAACCGGTGTTCCCAAAACCCGTTCCATGGAAATAATCGAGGAGTTGGAAAAAATCCGGAGGGGCATTTACACCGGGAGCATAGGCTATATTGATTTTAACGGTGATGCGGATTTAAATATTGTCATCAGAACGATAATATGCCGGCATGGCAAGGCCTACTTTCAAGTCGGAGGGGCGGTAACTGCGGATTCGGAACCAAGACAGGAGTATTTTGAAACACTCGACAAGGCGAGGGGGCTTATGAAGGCTCTGGGCTACAACAAGGGGGAGTTAAACGGTTGGAAAATTTAGTGTACTGGAATGGTGATATAGTAAAGGGCGATTCCCTGCGGGTAAGCTCCGGTGATGGGGGATTACTGTACGGGCACGGTGTTTTTGAAACCATGCTCGTATCACAGGGTAAAGTTGTTTTTGTCGAAGAGCACCTACAGAGGTTGTTTGATTCACTCAAAAAAATCAAGATAGACCTACAGGAGGGGCCACAAAACCTAAGGGAAATAACAGGACACCTTGTTAAAGTAAACGGGCTCGTAAACGGCTCCTTGAGATTAACTGTAACGGCCGGTGATCCCGCCCAAACCGGAAAAAATTACAATATACTTGTCAGCGGCCGACATGGGCTGCGATATTCACCGGAACAATACCAAAAGGGGTACAAAGTGGGCCTTTCCCAGATAAGGAGAAACCAGTATTCACCGGTGGTATACATTAAGTCAACCAATTATCTTGAAAATATTTTAGCCAGACAGGAGGCCGTGCAAAACGGGTGGGACGAGATACTATTTTGCAATGTTTCGGGGTATCTCACGGAGGGATCCGTCAGCAATCTGTTTATTATAAAGAACGAAACGGTTTTAACACCCGCAATTGAATGCGGCTTACTCCCCGGTATTACCCGCGACAAAGTCCTTGATATCGCTGTGGATTTTGGGTATAAGGTGAGAGAAACATATTTGACCAGTTATGATCTGTTGGTGGCTGGCGAGGCATTTTTGACCAACTCCCTGATGGGAGTTATGCCCTTGGTAAGGCTAGGTACTGCAACTGTGGGAAATGGCAAGCCGGGTTCTGTTACCAGGAGGATAGCCAAGGATTATACACACCGATGCCTGTTATAGTATATAGCCGATGGGTATCATTTTTCCGATTGGTCATGGGTGCCAATTATACCGAAATAGTTGCCGGGTTGAATGTAGGGCAACTATTTCGGTTAACGGTAATGCTAGATCTCCTTTAAAGCCCGTCGCAACACTTTCTGTGATGCCGATTTAGGTAATTCGTCTATAAATTGAACAATACGCGGATATTTATAGGCCGCCATGCTGTTTTTACAAAATTCTATTATTTCTTCCTCGGTTACTTTCCCTTTTGATCCTTCTTTTAAAACCACGAAGGCCTTCACGGTTTCTCCCCTATATTCGTGGGGAACACCAATTACTGCAGCTTCTTCAACGTCCGGGTGTTTGACAATATAAGATTCTATCTCCGCCGGGGCAATATTATAGCCGGAGGCAACTATTAGATCCTTGATCCTTTCGACGAAAAAGGTGAAACCATTTTCGTTCATATAACCGGCATCGCCAGTTTTTAACCAGCCGTCCTTGGTGTAAGCCGCGGCAGTTTCCCGGGGGTTATTCCAGTAGCCTTCCGCAACTTGTGGGCCCCTGAAAAGTATTTCACCCATTTCTCCGCGAGGCAGTATGTTGCCGTCCTTGTCCCCAATAGCCACATCCCCACCAACAGGTACGCCTATACATCCTTCTTCGATGCAACTTTTGCCCGGGAGTGAAGTTAGGGCGGCCGCGCTAGTTTCCGTAAGGCCATAGCCGTTGGTTAGGTTAAACCCAACAGTTTCTTTCCATTTTGCTTGCAATGCACCCGGTACCGGCGCACCGCATCCTAGGGTTAATCTCAAACTAGATATGTCATATTTGTCGAAATTAGGATGGGACAGGAATCCGGTATAAACAGTCGGCGGGGCAGCAAACATTGTTACCCTGCAAGTATGCATCAATTGCAAATATTCCTCTGCCTCAAATCTTGGGTGCAGGACGACAGTACCGCCAAGATGAACGAGAGGTAGTGATATAAGCATGTAGCCGGACACATGGAACAAAGGAAACAATATAAGGCTGACATCATCTTCGGTTATTCCCAAAGCATATATTTCATGAATCGTATTGTACATGAAATTGTAGTGGGTCAGCATTACTCCCTTGGGTGTTCCCGTGGTGCCGGCGGTATACAATATCAGAGCAAGGTCCTCCTGTGGATTTACTTTAACCGGTTTAAAACCGCCGTCATAATTTTTGTTTGCCAAAATTGTATCCAAAAGCATTGGGGTGTCTGTACCTGTTTCTTCTGCTTGCACAGTCCCTTTTAGGGCATTAACATGGGATTTCAAAGAAGAAATAATTATATTCTTGGCATCGGTACTGGCAGTTATACCGGGGATAAAATCTTTAAACATATCCAGTATAACCAGGGTTTTTGCGCCGGAGTTGTTTAGTATGTAAGTTATCTCTTGTTCCTTCAACATTACGTTAAATGGTACAATCGTTGCCCCCGCCTTTATGATACCGTAAAAGACAATTAGGTGTTCCGTAATATTCGGCATCATTGTGGCCACTCTATCACCTTTTTTAACGCCGCTTTCAATTAAATGGGCTGCGAAGCGATTGGAAAGCATTTCTAGCTGGGCGTAAGTAAGTTGTTGCCCCAGGCAAATCACACTTGTTTTTTCCGGAACCCTCGCCGCCGTATGTTGCAGCGATTCATGTAGAGAATATCGTGGTTCCTCTGCAACCGGATTTGCGTACCAATCCTCATTAAGCTTTTCATAGGCTTTTTCCATTGTGTTTTTCCTCCCTAATACTTTATTTACACCTTTGACGGCCAGTTGGCCAAAAGATGTTGGCTCATGCCGGAATCGGCCGAATCCCGAACAATTTCCAAAACCTTGACAATATAATCACGAGTGTCCCGGGGGTCAATAACATCATGGATAAAATGTTCCCCCGCCGCAGGGTAGGGACCAGAATCCTTAATCATTTCCGTGATGAATTGCCTTCTCTGCTCCTCGGGTAAACTGCCAAAGACAACATCGGCGGCGATTTCCGGAGCCATAAAGCCAATTTCCGCAGTTGGCCAAGCCACTATAAAGTCGGCCCCCGCACCGGGACCACACATGTTGATCACCGTTTGCCCGTAAATTTTTCGTACAATGATCGTAATCTTGGGAACGGTTACTTGGGATAAGGCGTTGATATTGTTGACAACTTTAACCGGGACTCTTTTTAGTTCGGCATCTTTTCCAACCAGGAAGCCGGGAATATCCTGCAGGAAAACAATAGGGATGTTATAGGAATCGCACAAACACATAAAACAGGTGGATTTATCCAACCCATCCGTATCCATTGCGCCCACATTAACGGCAGGATTGTTAGCAAGAAAACCAACAACATGGCCGTTAATCCTGGAAAGGCAGGTAATCACTGTCCTACCAAAGTAGGGCTTGATTTCCAGGTATTTACCTCCATCAACAATACACTCGATTATTTTGTGCATATCATAAGTGCGGGTTCTTCTTTCAGGTAAATAGTCTAAAATATTGGCACAATTGTGTTCCGGGGTGTCATGATCTTTTCGATAGGGTGGGAGTTCCTGATTATTTGAGGGCATGTAATCTAAAAATTCCTTGATTTTGTTGAAACAATCTTCTTCATTTTCGGCCACCTGGTCGGCAATGCCGGTGATCTTTGCGTGTATTTCCCAACCGCCAATTTCTTCGCCGGTAAAACTTTGCCCTATGGCTTTACCGAGGGCACGCGGTCCGGAAACTGCAAGGGCACTTCCCTTCACTTGTACCGTGAAGTCGGCAATACTTGCCTGCCAGGTCGGCACACCATAACACTCGCCAAATACTGCCGTAATCATAGGTACGGTACGTTCGTGAACGTAGCCCGCAAAAGCACAGCGGGGATCGTGTCCGGTAAAGGAAAACATCCCTTTTGTACCCTGAATATCGGGGATCCTGGCACCTCCTGCTTCACCAAGCCAAATTAGAGGATAACCATACTTTACAACTTGGGTTTTAAATAGACTTGTTTTTCTGGAATTAACCCGGGCCATGGTTGAGGCTTGTGTAGTAAAATCATTGGCAATGATGCCAATTTTACGCCCGTTAATGGTACCGTAGCCGGCGATTACACCATCTGCTGGTGTTTTTTCTTCCATCCCGGGCATATCCGAATAGTTTAGTTGACCAACTTCCGTAAAGCTTTCCGGATCCAGTAATTTGTCGATTCTTTCACGAGCCGTTAGCCTGCCGGCGTCGTGTTGCTTGCGGACCCTTTCCGGCCCGCCTTGTTGTAGTGTTCTTTCTTTTCTCGCTTGCAGGTCCTGTAACATTCTTTCAAAACCCATTTTACTATCCACCGCCAATCAAATAGTTGTTATTGTATATAGTTATCTTAATTTTGCAAATTTCCTGCCTAACAATTTATTCTGAATAATCCGCAAGGCACCAGGTTGTAAAAAACAACTTTTTTTGTTTTTAAGCAGGTAACTTTTATGTTAGACTATAAAGAGATTATTTTTAGTCCTTAGATGCAGAAAGGGAGATAAGATGAAAAACAAGAAAATGCTAGTGACCAGTGCATTGCCCTATGCAAATGGCAGTATCCATATCGGGCATTTGGTGGAGTACATCCAAACGGATATCTGGGTGCGCTACCAGAAAATGAGGGGGCACGAATGTCGGTACATGTGTGCCGACGATACACATGGAACCCCTATCATGCTGAGTGCGCGACGGGCGGGTAAAACCCCGGAGGAGCTCATCGGGCTCATGTACAAAGAACATACCAAGGACTTTCGGGATTTTAATATAGAGTTCGACAACTATTATTCGACCAACAGCCGGGAAAACAAGATGTTTTCGGAATACATCTATCTCCAGGCCAAGAAAAAAGGACATATTGCCGAGCGGGATGTTGAACAGTATTTTTGCCCGGAGTGCGGCATATTTTTGCCCGACCGATTGATCGTGGGGACTTGTCCTGCCTGTGATGCCCCGGACCAGTATGGTGATTCCTGCGAAGTCTGCTCGACTACCTATCATCCAACTGACCTTATCGGCGCCCGCTGTGTTGAATGCGGGGGAGAGCCCATATTGAAAAAATCCAAGCACTACTTCTTCAAATTGGGTGACTTCACGGAATCATTACAGGATTGGTTAAAAGAGGGTCGGGTGCAGGAGGAAATCAAAAACAAGCTCGATGAGTGGTTCGATGTTGGCCTGAGGGATTGGGATATCTCCCGGGATGCACCTTACTTTGGTTTCAAAATTCCGGATACGGAGGACAAATACTTCTACGTCTGGCTGGATGCCCCCATAGGGTATATCGCTTCCACAAAAAACTGGTGTGACAATAACAATAGGGATTACAAAGAATTTTGGCGGGAACCGGGTGCCGAAATTTACCATTTTATCGGCAAGGACATAATTTACTTTCACACCCTTTTCTGGCCGGCCATGCTCATGGCGGCGGATTTTAATACGCCGTCAAGGGTGTTTGTGCATGGATTTCTCACCGTAAACGGCAAGAAAATGTCCAAGAGCAGGGGCACATTTATCAAGGCCCGCACCTACTTGAATCACCTCGACCCCGAGTTTTTACGCTATTATTACGCCTCGAAATTATCCTCTTCAGTAGATGATATTGACTTGAGTTTGCAGGATTTTGTTTATAGGGTAAACTCGGATGTTGTAAACAAAATAGTCAACTTGGGGAGCAGACTGGCCCCAATTGTGAACAAGAGGCTTGACGGCAAACTCGGGCGGCTCGGGGAGGAAGGCGAAAATTTTCTGGCACAACTGAGAACTTCCCTCGACAGGGTGGCCCAAAGCTATGAAAAATTGGATTACCACAAGGGTATGAAAGAAATAGTTCACCTAGCCGACCTTACAAATAAATACATCAACGACCGGGCACCCTGGGACCTTGTGAAAACGGATCCGGAGGAGTGCCGGCGTA
>CAZKPV010000004.1:0-3117 GCA_964554735.1 uncultured Clostridia bacterium
CAATATATGACAAAAACCTTTGCAATTGTTGCATTAATCATTTTTGTTTTACTTCTGTATTCGGGCCTGCAACTTACGACCGAAAATTTTAATTCCCTGCTTGCGTTGGATTCCGTGGTATTTTTTAAAATTACCCCCGTGGGAGATGCAGGCTACAGGCTGATCTTCTTGGGTGAACCTTTGCATATAGATCCGGTGATTGCCGCATTGAGTAAGTTGATACCATCTCCCGGTGATGCTATAATTAATTACTGACTTATCAAATGCGGGAGAAGGATATCTTTATGAAGATTCAGGACAGGATCAGGAATTTTTGCATTATTGCACATATTGACCACGGAAAATCAACACTCGCCGACAGACTATTGGAATATACCGGTGTGCTGACAAAGAGAGAGATGACGGACCAGGTTTTAGACACCATGGATCTCGAGCGTGAGCGTGGCATTACAATCAAGGCCCAGGCCGTGCGTTTAAAGTACAGTGCATCCGATGGACATGATTACTTGTTAAATTTAATTGACACGCCCGGCCATGTTGATTTTTCCTATGAGGTCTCCAGAAGCCTAGCGGCCTGCGAGGGTGCGCTATTAGTGGTGGATGCGGCCCAGGGAATCGAGGCCCAAACACTGGCCAACGTTTACTTGGCTTTGGAACATGACCTGGAGATTATCCCGGTAATAAATAAAATTGACTTATCGGGTGCGGATCCGGAAAGGGTAAAGAAAGAGATAGAGGATGTAATAGGGTTGGATGCATCCGACACCATTTTTGCATCGGCAAAAACAGGTGAAGGGGTTAAGGACATATTGGAAAGCGTTGTGAAGAGAATCCCACCTCCGGAAGGGGAGGAAAAGGAAGCTCTCAGGGCATTGATTTTCGATTCACATTATGATCCTTACAAGGGTGTTATTGCCTACATTCGCGTAAAGGAAGGAAAAATACACACTGGAATGCCCATAAGCATGATGATGACGGGCAAGGAATTTGAAGTGGGGGAGATCGGTTTTTTTGGACCCGCACCAACAACGGTTGACGAATTAACGACCGGACAAGTAGGTTTTTTGTCGGCCGGGATGAAAAATGTCAAGGATACTAGGGTTGGGGACACCATTACTGGCACAAGAATACCGGCTTCCGAACCGTTGCCGGGGTATCGCAAGGTAACCCCGATGGTTTTTTGCGGCCTGTATCCCAGGGAAAACCAAGATTATGAGAACTTACGTGACGCCTTGGAAAAACTAAGTTTGAATGATGCCTCCCTAATATATGAGCCGGAAAACTCCGGTGCTTTGGGTTTTGGATTTCGTTGCGGGTTCTTGGGCCTTTTGCACATGGAAATCATCCAGGAAAGGCTCGAAAGAGAATACAGCCTGAATTTAATTACAACGGCACCCAGTGTAGTGTATCATGTTACTACCACCGACGGTAAAGTTCTTAAGGTTGATAATCCGTCAAGTCTCCCGGATGTGGGACAGGTTGAGAAAATTGAGGAACCCTACGTACTCGCCACAATATTAGTGCCCTCTGATTATATTGGTGCAATGATGGAATTGTGCCAGGAAAAAAGAGGCGTTTTCAAGAACATGGAGTATTTAAATGAGAACAGGGTGCTACTCAAATATGATTTGCCACTCAGTGAAATAATTTTTGATTTTTACGACCAGTTAAAATCCAGGAGTAGGGGGTTTGCTTCTCTGGATTATGAAGTTTCCGGTTACAAGGAATCAAAACTGGTTAAACTCGATATCGCTATAGCCGGAGAAGCCTTGGATGCGCTTTCCAGCATCGTACATGCGGACCGGGCCTATGCTCGCGGGAGGACCCTTGTTGAAAAACTACGGGGTCTACTCCCCAGACAGCTATTTGAAATACCTATCCAGGCCTCTATCGGCAACAAAGTAATTGCCCGCGAAACAGTACGGGCTTTGAGAAAAAATGTATTGGCTAAATGCTATGGAGGGGACATTACCAGGAAGAGAAAACTATTGGAAAAGCAAAAAGAAGGCAAGAAGAGGATGAAGCAAGTGGGTAATGTGGAAATACCACAGGAAGCCTTTATGGCCGTGTTAGGAACAGATGACTGAGGGCTTGTGCATTAATTGGAAAAGCCGTGGTATTTATGTGCATGTGCCATTTTGCCTTCGGAAATGTTCCTACTGTGATTTTGTTTCCTATCCATTAGATAGAAAAAATGTAAACCTTTATTATGAAGCCTTGTGCCGGGAGATAAATCTCTGCGGCTCTTTTAATGAAAAGCCTTTTTCGAGTTTGTATATGGGTGGTGGAACACCCACCTGCCTTACATCTCGGCAACTATCAAAAATAGTGGAAAGAATAATGGATACCTTTACCTTTACCCGGGGCGCGGAGTTTACAATTGAAGCCAACCCCGGGACTGTCGATATTCAAAAGTTATCTGCCCTACGCGGGCTTGGGTTTAACAGGATCAGTATGGGCGTGCAATCCTTTGACGATGAAATACTTGGTGTTTTGGGCCGCGCACATTCGCCCGGCCAAGCGATAAAGGCGATAACGGATGCCAGGACGGCGGGATTCGAAAATGTCAGCATCGATCTTATCTACGGCGTGCCGGGTCTGTCACTTGAAAAGTGGAGGGAAACCTTAGAGACGGCGAAGGGGCTAGAAACCGAGCATATTTCCACCTATTGCTTGCAACTGGAGCCGGGCACCCCTTTGCACAGGCGTGTCGGGTTAGGGCTTTTGCCATCTTGTCCGGAAGAACTGGAGTTGAAAATGTATCACGAAACCATACAGACTCTCGTGGCCGGCGGCTATATTCATTATGAGATATCAAATTTTGCACGCAAAAGTTTTGCAGGTAAGCACAATCTGATCTATTGGCATAATGGTTACTACCTTGGTTTCGGGCCCTCCGCCCATTCATATTGGAAGGGTTATCGCACGGGGAATGAAACAGACTTAGTCGAGTACACTCAAAAAATTGCAAATGGCGCAAAACCAATAGCGACCAGTGAAAAAATAGATAAGAGGACTGCCATGGGCGAAACAATGTTTTTGGGTTTGCGAAAAACCGAAGGGGTAAATGTAAGGGATTTTGCTGATCGTTTTGGTGAAAGCGTGGAAAGTGTGTAC
>CAZKPV010000004.1:3127-19157 GCA_964554735.1 uncultured Clostridia bacterium
GTACGGGAATGTAATTAACCGTTTCGAAAAACTGGGTCTACTTGAAAGAGACAATGGGTGGATACGCCTGACAGGCAAAGGTCTCCCAATTTCCAATGAAATATTTGTGGAATTTGTGTAGCTAATTTGAACGCTTGACAAAAATTATGCTAAATGCTATCTTAAAAAGAAGACAATTAGCACTCTACATGATAGAGTGCTAACAAGGGGGTGTTCCGCTTGAAAATGGATCGCCGCAAGAAACAAGTGCTGATGGCAATTATCCAGGATTATATTGAAACTGCCGAACCTGTGGGGTCGCGTACGATTGCACGCAAATATAAGCTCGGAGTCAGTCCCGCAACTATACGTAATGAGATGGCCGACCTTGAGGAACTGGGTTACATCAAGCAGCCCTATACTTCTGCCGGACGTATTCCGGAGGACATGGGGTATCGTTATTATGTGGATTATCTGATGAAACCCGTGGATTTATCCAGGGAGGAAATGGAGTTAATTCACAAGGATTATTATTCCAAGGTAAACAATGTCGCCGAGGTAATACAGAAAACAGGGCAGTTACTTTCACAGTTAACGAACTACACGGCACTGGTTTTAACGCCGCAGATCAGGTACAGTTCATTAAAACATATTCAACTGGTGATGCTGCGTCCTCACCAGGCCATGCTTGTTGCCATAATGGACACGGGTGCGATAAAAAACTGGCTGATCGAAGTCCCGGAAAATATCAACAGCAACGATCTTGCCAAGATATCCCAGGTACTCAATGCCAAGCTTCAAGGGCAAACTATGGAAAGTATCAAGTTGAATTTGTTGCAGGAGGCTTACCAGGAGCTATCCAAACACAAAAAACTTTTGGATATAGCCTTCGGCCTACTTGACCAGGGTCTAGATGAAAAAACCGGCGGCAAAGTTTATATGGGTGGTATTATTAATATTCTCAACCAACCCGAATTTCATAATGTGGACAAGGTAAAAACCCTGTTAAGTCTGTTGGAGCAGGATGATATACTTTATAAGATGCTGGTTTTTGGCAATCATGACGAAGACGTCAGTGTGAGGATAGGGAGGGAATTTAATAAAATAGACGAGTGCAGTATAGTGACTGCGACTTACAAGGTAGGTAGTATACCAGTTGGTTCCATCGGTATCCTGGGTCCCACCAGGATGAAATATGAGCGTGTTATTAGCGTGGTTGAATATACCACAAAATATATGTCCAGGGTTCTGGAAAGATTTTTTGAAAACAGTTAATATGCTATGCCTGTAAAGGGGTGAAATCGATGGATGTCGAGAAGGATACCTTAATGAATGAAAACCAGACCGATGAAGCGGTTGATGAGGGGGAAGCTCCTGAGGAGGAATTGGCCGTTTTGCGGCGGCAGTTGGAAGAACAAACCTCCCTTGCCCAGGGCTATTTTGAGAGTCTCGCCCGGGCCAAGGCCGATTTTGAAAATCTACGGAAAAGATCCAGGCAGGAAAAGTTAGACCTCATTGAGTATGGTTCCGAACGGCTGCTGGTATGTTTATTGCCGGTATTGGACAATTTTGAACGTGCCCTCGCCGACAACAGCGAAGATTTAAAAAGTTTTAAAACCGGCGTGAAAATGATATACACCCAATTTATGGAGGTGCTGGAGGGCGAAGGTTTAAAGGCAATTCCCGCCAAGGGCCAACAGTTTGATCCTCAGGTACACGAGGCGGTTATGACGGAGAAAACTACGGAGTTATCCGATAATACAGTTATGGAGGAACTGCGCGTTGGGTATTATTATAAGGACAAGGTAATTCGTCCGTCCATGGTAAAAGTTGCAAGGCAATAGTTATTGTTTTAAGTTTTATTAGATTCTTTACTTTAGGGGGTTTAAGGTATGGGGAAAGTTATAGGTGTTGACTTAGGCACAACCAATTCCTGTGTAGCTGTAATTGAAGGTGGAGAAGCTGTAATTATTCCGAATGCGGAGGGTGCCCGCACTACACCTTCAGTGGTAGGATTTACCAAGACCGGGGAACGTGTGGTAGGCCAGGTGGCCAAACGACAGGCCGTCAGCAATCCTGAGCGCACCGAAAGTTCAGTAAAAAGGCAGATGGGAACGAATTATAAGGCAAATATTGACGGGAAGGATTTTACCCCTCAGGAGATATCGGCAATGATTCTGCAAAAATTAAAAAAAGATGCGGAGGATTATTTGGGCGAAAAGATAGAAAAAGCAGTTATTACCGTTCCCGCTTACTTTACCGATTCCCAGCGTCAGGCGACTAAGGATGCAGGTAAAATTGCCGGTTTGGAAGTGCTCCGTATTATTAACGAACCAACTGCCGCCGCACTAGCCTATGGGCTTGAAAAAGGGGAAGACCAGACGATATTAGTGTTCGACCTAGGTGGGGGTACTTTTGATGTGTCCATACTCGAACTCGGGGAGGGCGTATTTGAAGTTAAGGCCACCAGTGGTAACAACAGGCTGGGCGGGGATGATTTTGACAACAGGGTTGCAAACTACCTTGTTGAGGAATTTAAAAAGGAAACAGGAATTGATTTGGCAAAAGACCGTATGGCCATGCAGAGGGTCAGGGAAGCCGCCGAAAAGGCAAAAATAGAGCTTTCCGGGGTGGTAAAGACCAATGTTAACCTGCCGTTTATTTCAGCGGATGCGGATGGGCCCAAGCACCTTGATGTAAACCTTACAAGGGCGAAATTTGATGAGCTTACAGCCGATTTAGTCGAAAGAACTATGGGGCCGACCAGGCAGGCTATGGCAGATGCGGGCCTAGAGCCGAAAGATATAGATAAAATTTTGCTTGTAGGGGGCTCTTCACGGACCCCGGCCGTGCAGGAGGCCATCAGGAAATACCTTGGCAAAGAAGCCCATAAGGGAATCAACCCGGACGAGTGTGTTGCACTGGGGGCTGCAATCCAGGCCGGTGTTCTTGCTGGGGAGGTAAAGGATGTCCTACTGTTGGATGTTACACCGCTATCCTTGGGAATTGAAACTTTAGGTGCCGTTTTCACTAAGCTAATCGATAGAAATACTACTATACCTACTTCGAAAAGCCAGATTTTCTCAACCGCGGCGGATAACCAGACCACGGTGGAGATTCATGTGTTGCAAGGGGAAAGGCCCATGGCATCTCAAAACAAAACCCTAGGCCGTTTCCAACTTTCCGGTATTCCACCAGCACCAAGGGGGATACCGCAGATCGAGGTTAAGTTTGATATAGATGTGAATGGGATAGTTAGTGTTTCCGCCAAGGATATGGGTACCGGAAAGGCACAAAGCATTACCATAACCTCCTCCGAGGCCCTGTCCGATGATGAAATTGAACGCATGGTAAAAGATGCCGAGAGGTTCTCCGAGGAAGACAAAAAACAAAAAGAAGAAGTGGAAACCAGAAACCAAGCCGACAGCATGATCTACCAGGCGGAAAAAACAATTAAGGAGTTTAAGGAAAAAGCAGATAAAACCCAAATCGACAATTTGCAAAAAGCCGTGGACGATCTAAAAGAAGCCGTGGGTGGCAATGATATAGAGGACATCAAAAACAAAACCGAGGAGCTGACCAAACCTCTTTATGAATTAACAACAGCTATGTACCAGAAGGCCCAGGCGGAAGGTCAGGGCAGCCCGGGTGAAGGTGCCGGGCCAGGCGGGGAAGGCACACCGGGTGGCGAAGATGAAAATGTTGTTGATGCCGACTACGAAGTTAAAGATGACAGTGGGCAAAAAGAGTGATGTTGTTTTTTGAGGCAAGTCATATTGGTGGTGAAGAGTAGCTGTGTCAAAGCGGGATTATTATGAGGTATTGGGTGTATCCAGGGATGCTTCCAATGAGGAGATAAAAAAAGCATACAGAAACCTGGCCCGGAAATATCACCCGGACGCCAATCCGGACAATGTTGACGCGGAGGCTAAATTTAAGGAGGCCTCCGAGGCATATAGTGTTTTAAGTGATCCGGAAAAAAGGGAAAAGTATAACCGACTCGGCCATGCCGGGGTCGGTCAGGATGGTTTCGGCGGCGGCCCGGGTGGATTTGGCGGGTTTCAACAAGACTTCGGTTTCGATGATATATTTGATATGTTTTTTGGGGGTGGTATGCGCGGCCGCCGTAGGGGACCAAGGAAGGGGTCGGACTTACGTGTAGATATGGAGGTAACATTTGAGGAGGCCGCCTTTGGCGTTGAAAAAGATATGAGCATCCCCCGTGTGGAAACATGTGAAAGGTGCGAGGGAACGGGGGCGGCGGAGGGATCGAATCCTAAAAAATGCCCCAACTGTAAGGGAACCGGGCAGGTTCAGTTTACACAAAACACCATGTTTGGAAGGGTTATGCAAACTACCTTGTGCGATAAATGTCAGGGGAAAGGTATTGTCATAGAAAACCCCTGCCCCGAATGCCATGGAAGCGGAAAGGTTAGAAGAACCCGCAAAATCCATGTTAAGGTGCCGCCCGGTGTAGATAATGGTTCCCGATTGCGGTTAAATGGTGAAGGGGGAGCCGGGGAATTCGGCGGTCCTCCCGGGGATCTCTATGTGTTTATTAGGGTGAAGCCCCACAAAACCTTTAAAAGGGAAGGCAACAATATTTACAGTGACTTGCGAATATCTTTTGTTCAGGCCACATTGGGCGATGAGGTGGTAGTCGACACCCTTGACGGGAAGGTAAAGCTCAAGATCCCCGAGGGTACCCAATCCGGGACCACCTTCCGTATGCGTGGCAAAGGGGTGCCGCATTTGGGCAGGTACGGCCGTCGTGGGGATCAGCTTGTAAATATTCAGGTGGTAACACCGCAAAAGCTGAGTAGTAAACAAAAGGAATTGTTGTTGAAATTTGCGGAATTAGGTGGGGACCAGGTGGTCACACAGGAGGATAAAGGATTTTTTAAAAAGGTAAAAGATGCTTTTATGGGTTAGAGAGGGCTTATTTTGAAATGGTTTGAAATTATTGTGGAAGTACCAAATGATGGTACGGAGATGGTATGCAACTTACTAAATGAAATGGGTAGTGGCGGGGTTGTCATTGATGACCCCGCTTCAATTTCCCAATACCGGGAAACTTACAGTGTTGATCCTTGTTTGCTACCTGATGAGGTTACATATAAGGGCAAGGAAAATACGATTGTAAAGGGTTACCTACCGGTAAGCGAGGACAGCCGGTCCAGGGTGGATAACCTAAAAAGCACCATCGCTAGCACGGCCTGCTTTGCGTACAGCATCAGAATCGAAACAGTTGATGATGAAGATTGGGCCAATGTCTGGAAGAAGTTTTATAAACCCATGAGAATAGGGTATAATTTGGTTGTCAAGCCATCTTGGCTGGATTACAGGGGCGGGCGGGACGATCTTGTAGTGGAGCTAGACCCCGGCATGGCATTTGGTTCGGGTACACATCCTACCACACAGATGTGTCTGGAGATTTTGGAATCCTACATAAATGGCGGGGAAGTAGTGTTTGATGTAGGTACAGGTACCGGCATTATAGCTATCGCGGCCGTTAAATTGGGGGCCGGGAGTGCCTTGGCAATTGACAATGATCACGTGGCCCTACAGTTCGCCGCCAAGAATATTGAGCTAAATGGTTTGAGCAGTGAGATAGGTACAGTGAGCAGTGATTTACTGGAGAGTGTACAGGGCAGGGCAGATATCATTGTCGCCAATATAGTTGCAAATGCCATAGTGAAGATGGCGCCGCAGGCAGCCGCATTTTTAAAACAGGGCGGCCTTTTTATTCCCTCAGGCATAATCAATAGCCGTGCCGACGAGGTACGACTTGCTATTGAGGGAGCAGGCCTGGCAGTGCTGGAGAAGCACACTTCTGAAGAATGGGTTTTATTTGTCACAAAAAAACTATAATATCTTCCGGGTGAAGCGTATGGCTCATTTCTTTGTGTCTCCAAAGGAATTTTACGACGGTTATGTAACAATTAAAGAGGCCGACGCATGGCATATTAGAAAGGTTCTCAGGTTGAAGGTCGGTAACACCATCACCGTTTCCAACGGTGCGGGGAAGGTTTATAGGGCCGTTATCAGTAAGATTGATAAGGAAAAGGTAGTGTGCCATATTACAGGAAAAGTGAATGTGCCGGAACCTGACATAGATGTTGTTTTGGTTCCCAGTATTTCAAAAAACAACAAAATGGATTTTGTTATCCAAAAAAGTGTTGAATTAGGTGTCAAGAGGATAATACCGCTCAGGTGTACCCGTGTTGTGGTAAAACTAAACGCCGAACGCAAAAAAAAGCGCTTGGATCGTTGGCAACGGATCGCTCGGGAGGCCGCAAAACAATGTAGGAGGGCCAGCATCCCGGGTGTATCCGAACCCGTGGGTTGGGATACACTTTTTGGTATGATTGACAATGATGCCTTGGTCTTAATACCGTGGGAGGAAAGCAGGGTGTCTTTAAAGGACACTCTCAATTCTAATTTCCCTGAAAAGGTCTATGTAATCATCGGTCCCGAGGGCGGATTTACCCGGTCGGAGGTTGTGTCGGCGGAATCAAAAGGTGCGTGTTCGGTTTCTTTGGGGCCGAGGATTTTGCGTACTGAAACAGCGGGTATTGCCACCTTGGCAATGGTTTTGTATCACTATGATTGTTTGGGGGTTTTACCTTAAGTGACAAAGAAGAAGACAGGTAAGGATAAAAGGGTGGCAATACACACCTTAGGTTGCAAGGTGAATCAATACGAATCTGCGACATTTGCGGGCTTGTTTAAAAGGCGCGGTTATAAAGTGGTGGATTTTCAAAAGCCGGCGGATATTTACATTATTAACACCTGCACTGTGACACATTCAGCTGACAGAAAATCACGTCAGGCCATACGGCGGGCCATAAAAACAAACCCGGAGGCAAAAATTGTGGTAACGGGTTGTTATGCTCAAATTTCACCCAAGG
This sequence comes from uncultured Clostridia bacterium, assembly GCA_964554735.1. Classification (GTDB taxonomy): domain Bacteria; phylum Bacillota; class Desulfotomaculia; order Desulfotomaculales; family CAZKPV01; genus CAZKPV01. The sequence continues at coordinate 10,018 of CAZKPV010000004.1, forward strand.
AGATTGGGTGTATTCCCGGTGTGGATGTGATTATCGGAACGCAAGACCGTAAATCCATAGTTAAAGTCATAGACCAGATTGAGGGTGACACGGGGGCTTTGACAAACTGTGAAGAAGATTGTTTGCCGGAATACGGCGGCAGGACCCGTGCATTTGTAAAAATTCAGGATGGGTGCGAAAGCTACTGTAGTTACTGTATTATCCCATATTCAAGGGGTCCCCTGCGAAGTAGAAAATCCGAGAACATATTAGCCGAGTTGAAAAGTATAATAGACCAAGGGTATCAAGAAATAGTACTTACAGGCATTCATGCCGGTGCTTACGGTAGGGACCTCCCCGGTGATGTCAGTTTGACCTCATTGGTTAAAGAAATTTTGGGCCTGCCTGATCTGGGCAGATTGCGCTTAAGTTCATTGGAACCGCAAGATGTGTCGACCGAGTTAATAGACATTATGGCTAGGTCCAATATTTTGTGTCCGCATTTACATTTACCCTTGCAAAACGGGGACGATGAGATTCTTCGTAAAATGAGACGAAGATATACCACACATGATTATGCTGTACTTTTGGCAAGTATTTATGATAAGGTAAAAGACGCGGCCGTTACAACCGATATAATGGTTGGCTTTCCTGGTGAAAGGGAAGAACACTTTACCAACACCTACCGGTTTGCGAAAGAGATGGGTTTTTCAGGTATGCATGTGTTCAAATACTCCCCGCGAAGTGGAACACCGGCTGCTAGGTTTCCGAATCAGGTACCTGCTCGAATAAAGGATCTGCGCAGTAAAAGGCTTCAAAAATTATCCGGCCAATTATATCGGCAGTATGCTTCCGACTATGTCGGCAGAATAAAAGAGGTTCTGGTTGAAGGTTTTTTTGACGGAAAAAATAAAATGTATGAGGGCCTGACCGACAACTACCTGAGGGTGGTTTTCCCAGCCCACAGTAAAATAAAGGGTAAATTTGTAAAAGTTAAGATCCTTGAGGTGAAAGACTCCTATCTTAAGGGGATAATAATTTAACTTTGGGAAGGATTTAATATTTAATGTATAGAATAAAATAACCAAGTCTAGAAATCCCCATAATTTGGGGAAGGAGGTGCCTTGTTTGGAAGAATGTATTTTTTGCAAGATTGCTCGCAAGGAAATCCCGGCCGAAATTGTCTATGAGGATGACAATGTATTGGCCTTTAAAGATATTCAGCCATCGGCTCCCGTTCATATTTTGCTTATCCCTAAGAAACACTTACCTACTTTTTTTGATCTGGAGGAAAGTGACGCTAGCTTAATTGGGGAAGTGCATTTAGCGGCCACGAAGGTTGCACGAAAGCTCGGTTTGGAGGATAGCGGCTTCAGGTTGGTTTCCAACTGTAAAGGGGACGCCGGACAACTGGTCTTTCATTTGCACTTTCATTTATTAGGAGGCAGACCCTTCAAATGGCCTCCGGGATAGAGTGATGTTTTTAATGCTTTGCGATTTGCGGAGGGAGGGAAAAACAAATGGCTGAAGTTAAAGTAGGAAAAAACGAGACACTAGATAGCGCCCTCCGGCGCTTTAAACGTACTTGTCGTAGAACCGGGGTTTTATCGGATGCTAGGAGGCATGAGCATTACGAGAAACCAAGTGTAAGACGCAAGAAAAAGTCGGAAGCTGCAAGGAGGCGGCGCCCGTCTAGAAGACGAAGGTAAGGTTGTTATAAAGAATGATCCGACAATGGGTAATGTTTGTCCCTCCCGTCGCATAAATTATGGCGGGAGGGATTTTTATGTCATGGAAGGAGATGGGCAAGAAAGCCAAAAGCCACCTTTCGGATGCATTTGAACTACCCAGCGATGTTTCTTTGAACTTACCTAAGGTGATCGTTATTGGCAATATAAAATTTTATGTGGAAAACCATCGTGGGATAATAGAATATACATCGAACCGGGTTAGATTGAGTTTGGGTGAAATGGAATTGGTTATTGAAGGCGAAAATTTAATTCTTGGGAATATCAGCAGCGATGAGATAACAATTGAGGGTGTCTTGAAAAAAATAGCTTACAATTAGTCAGGGCTAGGGGTGCTTGGTATGTTTATTTTCCGGCTGGTATCTTATATGCAAGGGTATTTGACTATTGTGATTGAAGGCGACCAGATTGAAAGATTTATGAACCTGGCCGCGGCACAGGGTGTAACCCTCTGGGATATACGGCGTACTAGCGACCGAAAGCTAAGCTGCAATCTGGGACTAGAGGGCATATATATCCTGAGGCACATTGCCAGGAAAACGAGGGTGCATTTTCACATTGAGGAAAAAAAGGGCTTGCCCTTTATGTTTTCACGTCTTAAGCGTCGCAAGGCTCTAGTTGCCGGTGGATGTTTATTTATAATTGCACTCTATACCTTGTCCTCATTTATCTGGACGGTGGAGGTGTCTGGCAATGTGGCCGTAAAGACGGGGGAGTTATTGGGTGTTGCCAACGAAATAGGTTTAAGCAGGGGATCCCTAAAGTGGAATATAAATATTGAAAAAACCGAAGAACATATTTTAGAACAATTTGACGCTATATCATGGGTTGGTGTGGACATTAAAGGGACGCACGCCACAATTGAAATAGTGGAAAAGAAACTTCCGGCCGCTGAACCCCGGGGCCCCAGTAATATTGTTGCCCAAAAACCTGGGTTAGTGAAAGAGATTCTTGTGCTCAGTGGGCAGGCCATTGTTGAAGAAGGTGATACGGTCGGAAAGGGGCAGGTTTTGATTTCAGGGGAGTTGTACCCACCGGAGCAGCCGGATGTGGTTGAGGATGAATCATTGGAAGAAAACATGGTCGAACCGATATATGTTCGGGCAAGGGGTATGGTGCGTGCCAGGATCTGGTATGAGGGATACGGCGAGGTGGCCTTGGTTGAGGAAGGCTTTCGCGAATCAGGGAAAAGCACGGAACGTATTTGTATTAAATTGGGGGACAAGGAGATAATTTTAAAAGGCCCGGAAACAGTATCTTATGACAGATATGAGCTTCAATCCAAGGTTAAAAGCCTCCCTTCTTGGAGGAATCTTTCTGTGCCTGTCGAACTTAATACTGAAAAGTATATGGAAATGTTGCCTTACAAAGATATGCGCACTAAAAAAGAGGCCAAAGAGCTGGCGGCACAAACAGCCTTGAAAGACGCGAAAAGAACAATCCCACCAAAGGCGACAGTGTTAAATAGCAAAATCGAAAACATTACCGCCGGGCATACAGAACATATTGTCCGGATAAAAGTTACAATTGAAACACTTGAGGAGATTGGGTTGGAAAGGCCATTCAACCCTAAAAAGGAGGCCAGAACAGATATTGACGGCAGGTAGAGAGCTACGCCTTGTTCTAGGCAATATCGGGGCCGCGGCCGAAATATTTGGCCGGAATGATGAACACCTGGTAATGATTGAAAACAGCCTTGGGGTTCGTATAGTAGCACGTGGAGATGAAATACTGATCCTCGGTGACCCCGATCATTCCGCGATAGCCGGGCAGGTTATAAAAGAACTTGAAAATTACTATAATGAGGGTAATACCATAGGTGTGCACGAGATTAACTATGCTGTAAAATCAGCCCAAGAGGGTATTGTCAATGCGCTAAACGATTTGGCCAGGGACGTTGTTCTAGTGACAGCGGGCGGAAGAAGCATAAAACCCAAGACCTTTGGCCAAAAAAGTTATGTTTATGCCATGAAAAGCCATGACATTGTTTTCTCGATCGGGCCGGCAGGGACGGGAAAAACATTCCTGGCCGTCTGTATGGCTATTAGGGCAATGAAAAACAAAGAAGTCAACAAACTCGTCCTGACCCGTCCGGCGGTAGAGGCGGGGGAGAAACTTGGTTTTTTGCCCGGGGATTTACAGGAGAAGGTTGATCCCTATTTGCGCCCTTTATATGACGCCTTGTACAGCACCATGGGGATGGACAGTACACAAAAATATATTGAAAGACGTGTTATAGAGATTGCCCCGCTAGCATACATGCGCGGCAGAACCCTGGAGGATTCTTTTATTATTCTAGATGAGGCGCAGAACACGACTCCGGAACAGATGAAAATGTTTTTAACCAGGCTTGGCTTGGGGTCCAAGGCCGTGATAACAGGTGATATCACACAGATAGATTTACCCAAGGGCCAGATCTCAGGTTTAGTAAATGCTATGGAGGTTTTAAAAGGAATTGACGGCATATCCTTTTATTTCCTGACCGGCGACGATGTTGTTAGACATCCGCTTGTTAAAAGGATTATTGATGCCTACGAGGATAAGGGCTCTTCCCAAGAGGGGTAAGACAATGAAGAAACTTGAGTTTTTAAAACTAATCGGTGGTAAATTCGCGGGATCTTTTTCATTCCTTACACGCCACAGGAAGGTACGCCGTATTACAGCGGCGGTTGTCTTTCTAATTCTAACGACCTTTATCACATCTGTTGAATTTATCCCCCAAAAAGTGGACCTGGAGGTCGGACAAGTCTCACCATCGGATGTTGCCGCCCCAAGGACGATTGTTTTCGAGGATAAAACAAAAACCATCGAATTGCAAAAAGAGGCGGAAGAGGCGGTTGTCAGACAATATGATATGCAACCCCAGGTTAACGCCGCCGTACAAAAAGACATTACTGATCTAATGGATGATATTGCCAATATTGCAATCATGGAAGGTGTCTCTAACAGCGAAAAAAGGAAGCAGTTTCAGGAAAGGGTTCCATTTTCCCTACCCGACAGTACTGTGGACAGTTTAGTACAGGCTTCCCCCCGGGATTATGACCATGTAAAAAGGTCCGTAAACAGTTTAATCAATGAAAGTATGCAAAACGGCATCAAAGAAGACGAGCTAAACCAAACTAAAAAAAAGATAAACAGCGGGATTGCCGACATGGGTTTCAGCAGTCAGTATGAACAGCTCGCCCAGGGTTCGGTAAACTTTTTTTTACGGCCCAATATGTTTTTAAATATGGAAAAAACCGCCCAAATGAAGGCGGAGGCTAGGGAGTCCGTTTTGCCGGTCCAGGTTACCATTAAACAAAATGAGAAGATTATCGGTAAGGGTGAAATAGTAACCGAGGAGCATCTCATCAAATTAAGAGCCTTGGGTTTGACCCGTTCCCAACTTCCGATATCCAATATGGTAGGGAGCCTGCTCCTGATAATATTGCTTTCATCGGTGGTGCTTTTGTACCTGTACCAGCAAAACAGGGAGATTTACCAGGCCGCCGGACACCTATACCTCATGGGTTTAGTGGTTATTTTTATCTTGCTTATCGGTAAGGCCATTATTTCTATAAACTTTACCCAATGGCCCCAGTTTGGTGCATTGTTCGGTTATATGGTACCGCTTGCGGCGGGCGGGATGATTATTGCAATCCTGCTGGATTCGCGACTGGCCGTTTTTGTCGTGGCCCTGATGAGCCTATTGCTAGGGATAATGACCGGGCATCAGCTAAAATTTGCCATAGTTGGTTTTATCGGCGGGATAGCCGGGGTGTACAGTGTTTCTAAACTTAGCCAGCGTGGGGACCTGGCAAGGTCCGGCATCTATACCAGTGCCGCTAATATAGTGGCCATTTTTACTATGGGTTTGGTAACCGGAACGCCCTTGGCCCTGGTGGTGGCTTCCAGTTTGATAATGGGTATCATTAACGGATTGCTTTCTTCCGTTCTGACAAACGGGTTTTTGCCCTATCTCGAAAATGTTTTTAGAATTACCTCGCCGGTACGTTTGTTGGAGTTGTCGAATCCCGGGAACCCCCTGTTAAAGCAGTTACTGACAGAAGCACCCGGCACCTATCACCACAGTATTATTGTTGGCAACCTCGCCGAGGCGGCGGCCGATGCGGTGGGGGCCGAGCCCCTACTGGTGCGCGTGGGGGCGTATTACCATGATATCGGTAAGATAAAAAGACCCTATCTGTTTATTGAAAATCAACTCTATGCCGAAAACCCCCATGACAAACTTGCACCCAGCCTCAGCACCCTAATTTTGACCTCTCACGTGAAAGACGGAGTAGAGATGGCCAAGGAACACAAGTTGCCCCAGGGTGTAATCGACATAATAGAGCAACACCATGGCACGGGGCTGGTCACCTTCTTTTATCATAAGGCTTTGGAGAATGAAAAAAATGAGAACATAGACGAGGAGGACTATCGCTACGATGGGCCTAAGCCCCAATCAAAGGAGGCCGCAATAGTCATGGTTGCAGACGGGGTTGAGGCGGCCGTGAGATCCTTGCAAAACCCTACACCCGGAAGAATAGAGGGCCTAGTACGTAAAATAATAAAAGAAAAACTCATGGACGGGCAGTTTGACGAGTCTGATTTAACCTTCAAGGATCTGGATCTTATCGCTAACTCCTTTGTCAAGATTTTAACGGGTATTTTCCATACCCGGATCGAATACCCGGATATAGCCAAGGAAATGGAGAGGAGAAAGAAAAAACGTGGCGATATTCATAAATAACCTACAGGACAAAATTATTGTGGATGACTTATTGAAAGCAACCGTAATAGAAACAGCAAATGAGGTTATGCAGCGGGAAGGCTGTGGGGATGCTGAATTGAGCATTGTTTTTGTGGATGACCTGTATATACGGGAGCTTAATTTCAAATACAGAAATATAGATGCGCCGACGGACGTCCTGTCTTTCTATTTCAATGATAAGCCGGCCCAAGAAGAAATGGAGTGGCTCCTGGGGGATGTTGTTATTTCCTTGGAAACCGCTTCCCGCCAGGCCGTGGATTATGGCCACAGCTTGCAGCATGAGTTATTATATCTGACGGTACATGGTGTACTACATTTATGTGGTTACGACCATGATACCGGGGAAAAACGTAAAATTATGCGTGTGATTGAGAAAGAAGTGCTCAAAGACATATGACTAATATCGGATATGAGATTAAAACCCTCATCGAGGCGGCCATTGATGCAAGGGCCGGTGCGTATGCGCCCTATTCGAATTTTAAGGTAGGTGCGGCTGTTTTAACGGCTTCCAAGGTAATATATACCGGATGCAACATTGAAAACGCATCCTACAGTTTAACAATCTGTGCGGAACGAACGGCATTTTTTAAGGCGGTCAGCGAGGGTGAAAGGTCATTTTTGGCTCTAGCTATTGCGGGAAGTGGAACAGGTTATACTATGCCTTGTGGTGCCTGTAGACAGGTACTTATGGAATTTAGCCCCCAAATGGATATTATAGCAGTGGATGCAAGAGGTAATTTTATTGTAAAAACCTTGGATAAATTACTGCCGGGGGCTTTTACTTTCAAACCGGGTGGTGGAAAATCATGAAAGGCAATGAGGATAGGGGTTTTAAATCCGGTTTTGTCGTTACCATTGGCCGGCCGAATGTGGGTAAATCTACATTGCTAAATAATTTGGTAGGTCAAAAGGTAGCAATTATGTCCGACAAGCCGCAGACTACCCGACATAAAATACACTGTGTATTGACCGAGGAAAATGCCCAGATTGTATTTTTGGACACACCGGGGGTGCACAAGCCCAAACACAGGCTCGGCCAACATATGGTTGATACTACATTCAATGCCCTACAGGAGGTAGATTTGGTTTTGTTTATGGCCGAGGCCGGAATTTTACCCGGACGTGGCGATAAATATATCATCGGACATCTGGCAAAGTTGACAGACACCCCGGTTTTTTTGGTGTTAAATAAGACGGATACCTTAGAGGATAAAAGTGATATGTTGCCGGCTATAGACGTATTTATGGGGGAATTCCCCTTCAAAGAGGTGGTCCCTGTTTCAGCCCTAACTGGAGAAAACCTTACCAAATTACAGGAGATTATTACAGACTATTTACCGGAGGGTCCTAAGTATTACCCGGACGACATGGTAACCGATAAGCCGGAGCGTTTTATTATTGCCGAATTGATCAGGGAAAAGATCCTTCTCCTTACAGAGCAGGAGATACCCTATTCGGTGGTGGTCGTTGTTGAAGAAATAACGGAGCGCACCAAGGATCTTGTATATGTGCGAGCCCTAGTTGTTACCGAAAGGGAATCACAAAAAGGGATCATCATCGGCAAGGGCGGTTCCATGTTAAAAACCGTTGGGCGCCTAGCCCGTGAGGAGATCGAAAATCTTTTAGGATCGAAAATATATTTGGATCTGTGGGTCAAAGTAAAACACGATTGGCGGAAGAGGGAAACGGATCTTAGAAACTTTGGGTTTGAGCTATGAGGCTTTATAAAACCAGCGCATTGGTTCTAAGAAATAACAAGTTGAAGGACGCAAATAAACTTCTGACACTTTATTCGCCGGATTACGGAAAAATTAAGGCTGTGGCTTATGGGGTTGCCAAACCTAAGAGCAGAAAAAGGGGTGCTGTGCAACCTTTTTGCTATTCCAATTTTCTTTTGTACAAGGGCAAGAAACTGGATTCGGTAAGCCAATGTGAGTGGATTGAGTTGTTTCCCGGGCTGAGAACCGATCTCCATAAAATGGCCTTTGCGAGTTATGCGGTCGAGTTGGTTGATAGGTTTACCGTGGAGGGGGAGCCAAATAAATCAATCTTTCAATTATTGTTGTACACACTCCACTATTTCGAACGTGAGGGGGATGAGTCCTTTTTAAGGGTCTTTGAGGCGAAGTTGGTCAAGGCATTGGGTTATATGCCATCTTTGGGCGAGTGTGTTGGCTGTGGTATCGGATTAGGGAAAAGGGATTTTTATTTTAGCCCATCCTCCGGGGGTGCAATTTGTTCCCAATGCAAAGGTGTGGGTGACCGGGGCATGCCTGTTAATGTAGGATTGTTGAAAACCCTGTCGCTTCTGTTTTCCTGGGATCCTGTAAAATTGCAAAAGCTAAAAATTGACAAAAAAAACAGCATCCGTCTGAGGGGAATCCTTCGCGAGTATACAACATATATACTTGAGGGGCAGGCTCGTTCCCTAAAGTTTATCAAGGAAATAACTCCATTTAGTTATAACTACAAAGATGAATAAAAAAGGTCTTTTAAGGGGTAACTAGATTTGGAGGTGATTAATATGAAGGATGAATTGGCTAAAATTGATCTTATCAGAACCCGCCTGGGCATAAGCTACAAACGGGCCAAGGAGGCTTTGGATCAGGCAGGCGGCGATGTGGTGCAGGCGCTCATAATGTTGGCAGAAGACAAGCAGG
>CAZKPV010000004.1:19167-21099 GCA_964554735.1 uncultured Clostridia bacterium
ATGGGACGAATTGCTGGAAGACAAAGGGGAAGAATTTTTAAGTAATATTAGGGCCACCTTGAGCAAGGGACATGAAACTAGGGTCAAAATTAAAAAAGGTGGTAAAACACTCCTTACGGTTCCCGCTTCATTAAGTGTCCTCGGCTTGCTTGGTGTTCTTTTTAGCCGGGAGTTGGCTGTTTTAAGCGCCTTGGGTACGGCAACCGCAATGGCCAAGAACTACTCAATAGAAATCGAGCGGCAAAATGAGGACTCTGATTCCACGATGTTTGACGAATAACGGATATGCGGCCGCAAGAAGGGTGTAGTATTGACTTTTTGCTGATTTTTTGGTAAATTACTTAGAAAACACGGGGCGATGAGGAAAAGAGTAGCCGGGTACTGTTTTTTCAGGGAGCCTGGGATAGTGTGAACCGGGCAAACAGCTTGCGTGAAAGGGGTTTCCGAGCTGCAAGAGGAAAGCTACCGAAAGGTAGCCGGTAAAGCTTGCTTTTTTAAGTGGGCCGCACTACGGCCAAACAGGGTGGAACCGCGGGTAATCTCCCGTCCCTGATTTTCTGGGATGGGAGTTATTTTATTTTTAGGAGGGAAATGATGGACTTTCAGGGAATAATGCAATCTTTAAATTACTACTGGTCGGAGCACAACTGTGTTATTCAACAACCTTATGACCTTGAAAAGGGTGCCGGCACCATGAACCCGGCCACATTTTTAAGAGCATTGGGCCCCGAGCCCTGGCGTGTGGCCTATGTGGAACCCTCACGTAGGCCAACTGACGGGCGGTATGGTGAGAACCCAAACCGTCTGCAACATTATTACCAATACCAGGTTATCCTAAAGCCTTCACCGGAAGATGTGATCAGGCTGTATTTGGACAGTCTAAAAGAAATCGGTATCAATCCCATTGAACACGACATACGTTTTGTGGAAGACAACTGGGAATCTCCTACATTGGGGGCATGGGGCCTGGGATGGGAAGTGTGGCTCGATGGGATGGAAATAACCCAGTTTACTTATTTCCAGCAATGCGGCGGCATTGATTGCCACCCCGTGTCCGTGGAAATTACGTACGGTCTAGAACGTATAGCCATGTACATTCAGGGATGTGACAGTGTCTTTGATATTAAGTGGACGGGCAACGTAACCTATGGTGACGTGCATCACCGGGGTGAGGTTGAACATTCCCGTTACAACTTTGAACTGGCAGACGTGGAAATGTTATTCCGGTTGTTTGAGCTTTACGAGAAAGAAGCCGGCAGGATATTGGGAAAAGGGCTAGTTTTACCGGCCTACGATTACATATTAAAGTGTTCACACGTTTTTAACTTGCTTGACGCCCGTGGGGCAATAAGCGTATCCGAAAGAACCGGGTACATTGCACGGGTCAGGAACCTTGCTCGTGCTTGCGCAAAGGCTTATGTTGACCAGCGTGAGAAAATGGGTTTCCCTTTTCTGCAAAAGGAGGGGCGTAACTAGTGAAAGGACTTGAGTTTTTACTGGAAATAGGCACCGAAGAGATACCGGCTCGCTTTTTAGGTCCGGCATTAAAACAACTTAAAGAAGGCGCTATTCGGGAATTTAAGGTGAACAGATTGCAATATGATGGTATAAAGACATTTGGCACCCCCAGAAGGTTGGTTTTGTTTGCCAACGGTATGGCTAAATTGCAGGCTTCTCTAAAGACAGAAGTGAAAGGACCGGCTAAAAAAACAGCCTTTGATGAGGATGGCGAGCCTACGAAAGCCGCCCTCGGTTTTGCTCGAAGCCAGGGTGTTGGAATACAGGATCTTGTGGTGAAACCCATCAAAGACCTTGAATATGTCTTTGCAATCAGACGGGAATCCGGCCGCATGACCATTGATATTTTATCCGAAATATGTGTAAAGCTTATAGAAAAGATGAATTTTCCCAAACCGATGCGGTGGGGGGATT
>CAZKPV010000004.1:21109-28987 GCA_964554735.1 uncultured Clostridia bacterium
ATGTTAAGTTTGCAAGGCCCATCAGGTGGCTGTATTCAAGTTTTGGAAATCAGACTGTTAAGTTCAATTATGCCGGTCTAATATCGGGGAAAAGAACCTGGGGGCACAGGTTTTTAGGTGGGGGAAGTTTTGAGGTTGGCAACCCGGCCGGCTATTTTGTTTGTATGGATTTAAACTACGTTGTCATTGACCCCGAGAAACGTAAAAAATTGATTGTTGACCAGATACAGGAATTGGCCGCCAAAGTGAATGGCCAATTAAAGGATGATCCCGGATTGTTGGATGAAGTAACCAATCTAGTTGAATATCCAACCGCCTTTATGGGTTCATTTGATGAAAATTATTTGGAGCTTCCGCCGGAAGTATTGGTTACCTCCATGCGTGAACATCAGCGTTACTTCCCCGTCTTTGACGAGAATGGAAAATTAATCTCACGTTTCATTGCCGTATCCAACAGTATTCCGGAGCATATAGACAAAATTCGTATTGGCAATGAAAGAGTACTCCAGGCTCGTTTGGCAGATGCTCGGTTTTTTTACCATGAAGATTTAAAGGAGTCACTGGAGGAGAGGACTAAAGAGCTAACGAAGGTGGTTTTTCTTGAAGGATTGGGGACGGTTTACGAAAAAACCGAACGCATAAAAACATTGGCCTTGTATGTAGCCGACCAGTTAGGGGAAAATGAAGGCCGGATTGAGAATATAAGGCGTGCCGCGGCCCTTTGCAAATCCGATTTAGTAACCAATATGGTTTATGAGTTTCCTGAGTTGCAGGGCATAATGGGTCGTGAATATGCCCAACATTTTAATGAAAACCAAACTGTGGCCGAGGCCATATACGAACACTATTTGCCTAGATTTGCCGGGGATGAACTCCCTACAACCCGGGAGGGTAGGATTATCAGTATTAGCGACAAGATTGACAGCATTGTAGGCTGTTTCTCCGTGGGTATTAAGCCCACGGGTTCGCAGGACCCCTACGCCTTGCGCCGTCAGGCCTTGGGAATTTGCCTCATCGTCCTCGATTCAGGTATGCATTTAGACCTAGATAAATTAATGAAGGAATCCTATAGGGCCTACGGTGAAAAAGTTGGAAGGCCTTTTGGGGAGATATCCACCGAGATCAAAGAGTTTTTCAAACAAAGACTAAAAGGAATTTTTAGCGAAAAGGGGTACTCCTATGATCTCATTGACGCGGTTTTGGCGACAGATACCAGTGATATGACTTCCGCCATGCAAAGATTGCAAGCATTGTCGGATTTTAAAGAAAATGAGGCATTCGAATCCGTTTTGACAGCCTTTCATCGGGCCAACAATTTGAGCAGGAAAGTGGAGGCTGTACCGGTGGACCCGGGCTTGTTTACTGATCCTTCCGAGCGGGTGCTTTACAGGGAGTTTCTGGATATAAAACGGGAGTTCATCGATGCGTTGGATGAAAAGGATTACCGGGCGGCATTAGTGCAATTTACTAGATTTCGCAAACCCATAGGGGATTTTTTTGACTCGGTTATGGTAATGGATGAGGACCCTAATATTCGCAAAAACCGTTTGTCCCTACTAAAAAATATCAGCGACTTGATCGGCAAAGTCGCGGATATGAGCAGAATTGTAAATTGAACTATCTTCCCTATTGTCAACGAGGTGAAAGTTTTTGGAATTCAGTGACCGCCAGGAAGCAATAATAGAAATAGTTAAAAAGGAAGGTCCTATAACGGGTGAGCAGATTGCGAAAAGGCTCTCCCTATCAAGGGCGGCCTTGAGGACAGATCTCGCAATATTGACCACGACGGGCTACCTCGGCGCCCGCCCAAGGGTGGGGTATTATTACAGTGGTCAAACCCTTGGAAAAATGCTGGCATCGAAAATGGAGTCTATAAAAGTTAAGGATATTTACTCCGTCCCCGTTGCTGTTGCTGAGGATTGTTCGATTTATGATGCAATTGTAGCCATGTTTATAGATGATGTTGGCACACTGTTTGTAGTCGGAGAAGGCGGTTTTTTGGAGGGGGTCGTTTCGAGAAAGGATTTCCTAAAAATTGCCCTGGGTAGCAAGGATCTTCAAAATGTCCCGGTTAGTGTTATAATGACACGTATGCCTAATATAGTGACCATTGGTCCGGAGGAATCAGCCATGTTCGCGGCGAAAAAGCTTATCGATCATGAGGTGGATGCTCTTCCGGTGGTAAGAACAGGCAAGGACAATGATTGCCAGAAGAAGTACAAAATTGTTGGCCGTTTGAGCAAAACCAGCATCACGCGTGTTTTTGCGGAATTTGGTGAAGGTAACTGAGGGGGAGTTTAATATTACTGAAGAGATCACAAAAAGACCGGTCATTTACATTGTATCGGATTCCGTTGGAGAGACTGCCGAAGTTGTAGCCAAGGCTGCCGCAAGCCAATTTAATCACGGTGGCGTTGAGATCCGTCGCATACCATATGTGAGTACCGAGAAGGATATAATTGAAATTGTTGAAAAAGCAAAGAATTTTCAAAGCGTTATCGCATATACTTTAGTATTGCCCAGGTTACAAGAAACATTAATTCGGGAAGCCAAGCGCTATAACTTACCCACTGTGGATATAATGGGGCCGATGCTTGAGGCTATTGCCGGGGTTAGCAATGCCTCGCCTAAAATGAAACCGGGTTTGGTAAGAAAAATGGATGAGGATTATTTTTTAAAGGTTGAGGCGATTGAATTTGCCGTTAAATACGATGACGGCAAGGATCCCCGTGGTATAACACGGTCCGATTTGGTTGTGGTTGGTGTTTCTAGGACTTCCAAGACGCCTTTATGCATGTACCTGGCCCATAAAAGAATCAAGGTTGCAAATATTCCCCTGATCCCGGAGATCCTCCCACCGGAGGAACTGTATAAGACTCCCAAAGAAAAAATTATAGGTTTAACCATTCAGCCCTTGCAATTAAATATAATACGTCGTGAACGATTAAGGACACTTGGATTAACTGAAAGGGCCGACTATGCGAGCATGAGTAGAATAAGAAGGGAGCTGACATACGCCGAAGATATCATGAAAGAATTAGGCTGCACTGTAATTGATGTAACCAATAAGGCCATAGAAGAATCCGCCAGTAAAGTCCTTGAAATATATTATAAAAACCACAGAACGTGGTAAAGGCTCTGGTGTTGCCTAACTAGACATACGATCGATCCTAAGCAGCAGGGGACTGCTGCTTTTGTAATTTTAATTTATCCACTTCCATATAATAGGCAGGAGATATTTTTAGGTGTGTAGAACAATAATAAAAAGTTCAGGAGTTTACGGGAGTTTACATGAGGAAAATACGTTTATTTTTAGCTGTCAACCTATCGGACAATGTCAGGAATAATATCAGCAAACTTAGGGATTGTATGGGCAAACTTACTTTGGACGCCACCTGGGTCAGGGAAGAAAATCTTCATTTGACCATCAAGTTTTTTGGGGAAGTGAATGTTGACCTGGTCTCGCCAATTGCGGCGACAATACAAAGTGCAACCACTGCCATAGCCCCATTTAATATTTCATTTTCCGGCCTTGGTTATTTCCCAAACTCCAAAAGACCGCGCATACTTTGGACGGGTATTGAAGGTCAGGTTAATGAATTGGTTGATCTTCAAAAAAAACTGGAACTGGCCTTGTCACCTTTGGGATTTCCTCCGGAGGGAAGGAAATATACACCGCACCTGACCATTTTGCGGTTGCGTTCTCAAAGGGGTGTGGGGCTGCTCAAAAGGGCCGTAGATAAGAAAAATAAAGAGAAAATAGGCTTTGGGGGCTTAAAGGTCAATTCCGTTGAACTTATGCAGAGCCAATTAACCCCAAAGGGTCCCATATATACAGTGGTGAACAGTTTTGTCTTACTGGGAAAGCCGGGGTCTGATTAAAAATGTGAGGGTGGTATAATGTTAATTATTGCAATTAATGGAAGCCCGCATACCGAGGGTAACACGGCGTCCTTATTGCGGGAATCATTGAAGGTAATTGAGGAGCAAGGGGCAACGACAAGGCTTATACAGGCCTCACGTGCTCTGGCGGGTTTGAAGCAACCCTTTTGTATGCATTGCAGCAACCCTTGTAGCGGGGCTTGTTATAAGGGAACCCTACTCGAGGAAATATTTGCGGATTTAAGACGGGCGGACGGGATCCTCTTGGGTAGCCCCGTGTACTTTGGTACGGTGTCCGGACAGCTAAAAGCCTTTTGGGATAAAACAAGGGTTTTACGTAAGGAAAAGGCCTTGCTAAATGTTGTCGGCGGCGCATTTGTAAACGGTGCGACCCGTTTTGGTGGGCAGGAAAGCGCTTTGAGGGCAATCCATGAAATAATGTTAACCCAGGGCATGATTGTTGTAGGTAGTGGCTACCATTTGGATGATTCGGGCTACCAAGGTGCTTGCGCTCAAAAACCAGTTAACGATGATAAGGAGGGGCTATACCGCGCCCGAGTCCTTGGGAAAAGGGTGTTGGAAGTGGCATCGGCCACAAGGAATATCCGTCTAAAAAGGTGATGCGCAATGGGGAAGCCACTTTTAAAATGTCACTTTGTGCAGGAATATAGTGCGACCATAAAGAATAACTAAACTAATAATTCCTTTTAACAGGTGGTCCCATGAAAGGATATATCCCCAATGAGTTGATTGATGAGGTCAGAAATCGCGCCGATATTGTAGATATAATTTCACAGTATGTTCTACTGAAAAAGAAGGGGAGATACCACGTTGGCCTTTGCCCGTTTCACAATGAAAAGAGCCCTTCTTTTACGGTAACCCCGGAAAAACAGATTTTTCATTGCTTTGGTTGTAATACCGGCGGGAATGTATTTAAATTCATAATGTTAAAGGAAAACCTGAACTTCCCTGAGGCTGTACGCCATCTTGGCAGGATAGTGGGGATAAATATAGAAGACCATAATGCAAGCCCGGAAGAACTAAAAAGGCTTCATAAAAAAAAGAGATTTTTTGCCGCCAACAGGCTTGCCATGGAGTACTTTAAAAACTGCCTAAAAATGGATAACGCACTTGAAGTTCGCGATTACCTGTCAGCAAGAGGCCTAACCAAGCAAATAACCGAGGCCTTTGAGATAGGTTTTGCCTTGCCGGGATGGGATACGCTGTTAAAGCATTTGTTGCAGCGGGGTTACAGCCGGCAGGACCTGGTTGAACTGGGGTTAGCTGTAAAGGGAAAACGTATTTATGATAGATTCCGCAATAGGTTGATGTTTCCGATATGTAACGATACAGGAAAGGTGGTGGGATTTGGCGGTCGTGTTTTTGATGATAGCCAACCCAAGTACTTAAACTCACCGGAGTCGGATTACTTTAGCAAAAGAGATTTGCTGTATGGTTTACATCTTGCTAAAGATGAAATCTATAAAGAGGGTTTTGCGGTTTTGGTTGAGGGGTATCTTGATGTGATTACGGCACATCAGTACGGTTTTTCAAATGTGGTGGCCCCGCTGGGTACCAGTCTTACGGGTGGACAGTGCAAACTGTTGGCCCGTTACACTCGGGAGGTAGTAATTGTTTTCGATTCTGATGAGGCGGGGGTAGAGGCTACTTTTCGCGGAATGGATATTTTGCTGAAAAACGGCCTGTCCGTTAGGGTTGCCGATGTAGCCGGTGACAAGGATCCAGATGAGTTTATACGCAAACAAGGGGCGCAAAAATGGAAGGAATTAATAGAAACCGCACCTGATTTTGTTGAATACAGACTTGTAAAAGCCGCCACTGGGAAGACTGTTAGTAATCCCGCGGTCAAAATAGAAATCATACAAAAAGTGTTGCCCTATATTTCGGTGTTAAGGAGTAACATAGAGAAAGAAGAACAGCTAAAAGCAGTGGCAAACTATTTAAACCTGAGTTGGGAAGTAATTGCAAGTGAATTCAAGGATTTTGAAGCAAATAAGCGAAAAAAAAGGCCATTTTCGGATAAAATTGTTAGAAAAAAGCATAATATATTACTAGATGCCCGGGAAAAAGCCGAGCAGGGGTTACTCAGGATGCTGATTGAGAATCCCGGACTAATTGCACAGGTAGAGGAGAATCTGCCGAAAAATTTTTTCAGAAGGCAGGCCTACCAGGAAATATACAAGATTATTAAGGAGTCTACTGACACATATATAGAACCTTCTGCAATATTTGACAGACTTGGTGAAGACGCCCAAAAGATTTTTAGTAAGATTATAGTAAAAGAGATAAATTGGAACAACCCCGAAAGGGTATTCGGGGATTTGTTGAGGACCTTACAGGGTGCGATAAAAAAGGAAAAACAAGAAACTATACTGAAAGAGATCAATATAGCGGAGAACGAAGGTAACAAAGAATTAGTAAACGTGTTGTTGCTAGAATTGCAAAATTGTTGATTACAGCAATAATACCCTTAAAGGAAGGGGGAATAGGTATGAAAAAGGAACTGAAGGTTGACACAGTAAAGGAGTTAATTGAAAAAGGCAAAAAACAGAATGTATTATCATATAATGAGATAATGGATGCCCTTCAGGGTGTGGATTTGACACCGGAACAGATTGATGACATTTATGAAAAATTGTCTGGCAAGGGTATAGAGATTGTGCCGGAAGTTCCCGAAACTGGTTCCCTAAAAGAACAAAAGAAAAAGAAGCCCTCGGAAAAGAAAGCTAAAACCGCGGCCGAGCCCGTAGGTGTTGGAATAGATGACCCAGTTAGGATGTATTTAAAAGAAATAGGGCGTATTCCCCTATTGACGCCTGAGGAAGAGGTTACTTTGGCTAAGGGAATGGAGGAGGGGGATGAGGAATCCAAACGGCTTCTTTGTGAGGCCAACCTCCGTCTAGTGGTAAGTATCGCTAAACGTTATGTGGGTAGGGGGATGCTTTTCCTTGATCTGATCCAGGAAGGCAACCTCGGTTTGATCAAGGCAGTTGAAAAATTTGACTACCGCAAGGGCTACAAATTTAGCACCTATGCGACTTGGTGGATTCGCCAGGCCATAACACGGGCCATAGCGGATCAGGCCAGAACCATACGTATACCGGTACACATGGTGGAAACCATAAACAAGCTAATAAGGGTGTCACGACAATTACTGCAACAGCTCGGCAGGGAGCCAAACCCGGAGGAAATAGCCGAGGAAATGGACATAACCGAAGAAAAGGTGCGTGAAATTTTAAAAATTGCCCAGGAGCCAGTTTCTTTGGAGACACCCATTGGCGAGGAAGAGGATTCGCATTTGGGGGATTTCATAGAGGATCATGAGGCCAAGGCACCCGCCGAAGAAGCTTCCTTTACCTTGTTGCGTGAGCAGCTAGATGATGTGCTGGAAACCTTGACGGATAGGGAGCAGAAGGTGCTACGGCTTCGCTTTGGTCTGGACGACGGTCGGGCCCGAACCCTGGAGGAGGTAGGGCAGCAATTTGGCGTTACCCGTGAGCGTATCCGGCAGATTGAGGCCAAAACATTAAGAAAGCTCCGTCATCCCAGTAGGAGCAAAAAGCTGAAAGATTACCTGGATTGACAGTGATTTTTTTAATAAAGCGGTTGACCTGAAGTTTAAGATATTGTATAATAACTCTTGCACCGTTCCTCGATAGCTCAACGGTAGAGCATCCGGCTGTTAACCGGAGGGTTGTAGGTTCGAATCCTACTCGAGGAGCCAATTTTTGGGCCCATAGCTCAGCGGTAGAGCATCCGGCTCATAACCGGCTGGTCCTAGGTTCGATCCCTAGTGGGCCCACCATTTTAGTCGTTAGCCATTGGTCGCTGCGGTTGGGAATCGGGAGCCAGTAGGTTTGCTTGTCGTCAACTTCCAACCACAACTACCAATAACCAATGTGGCCCCATGGTCAAGTGGTTTAAGACACCGCCCTTTCACGGCGGTAACCCGGGTTCGAATCCCGGTAGGGTCAC
>CAZKPV010000005.1:0-28444 GCA_964554735.1 uncultured Clostridia bacterium
AAAAAGATGGGATTTGGCAAAAAAGTTGTGATACTTTTGCTAGCCTTGGCGGTGGCTTTCATGGGTTATCATTTTGTTAGCAGTGCAAGTGAAGGCGGGGCCCTTGCTTTCCTGAACGGTAAGGACAAGGAAAATTATGAAACCTTGGATATGGGTTCAATGGTGGTAAACCTTAAGGATCATGGTTTTGGCCGTTACCTGCGTATCAGCCCTATATTGCAATACACGAAAAACGCAAAATTAACCGAGGAGCTAAATGCCAAAAAACACTTACTTGAGGACTCTATGATCACTTGCCTGAGGAACAAAACCTTCAGTGAAGTTCGCGAGGTTGAGGGTGTCGAGGAGCTCAAAGAAGATTTGCGACAAATTATCAACTCCAACTTATCGCAGGGCGAAGTCCAGGACATTTATTTTGTGGAGTACCTGTTAAACTAATTCCGGACACAATGGGGGTGTAGGACCATGATGAGGGAAGACGAAATCAAGGATTTCCTGTCGAATTTAAATGATAATAAGGTCAAAAAAAGAGCACCGGTTATAAAGAAAATTCAATTTCAGCCCTTTAAAGAAAACAAGGGGGCGGCCTTTGTTAAAACCAGCATGAGCCATCTGGAAGATGTAACAGTGGACGTGGAAGCAGTTTTGGGAAACAGCGAAATTAAAGTCGAAGGGTTTTTGAATATAACCGAGGGTTCGTTGATACGACTTGACACCCCCATTGGTGAAAACGCGACAGTATATATAAACGAGCAAAGGTTTGCCAAGGGCGAGATTATCGTCATCAATGATAGTTTTGCCGTACGTATCACCGAAATCAACCATTTGCCCAATTTAAGAAAACTGGAGGAAATCTAATGTCCGGTGAAGTGCTGGAGCTGTTTATCCGGCTTCTGATAGTTCTGCCAATAATCCTGATACTGATGTTCCTGGTGTTCAAGTTTGGCATTTCGCGTAAACTGGCCGGTACGGATGGAGTTAAAAGGATGCGTTTGGTGGAGCATCTGCCCTTGGGCACAAAGTCCGTTTTGTCCATAGTCGAAGTGGGTGAAAAGTACTATCTGATCGCCCACAACGACAGAGGGTTTGAATTGATAAAGGAGTTGGATGAAATCCCTGGATCGGTTGGGGAGGCTACTCCGCCCAGTTTTTCGAAGATATTTAGCAACCTGACCGGCGGGGGTGGGAAAAAGCGTGAGGGGTAAATGGTATTTACCGTTGACTGGACTGATTACTTCACTAGTTATACTATTGGTTGCAATGCCACAGGGGGCCTGGGCACAACCGGTTGAGGTGCCAAGCATAGGACTGAACATATCTCCGGCAGACGGTCCGGAGGAAGTGGTGGACAGTCTAAGGATTCTGATACTGCTGACCGTGTTGGCCCTGGCGCCGGCCTTTATGATAATGATGACATCGTTCACGCGTATAATCGTGGTCCTTTCACTTTTACGCAGCGCGCTTGGTTTTCACCAATCGCCGCCGAACCAGGTCTTGATTGGGCTGGCACTTTTCCTGACGATCTTTATAATGCTTCCGGTGTGGCACCAGGTTAACGAAAGTGCCGTACAGCCTTTTGTTAACGGCGAAATATCCCAGGCGGAAGCACAGGAACTGGGGGCGGGGCCGCTTCGCGAATTCATGCTCAAGCAGACGCGGGAAAAGGATCTGGCACTGTTTGTGGATATGTCGGGCGAGGGGCGGCCGGAGAACCAGGACGACCTGTCGATGGCGGTAATAATACCGGCCTTTGTCATCAGCGAGTTGAAGACGGCCTTTCAAATGGGATTTTTACTCTATGTACCGTTTTTGATTATTGACATGGTGGTGGCCAGTACCCTGATGTCCATGGGAATGTTCATGTTGCCCCCGGTAATGATTTCGCTGCCGTTCAAATTATTGCTGTTTGTAATGGTGGACGGCTGGTACCTTGTAGTTAAATCACTGGTAGAAAGCTTCGGCGGGTAGAACACAAGAGGAAGAACACAGAGGGACGTTCCTTTTGTGCAGTTTAAGCTCTCTTTGTTGCAAAAATTGCCCCTTGGCGCGTGTCGGTGGCCAAAAAAGCAGGTAATGTGTTGATTGTGAAAAATTAATGTAAGTTTCACCCAGATAATCAACACATTAGTTAACATTTTGGCCAATTATATCCGTTATGTAACATTGATGTCAATCTTACCCAAACATTAGTTGAAATTTTGGCCAGTCGACTTCCAAACATGGGAGCGGCGTACAAACATGGGAGCGGCGTACAAACATGGGAGCAATGTAGAGGTATGTCATTGCAATGAAGTTTTGGCGGGTGACATGGTGGCATAGAGGGTGGCCCTGGAGGGATGCTAAATGACGGAAACTTTTGCAGTAAATGTAGCCCGAGAGGCTCTAATGATGGTTTTGGTCCTGGCCCTACCCGGCTTAGGCGTGAGCCTCATTGTAGGGCTTGCGATCAGTATCCTCCAGGCAACTACGCAAATACAGGAGCAGACACTGACATTTGTGCCTAAAATTGTGGCGGTATATCTTACCTTGTTGATTTTAGCCGGTTGGCTGTTGCGGGTAGCAGTGAACTTTACCGTAAAACTCTACTCACACCTTCCAACGCTAGTGCGATGAGGGGCCGGGGCCGCGGTGAAACGGGCCAAGTGCGCAAAAGGAACGTCCCTCTGTGCCAAAGGAACGCCCCTCTGTGTTGGGCGGAAAGGTTGGAGGCTAATTGTTGGATTATGTTCAGCTTGGGACGTTTTTCTTAGTGCTTACACGGGCGACTGCATTTGCAGCGACAGCGCCGTTTTTCGCACTGGGGAACATTCCCAATATGGCCAAAATTGTACTGGGATTTGTCCTGGCCCTGGTGCTGACACCTACGCTGGCAGTTTCCGACCCGGCCCTGTTTGCAAATTTTTTGAGCTTCATGCTGGCCGCACTGTTCGAAACAGGTATTGGCCTGTGTTTGGGGCTGTTGGCAACGCTGGTGCTGTCGGCGGTCAGGGTAACCGGGCAGTTTATGGATTTTCAGGTAGGACTCATAGTCTCGGGAACCTTTGACCCCCTGTCCGCTGACCAGGCCACGATTTTGTCCAGGTTTCTGTTCCTGCTGAGCATACTTGTTTTTCTGATACTGGACGGCCATCACATGCTAATCAACGGATTGAGCGACAGCTACAGGCTAGTGCCGCCGGGCGGGGTTACTTTTCAACAGGCCCAGGTCTTCATCGGTATCAGGGCATTCGCACAGATGTTTACCATTGCCTTACAGATGGCCCTGCCGATAATTGCAGTTGTGGTCATTACCGATATATCCCTCGGGTTTATCGGGCGCACGGCACCGCAGATGAACATATTTATGCTTGGTTTTCCAATGAAAATCGCCGTGGGCTTTCTGACCTTGGTGATAGTGGTACCTTTTTTGGGAGTTATCTTCCGAACACTGTTTCAACTAATACAAACAAACATGAACAACTTTCTTAGGGGTTTTATCTGATGTCCGAGAATACCGGGGCGCAAGAAAAAACTGAAGAGGCGACTCCACGACGAATCAGGGAAGCCCGCCGCAAAGGCCAGGTTGGCAAGAGCAGCGATTTAAATGGGGCCCTGATCCTGACAAGTGCCGTCCTGTTGTTTTACGCCACCAAGGAAACAATGCTTCACTCCATGGAAAGATGGCTATCTGCACATTTTTCCAACAACGTACTTTATCAGGTTGAAACAGATGTGCTGTACGTAATAAAAAGTTGTGTTTGGTTCTTTTTGCAGTTTACTTGGCCGGTATTTCTTTTGGTCTTCCTGGTGGCCCTCTTGGTTAACTTGATGCAGGTGGGCTTCCTATTTGCACCGGATGTACTCACCCCGAAGCCGGAAAGATTGAACCCGGTAAATGGCTTCAAGCGGATATTTTCCACCCGGAGCCTAGTAGAGTTTGGGAAAACGATTGTCAAGGTGGTTGTGGTCGGACTTGTGATTTACGGTCTGGTCAAAAGCCGTTTGGAAAGCCTCATCCTCCTCTACAATGAATCGCCGGCCGGGGCCTTGCACGGAGTGACGAGTTTAATCCTCTTCGTATTACTGGTGGGATGCGCCACCTATCTGGCACTCGCGGCGTTGGACTTTTTCTACCAGAAATACGAATACAAGAAGAGCCTGCGCATGTCCAAGCAAGAGGTAAAGGACGAAATGAAACACACTGAGGGGGACCCGCTCATAAAAAGCATGATGCGGGAGCGAAGGCGTCAAATATCAATGAATTTGCTCATCAGCGATGTCCCGGATGCAACAGTTGTCGTGACCAACCCGATTCACTATGCAGTGGCCCTTCGCTACGAAGAAGATGAAACAGAAGCACCCATAGTACAGGCAAAAGGGGCGGGCTATTTTGCCGAAAGGATCAAAGATATCGCGCGGGAACACGGGATACCCGTTATAGAAAAACCGGAAATAGCACGCTTCCTCTTCCGGCGGGTGGAAGTCGGGGAGGCCATACCGATTGAGCTTTACCAGGCGGTGGCGGAAATCCTGGCAATGGTTTATCGGATGAAAGAAAACAGCTAGCGTATCAAATAGCACACCGAACAGCGTACAAAAAGGAGGCGGACAAACCCATTGGCAACATCAGCGGCTAGGGCAAACCTAAAAAAATACGGCGATCTCTTGATAGCAGTCATGGTAGTAAGTATTGTCCTGCTGATAATTATACCGCTGACACCGGGGATGCTCGACTTCCTGTTGACGATAAGCATTGCCCTGAGCATGACCATCTTTTTAATTACGCTCTTTACAACCGAGCCGCTACAGTTTTCCGTTTTCCCATCGCTACTTTTAGTGGTGACCCTCTACCGGCTGGCACTAAATATTTCCTCGACACGCCTTATCCTGGGGCAGGCCCAGGCGGGCGAGATTATCGCCGCCTTCGGTAACTTTGTAGTCGGTGGCAACTATGTCGTCGGGATGGTAGTGTTTTTGATTATCACCGTTATCCAGTTCGTGGTGATCACCAACGGTGCCGGCCGGGTGGCCGAGGTTACCGCCCGATTCACCCTTGATGCCATGCCCGGTAAGCAAATGAGCATTGATGCCGATTTCAATTCCGGCCTTATAACCGAAAATGAGGCCCGCAAGCGGCGCAAACACCTCCAGGAGGAAGCGGACTTTTTCGGGGCCATGGACGGGGCCAGCAAATTCGTCCGCGGGGATGCAATTGCCGGTCTGGTTATCATCATAATCAACATTGTCGGCGGCCTATCCATCGGGGTACTCCAAAGGGGTATGGAAGTGGGAGGAGCCTTACAGCTTTATACCTTACTCACTGTCGGGGACGGACTGGTTTCCCAGATACCGGCACTTTTGGTTTCCACCGGAACAGGTATACTGGTAACCCGGGCGGCAACGGGGGAAAGTTTCGGCCATGATTTGACTGCACAATTTTTCACCTTTCCAAGGGTACTCTACCTAGTTGGCGGTATGTTGGTCCTGATGGGTTTCATACCCACCATGCCCACCCTGGTATTTGCGGTTATGGGGGCCTTGACCGGCTACCTGGCCTATACCCTACAAAAGGAGCAGGCACAAAAGCTTATTGAACGAGAACAAGTAAAATTGCAACAGCAACAGAAGGAAAAGCGACAGGAACCGGAGGATGTGTTCAGCTACCTGCAAGTGGATGTCCTGGAAATAGAAATCGGCTACAACCTGATCCCTTTAACCGATGAAGCCCAGGGGGGGGACCTCCTGCAAAGGCTGACTAGGGTGCGGAGACAATGCGCCACCGAGATGGGAATCTTCCTGAGGCCGATACGTATCAGGGACAACCTGGAGCTGAAACCCAATGCCTACGTTTTCAAAATAAAGGGTGAAGAAATTATACAGGGAGAGGTGATGCCGGGTCATTATCTGGTAATGGATCCGACAGGGGAGGCCACCAAGATCAAAGGTATACCGACAGTAGAACCCACCTTCGGGCTTTCCGCCTGGTGGGTGTCGGAAGATGACAAGGAAGAAGCCGAACTGGCCGATTTAACGGTTGTGGATTGCGCCACGGTGTTAATAACACATTTGACTGAGTTTATAAAAACCCACGCCCACGAGCTGTTGGGCCGCCAGGAGCTACAGGAGCTAATCGATGAGGTTAAAAAGCACAGCCCAGCGGTAGTAGAGGAGCTAATTCCCAACCTTTTAACCCTAGGGGAAATACAAAAGGTTATCCAAAACCTCCTACGGGAGCGGGTGCCGGTGCGGGATTTGGTTACCGTTTTGGAGGCCATGGCCGATGGGGCCAGGATCAACAAGGAAAGTGATTTTCTTACGGAATATGCCCGTAACGCCTTGGCCCGGACTATTTCCCGCCAGTATGCTTCACCCGGAGGGAAAATAGCGGTTATAACCCTACACCCCAAGGTGGAACAATTGCTGATCGAATCAACGCAGCAGACTCAATTTGGGTCCTATCCGGCACTGGAACCGGGGAAAATGCAACTGTTGTTGACCAATGTAAAGAAAACGGCCGAAAAGCTGACGCTGAAAGGAATGCCCGCGGTGGTACTTTGTTCTTCCCAAGTGCGGATGCTTTTTAGAAGATTAACGGAACGGTACATGCCGCAGTTGGCCGTGCTTTCACTAAATGAGATTTCACAAGAGGTTGAAGTCGAAGCTGTAGGGACGGTGATGCTCAATTGAAAATAAGAAAGTATCTCGCGAAGGATATCCAGGAAGCCATACGTTTGATTAAGAGCGACCTGGGTCCGGATGCGGTAATAATTAGCAGTAAAAAGGTTTACGGCCGGGGATTCCTGGGCCTCTTTCAAAGGCAACTGGAAGTAACCGCGGCCCTAGATGGACAGGCTGCGGCCCGGCAGGCAAAAGCCGAGGAAAAAAGGGCGGACGGCCCCTTCAGGAACATCCAAAGGGAGCTGTACGAAGTTAAAAACATGCTCAATCGGGTGGTGCAAAGACAGGTGGGGGAGACTCCGGAGGAGACCTTTGCCGGAAAATGGCGGGAGTATTTGGCTGGGATGGACATAGAGGGGGAAGTTGCCGACAAACTCCTTGACACTTTGGATCCGAACAGCGACGTGGAAATGGCCATCTACAACCGGGTTGCCCGGCTACTGGATCCAATATATGAGAACAACAGCCAGACCAGGATTATGAGTTTCATAGGTCCAACGGGGGTGGGCAAAACCACCACTCTAGCCAAGTTGGCGGCTAACTTGAAGGTGTATAAAAAGAAGAGAATAGCCATGATTACCATTGATACCTACCGTATCGGTGCCGTTGAGCAACTAAAAACTTACGCCGAGATTCTGGATGTGCCCTTCGATGTTGTGATGACGACACAGGAGATGGACAAGGCCCTGGCAAAGCACCGTGACAAGGATCTAATACTGATTGACACGGCCGGCCGGTCACCATCGGACACGGAAAAAATTTCGGAACTAAAAACGCTCCTGGCGGGGGTTGGCCCCCACGATGTCTACCTTGTTTTAAGTTGTAATACACGTCGGCAGGATATGCAAAAATACATCAGACATTTTCGCGAACTCAAATACAACAAATTTATCTTCACCAAACTTGATGAAACGGACGTCTACGGTTCACTTTTAAGCGTTATGTACGGGCATTCCATGCCGGTTTCCTACATAACCAACGGACAAAACGTGCCTGACGATATATTGGAAATGAACCCTCAAACAGTAGCGAATCTTTTATTTAGGGAGTTG
Organism: uncultured Clostridia bacterium; assembly: GCA_964554735.1. Lineage (GTDB taxonomy): Bacteria > Bacillota > Desulfotomaculia > Desulfotomaculales > CAZKPV01 > CAZKPV01. The sequence goes on from CAZKPV010000005.1 coordinate 7,710, forward strand.
GTCAGCAGTGATGGGGATGGACCAGGCCTCGAAGTTAAGGGAATTGATTGGCAAACCACAGATTAAGCCCGGCCCCGAACAAGGTCCCACACCCTCCGGCTCGCGCATTATAGCAGTCACTAGCGGCAAAGGCGGCGTGGGCAAGACCAGTTTAGTCGTCAATGTGGCGGTTTTGCTGGCAAAAATGGGTAAAAGAGTTGTGGTTTTTGATGCCGATATGGGGCTGGCTAATGCCGAGGTACTCCTGGGCTTGAATCCCCGTTATACCTTGTACGAAGTAATACGTGGAGAAAAGACACTGGATGAGGTAATGTTGCAGGGTCCGTACAACCTCAACATTATCTCCGGCGGTTCCGGTATGCAGGAGTTAGTCGATTTGGATGACACCCAGCTTGACAGATTGCTTTCCTCATTTGTGGGCCTGGAGGCGAAAACAGACTTCGTTTTGGTGGACACGGGTGCCGGAATTTCCAAAAATGTCCTTGGATTTGTGGCCGCGGCCCGGGAAGTTTTGGTGGTAGTCACACCGGAACCGGCTTCTTTGACGGATGCCTATGCCTTGATCAAGGTCCTGGCAAAATTTAAAACCCATACGGAGGTTGGCCTGGTTGTCAATAGGGTGATGGGGGCTAGGGAGGCAATATTCACGGCCAACAAGATGAAGACAGTGGCGGCAAAATTTTTAAACATTACCGTTAGAAATATCGGCTACGTTATAGAGGATAAAATAATCAGACAGGCAAGCAAGGCCCAGGAACCTTTTGTTTTGATGAGACCCGGGGCTACTGCTTCCTGCAATCTTGCGGATATTACCGGGGCCATAGTAAACAAATGCGAACATACGCCGGATACGGGCATAACTTCTTTTATAGGGAAGCTGGTGCGTTTGTTCAGGTAAGGAGAAACGTGATCGGGATGTCGGACAAGGATAAGATAGTTGGTATTGACAGTAATTTAAGGATTGAAGTTTCGAGGGTTGGGGAATCCGACAGCTATGTTTCCCGGATTGATGCTTTTGATGAAGACTCCTTTTATATGCCCTTGCCGTATTCCCGGCTCATCCCCCTCGTTCTGAACAAGGGGGATGATGTGGTCATCAGGTTTCCCGGGGTACAGGAAAGCTACACCTTCCAAACCACCGTTTTGGATGTACAAAGGGACAAGGTTCCCCTATATCGGATGAGGTTGCCGACTGAGATAGTCCGGGTACAACAAAGACATTTTGTTAGATTACCAGTGCTGTTGAAGGCACATTATGCACGTCTGCCGGAAGGGAATGAATTGCCCGAGTACAATGAGGTCAGGGTCTTGGACATCAGCGGCGGTGGGCTGAAGATAGCAACGGAAAACAGCTTCACAATCGGGGAAATCCTACTGATCAAACTGGAACTACCTTCCGTGGCAGGAAGGGAAAACGGCAGATTTATTGCAACCTTGAAAGCCAAGGTTGTGCGGACCGATACAGTTAAAAGGGATGGTATGGTAATTTACCATTCGGGGCTAAAATTTCTCGACATTACACAAAAACAGCAGGACAGGATAGTATGTTTTGTTTTTCAGAAAATGACGGAAGCAAACCGTTACAGTTAACACGGGGTGAATAAGATGGCAATAGAAAGCAATGATTTAAAGCACGAGCTGATTATACGTTACCTACCCCTGGTCAAACATATTGCCGGACGCTTGGCGGTCCGCCTTCCCCCTGTTATTAGCCAGGATGATTTGGAGGGTTACGGGGTGTTTGGCCTGATTGACGCGGTGGAAAAGTATAATCCCGAAAAGGGTGCAAGTTTCAAAAGCTATGCATCCAAAAGAATCCATGGCTCAATGGTTGACGAATTGCGCAAATTTAATTGGATTCCGCGTACCCTATACAGTAAACTACGGGAAATGAAAAATGCGCACGAAAATTTGGAGAAGAGGAATGGGGGCCCGGTTTCCCCGGAGGAAATAGCCGACGAACTCGGTATCTCTGTTGACCAACTACATGTGCTTACAACCCACCTTGCCCGTGTAAACGTATTGTCATTGGAAAAAGAAATATCACCGGGGGATGGGGAAAGCACAATCCTCGGGCATTTTTTGGAAGACAAAGCCGGCACGGACCCCCTCCAGGAACTAATCGACAAGGAGGACTCCGAGATTCTGGCCAAAATGGTCGGTGAACTGGAAGATAGGGAGCAGCTCATCCTGGCGCTTTACTACAAGGAAAGGCTTACCTTGAAGGAGATAGGGTGTGTGTTGGATATTACCGAGTCGCGAGTGTGCCAATTGCACGCCCGGGTACTGGAAAAATTACGCAGGAAAATGAGGGTGGCATACAAATGTTAGAAGGATTTGCTTTAGGGGTGTTGGCGGTACTGGTTTTGGCGGCGGGGGTGTACTTCTTTTGGTATCGCAGGCTGTACGCCGAGGACAAGGAAGGAACCCTATTCGCCGATGAGTTAATGCACATGCAAAATGTTGAACCCCATGAATTGGAGGTTCGTATAAGCAACATCGAATCCAAAGTGGAGGCAATCTACATCACAATCAACCAACTGAGCAGACAGATTGATGCACTGGTCTCCAGGGGCGATGCCAACCCGGGCATAAACCCCAAATATGCGGAGATATACAACGCCTACGACCGGGGAATAGAGATAACCGAGATCGCCCGTAACACCGGGCGTCACAAGGGTGAAATAGAACTCATCCTCAACTTGAGAAAGCTAAACTAGCAGGCAACACAGAGGTAAGACAGATGTGTTGAAAAGGAGGTATTAGCCGGAATGAATTGCGGAATATACGCAGCCGCTTCTGGTATGGCCGTGCAAAGGGACAGGATGGATGTGGTGGCGAATAATATGGAAAACGTTGCCACCACGGGCTACAAGCGCGATCAAGGAACCATAAATTCATTCAAGGATGTACTGATTTACGCGCAAAAAGGTGGTAGCGGCAATCGTAGATTGGGTACGAGCGGCTTCGGGGCGAATTTTTATCAGGCGGCTACCGATTTCAAGCCGGGCCCGATTGCGGAAACGGGCCGCGGCACTGATTTTGCCTTAACCGGTGACGGATTCTTCGTTTTGGAAGGAGAGGACGGGCACCTGTATACCCGGGATGGGGCATTTTCCGTGGACAAGGAAGGGTATTTAGTCGGTGCCGGCGGCAGGCGCGTGCTCGGGGAGCGGGGGGCAATCCAGCTGAGCCGCCGCAACGAACCCGTGTCGGGCATTTTCATGGACAATGAGGGCAATATTAGCTCCGATGGCGGTAGAACGGACAGGTTTATGATCTATGATTTTGAAAATAAACTGGTCCTGGAAAAACAGGGGGGAAATTGTTTCAAGGACCCGGAAGGGGAGGGACGCAGGGTAAGAGACCGCGGGGGTATGGTCAAGCAAGGCTTTCTGGAAGGTTCCAACGTTGATTTGGCAACCGAGATTGTGGACATGATGGCCGTGCTGCGCGCTTATGAGGCCGGGCAAAAAGTGCTACACGCCCAGGACGAACTTACCGAACGCGTATTGCGCGTGGGCAGCACAAGATAGCTAAACCCACCATAGGGAGGTAAATTTTATGATAGATTTACTGTTTAAAACGGCAAGCGGGTTGACGGCCCAGCAGACCAAGATGGACGTTACCGCCAACAATATCGCCAACGTCAATACACACTCATTTAAAAGCAGTCGCACTACATTTGCGGATCTGCTCTACCAAAAAGCCCATGTCGCCAGTGGGAGTGGCCAACATACGGACATTCCAACCCTTGGCCGCGGTGTCCGCGTTGATGCCATACAGAAGGATCCGGCCCAAGGGGTGCCGGACAACACGGGTAGGCCGTTTGATCTGGCTATAAACGGAAATGGATACTTTAGGGTTACATCCCCGGACGGTCAGTATTATTATACCCGTGGAGGGGCATTTCAGTTAAATAAAGATGGCCGTCTAGTTTACTCCAACGGTTTTATGCTTTCACCGCGGATAGATATACCGGGGGACGGCACGAATGTCAAAATCGCCCCGGATGGCACAGTTACAGCTGTTGATGATGAAGGCAAGCTAACGGAAGTCGGGAGAATCGAACTTTACTCCTTTAGCGGCCCCGATAGCCTGATCGCCAAAGGGGACAATCTGTTTGCGGAAGCCACGGACAGCAGGCGATCAAGGAGTGGGCGGGCCGGAGAAGGCGGACTAGGGCAAATTCGCCAGGGCTTCCTGGAAAAATCGAATGTGGATATATTACGGGAGATGAATGATTTAATAGAGGCCCAAAGGGCCTACCAAGTTAGTGCCCGTGCGGTTAAAACCGCCGAGGAAATGTGGAATATAGCCAACAATCTCTACAGGTAGGAGTAAAAGATGCTGAAAACTATTGATCTGACAAAAGAAGTTAGCGTCGGTATCGCGGATTACAAAATATCTTCCGCACCTGATAAGCTGATCACATTCGGGCTTGGTTCATGCGTAGGTATTGCGCTCTATGACCCCATTTTAAAATTGGGAGGTTTGTTGCACATTATGTTGCCTGACAGCACCCAGTTCAGCAAAGACAAGGTTACAAACCATGCTAAATTTGCCGACCTGGGCATCCCCCTCTTGGTCCGGAAAATGAGATCAAAAGGTGCCAAAATCTTGAGGCTACAGGCCAAACTGGTTGGTGGGGCGCAGATGTTTTCGGGTTTTGACAAAAAGCTTCTCTTGAACATCGGGGAGCGCAACTCCATAGCGGCCAAAAAAATATTAAAGTCCATGGGCATAAAAATTTTAGCCGAGGACTTGGGGGGGAACACGGGAAGAACCATGGTATTGGACACGATGAGCGGCCAGGTGCATATCAGGACACTGGGAAAAAACCAAAAGGTGGTTTAAATTGGAATATCAAATTTTTAAGAGAGAAATGAAAGAAAGTTTCAACTTGGATCTGAACGGTTACAAGGAAAGGCAGTTGCAGCGGCGTCTGAATGCAATTATGAACAGATTAGAAGTGGACAATTACCGCTCCCTCTTGTCATTGCTCTTTGAGGATCGCAGCTCTTACGATACTTTTATTGATAATCTGACAATAAACGTAACCGAATTCTTTCGCGACAAAAAACTGTTTGGCAAACTTGAAGATGAGATGATTCCTGAACTTTTAAAAAGAAACAGAACCTTAAAAATTTGGAGTGCGGCTTGTGCCAATGGTGCCGAACCCTATTCCATAGCCATGATCCTAAAAGAACTTACCCCGGGTATACGCCACACCATTGATGCTACCGATTTGGACGGCAATATTTTGCAGGTTGCGCAAAGGGGGCTGTACCCCGCGGATTTGCTGAAAAATGTTACTTCCTCCCGGGTGCGGGATTATTTCGAAAAGCAGGGAGACTTTTATAAATTGGACGCCGGCATTAAACGGATGGTTACCTTTCGTAAGCATGATTTGCTTTACGAAAGATTCCGCAAGGGTTACGACCTCATCGTCTGCCGTAATGTCATGATTTACTTTACCAAGGAAGCCCAGACCAGGATAAACAGGAAATTTGCCCAATCTTTAAACCGCAACGGTATCCTTTTTACCGGCGGCAGTGAAACCATATTCGACTACCGCGAATACGGTCTCGACAGATTGAGCCCATGTTTTTACCGAAAACAATAACACATTAGCCATCGCGAGGAGAACAAAGATGAGTACAGCAGGCAATTTTAACGAAGATCAAATTGATGTCCTAAAGGAAATAGGCAACATTGGGATAGGCAATGCTCTCAGTAGCCTGTCCGTAATGATCAACAAAAGAATAAATATGGAAGTACCAAGGGCCGGTTTCTATCATTTGGAGGAAATAATAGAGTCTATCGGCGGCTATGAGGAACTGGTTTCCTGCATAATATTTAGGGTTACCGGTGATACCCCGTGTTCAATTTTGTTTATTTTCGACTCCAAGAGCACCTACACCATTTTAGATATGATCAAAAAAACATCCGAGGGACCTAAAGACCTTGACGATTATGACGAATCTATTATTAAGGAGGTTGGGAACATTCTCGCCGGTTCATATATAACGGCCTTGTGTAGCATGACCCAGCTGAAACAAAAAGTTTCGGTGCCTATGTTCGCCTTTGATATGCTTGGGGCAGTACTGTCGGCATCACTGGCGGTTAGCGGCTATGTGCAGGAGAGGGTACTGTCCATCGAAACCAGTCTGACGGGGGACAAGGAAGTCATCAAGGGCAATTTTTTGGTGCTTCTTGAGCCGGAATCACTGGGCACTATGTACAAGGCATTAGGCCTAACCGAATAACACTTGTAAGGGGGAAGAACAATTGGCCAAGAAAATCTTAATTGTCGACGATGCCGCATTTATGCGCATGATGATCAAAAACATTGTTACCAAACAAAATTATGAGGTGGTAGGGGAGGCTGAAAACGGTTCCATGGCCATTGAAATGTATAAGGAATTAAAGCCAAACCTGGTCACCATGGATATTACCATGCCGGAAATGGACGGTATCGAAGGGGTAAAGGGCATAAAAAGCATTGACCCGGATGCAAACATCATTATGTGTAGTGCTATGGGGCAGCAAAGTATGGTAATGGAAGCGATCCAGGCGGGGGCTAAGGATTTTATAGTCAAGCCCTTCCAGGAGGACCGTATCCTACAGGCCATCGAACGTGTTCTAGGCAGATAAGAAAACAACATTGGGGGCAATTAGTTTGAAGGAAGTCCTATCACAAGCCGAAATAGACAATTTATTGGCGGCCGTTTCTTCCGGGGAAGTGACGGTTGAGGAGTTAAAAAAGACGGAGGAAAAGGTACATTACAAGACCTACGATTTCCGCCGACCCAACAAATTTTCTAAGGAGCATTTGCAGATGCTCCAAATGTTGCATGAAAGTTTTGCCAGGGTCTTGTCCAACTACCTTTCGGGTTATCTGAGGGCCAATGTCGGTATCAGCTTGGCATCCGTCGACCAGTTAACCTACGAAGATTTCATCCAGTCCCTGCCAAGTCCGACACTGTTGACGGCCTTTTCCATGAAACCCTTGAAAGGCTCGGCGGTTATTGAAACTAACCTGCAGTTCTTGTTTCCCATAATAGACTTATTGTTGGGGGGACCGGGTGAGGCCATTAAAAAGGTGCGCGAGTTGACCGATATTGAGCTGTCGGTGGCCAAAAGGGTCGTATCTCAGATATTGGACAACTTCAACATTGCCTGGGCCGATGTCTACAAATTTACGGCGGAAATAGAATCGGTGGAAACAAACCCTCACCTACACCAACTAATCAGCCCCAGTGAAATAGTTGCGGTAATCACTTTTGCGGCCTCAGTAGAGGGAACAGTGAGGGGTTTGATAAATATATGCTTGCCTAGCGTCCTCCTGGAGCCTATCTTGTCCCAGTTGTCTGCCCATTATATGTTTTCTGCTTCCGAACCTCACAATGTGGAAAAGGAAATAGGTCGGCTCGAGAACCTGTTGGGTTTTTCTAAAATAGATTTGACCGCGGTCGTGGGGTATGCACAGGTTAAAATCAAGGATTTCTTACAGCTACAAGAAGGGGATGTTTTGGTTATAGATAAGAGTTATGACGAGGACCTGGATTTGTACGTGGGTGATAATTTAAAGTTTAAGGTGCAGGCCGGCTCTAGGGGAAGGTTTGTTGCAGTTCAGGTAACATCGCTGGCAGAGGAGGAGAAAATTAATGACTAACCGATTCCTGGCCCAGGAGGAAATAGATGCTTTATTGAAAAAAGACGAGGGTGCAGAGGAAGAAGAAAGTTTAGAAAAGGATACAGGTGTGTCCGAAAAGGGCGAAGGCGCGGCAGGTGACGGTGCCTCCACTGACAGTGCGCTAGCAGGTGACGGTTCAGGCGTGGGAGCCGACAGTAGCGAGGCGGATGACGCCTTGGGTGAAATAGAAAAGGATGCCCTGGGTGAAATAGGTAACATTTCCATGGGCTCGGCGGCGACAACACTGTCGCAAATTTTGGATAAGGAAGTCCGTATAACCAGCCCCAAAGTGTCAATTTGTACGGCCCAGGGCCTGTTTGCGAGATTCACAATTCCGAGATTGCTGGTCAAGGTGAAATTTAGGGAAGGTTTGTCCGGTTACAATCTTTTAATAATGAAGATAAATGACGCGGCGGTTTTGGCCAACCTTATGATGGGCGGCGATGGGACCAACGTTTCCGAGGAGTTAACGGAAATGGAGATAAGTGCGGCTTCGGAAGCAATGAATCAAATGATCGGTACGGCCTCGACTTCCTTGGCCTCCATGTTCCAGCGCGCTATAAATATAGAACCGCCGGTTAGCATAGTTTTGGACACGGAAGATGCCGTGGACTACGATGACGTTGTTGAAACCGATGAGGTCGTGATGGTGGAGTTTAGGATGCTCATCAAAGATTTGCTGGACACACAGATCATGCAGATCATGAGTGTTGAAACCGCCAAGGAAAAGGCAACCTTGCTTCTAGGCGGGGTAGCCAACGGCGGCGGTGGCATGGCTTCGGCGGCAACGGCGGAAGCAGTAACGGCGGAAGCGGCGGCGGAAGCGGCCATGGATGCCTTGGATGCAGCGGCGGCGGAAGCGGCCATGGATGCGGAGATAGCGGCGGGCGCGGAAACTGTTGCAGGCAGGGAGATTGATACCGCGGATGCGGAGATAGCGGCGGCGGAAGCGGCCATGGATGCGGAGATAGCGGCGGGCGGTACGGTGACAGGGGAATTTGTGGAGGGCAAATCGGCGGTTATTACCGGGGAGTCCGTGGTTTCGGTGGAAGGAACGCACGATGCCCGCGAGGCGCTAGCGGCCCAGGCGGCGGCCCAGGTAGCGCATCCGGCACAGACAGCCCTAGGGGCACATCCGGCACAGACAGCCCCGGATGCTTATGCGGCCCAGGCGGCCTATGCCAAACAAGGGGCCCTAGCCCATCATTCAGTGCAAAATTCAGCCCAGATGCCACCGGCAGTACCGGCAGCTTCATACGATAAGCAGAAGATAGACCTTTTGCTGGACATCCCTCTTAGGGTAACCGTGGTTTTGGGTCGCACTAGACGTCCAATTAAGGAAGTATTGGGCATGACATCAGGTTCCATAGTGGAACTGGCGGCCTTGGTTGACGAACCGGTTGAGGTCCAAGTTAACGGAACATTGGTAGCCAAGGGCGAGGTTGTTGTGGTCAACGAGAATTTTGGCGTTCGTATTACGGAAATCCTAAGCCCAACGGAAAGGTTGCGGCAGTTAAAACAATAAAAAAGAAGGAAAAAAGCCTGCTTTTGTCATATTCTTTATTAGAATCTTACAGCAAGGAGAAAAGCAGGAATAATGGCGAGGAAAAAAACCAAGAAAACTAAAAAAACACAGGCGCGAGCGCAAGTTGAATCACCCACCCGGGTGCAATTGGACACCCAGGCACCGTCAAGTGCAAACGTGTTATACTGGATTGCTTTTTGGGGTTTGGCTGCAATACTTTTTGTTTCACCCTTTTTTAGGGGACTATTTTTTGCAGCCGATCAGCAAAAGGCATTGCTGTTTTTAACGGGAGTTTTTTGGCTGATCTGGCTTTGGAAGTGGTATGCCAGGGACTATAAATTTTTATCGGGTCCGCTCGATTACTTGGCGTTGGGCTTTACCGTTGCCTACATAGTGTCTACTGTTTTTGCCGTAAACACGGGGTTGGCGGTAGATGGGGCGGTTGCCGCCTTGTTGTGTTTTTTTGCGTACTGGTCATTGGCGCAGTTAGTTCGGGGTGAGGCCGATGCGGTTAGGGTTTTGCACATTTTCTATTTCGCGGCCCTTGTTGTGGCCTTGGCCGGACTCGCCACGGCAACCGAGGTTATACATATCAAAGACGGCTTCAAAAGTGGGCGGATTTACGGACCGTTTCAATACCCGAACGCCCTAGCCAGTTATTTGGCGGCTATTTTCTTTTTAGGCGTATATCTCTGGCACAGGTCACTGGCATTTTCTGTTGAAAAAATCGCGGGAAGGGATGGGTCCATGCACGGCGTGCCCAAATGGTTTCGTGTGGCCAATCCTTATCCTTACTTATACGCGGCCGGGAACCTTTTGATTTTATCTGTTTTTATAGGAGCCCGTTCCAACGGCGGCTTCATAGTTATCGCCGGCGCATTACTCTTGTTTATGATCGGATTGCCGCGCTCCCGTGACCGGGTATTTTTACATATTTTATTTACCGGGTCCATTGCCTATTTCACCAATTTTAAATTCCTGGCCTACGTCAAGGAAGGCCACCTTGATGGTGCCTGGTTGTGGATATTGTTGGGGATTACCGCTATTGCCGCCGGCCAGTTTCTGATCGACTTATACCGAAACAGTGAAAAGTGCAGGGACTTTGTGTCCTCTGTTAACAGCTACAGAAACATCGCCATAATTGTATCGGTTCTCTTGGTTGTAGCGTTAGTCGCCGGCGGTGCCATGCAGATTGCCGGGGACCAGGACTTGCAGGACCAATTCAAGAAAAAGATCAAGGCCCATAACCTCTACCACCGGGTTTACTACATCGGCGATGCAATTGAGATGATTAAGGACAAGCCCGCCTTTGGCTGGGGCGGCGGCGGTTGGGAAGAAGCCTACCGTTCCTACCAAAGTTATGCCTATAATTCCAATGAAGTTCACTCATATTACGGCCAGTTGGGTGTGGAGACCGGCCTATTTGGATTGTTTATTACCGCTTTGATTTTGTTTTTCTTCCTGCGGGCGGGGCATAGGGTTTACTATGGAAGCCGCCGGGGAAGCGTTAGGGGAAGTCCGGAAAAGGAAATCGGGAACATTAAGCGCCAGGAGCTCATTTGGGCGATAATTGTGTCAGGTGCCGTTTTGAGTATCCACGCCATTGTGGATTTCGACCTGTCTTTGACCTCAATTGCCTTTGCCTGGTGGGCAATGTTTGCCCTGGCGGGAAAACTAGAGCGTGTCCAGGATATGGAGCAAAAGATAGCGGCGGGGGAACTGGATAAAAGACCCACCAGGAAACACAAAATATACATGCCGCGTAGGGGCACGGTTTTGGGTGCCGTAACCGTTGGGGCACTGGCCATAATGGTGATTGGCGGCTCCTTGGTCAAGGCAACTTCCGAATCGGCGGCGGCCTCTGTGGCCATTCAAGGGCAAAACTTGAATGCGGCGATAGAACACATGGAAGCCGCAACAAAATACAACCCATTAAACCCGGATTACCACTTGCAGCTAGCCCAGTACTACAGCCACGCCGGCGAGCCGAGCCTGGCATGGGAAGCCGGGGAAAGGGCTTTGGCCAGGGGGAAACGACTAGCTGATCGCTACAGTGTTTTGGCGGTTTTGGCCCAATCCGTAGGGGATACCGACAGGGCGATAGCCTATGCGGAAAAGGCGGTGGAACTAGCTCCCTTCCAGCTTAAGTGGTTCGAAGACCTTTCGCGCATGTATTTTGTCATCGGCATCAATGAGATCGGAAGCGGCGAGAAGGAAGACGCTAGGGAGCACATGTTAAAGGCGGTAGAAATTCCGCAAAGGGTACAGAAAGTTGCGGATAGCGTGCCGGAGGAAAAGGAGTGGTTGACCAGGTCGGTTAAGGTGACGGCTCCGATTAATTTAAGCGTGGGCATAGCCCAATATTTCCTGGACCAGCCGGAAGATGCGGAAAAGAATTTAAAAAAGGCAGTCGAGGGCAAGGAAACAAAAGCCGAGGCTTCCTTCTGGATGAGTATATTTTACGATAGCCGGGGCAACGAAAAAAAGGCCTCGGAGTATTACAAGCAGGCCGAGGAACTGATACCCGAACTGATTGATAGCTACGACGTTCTACGGTCATTACCCTTGCTATAGAAAACGGTAAAACGGTAAAACGGTAAAACAGTTAACCGATTAATGGAACAAGTTAGCGAAGTTTGCCTTAATTTGTCGGCAGGACAAAAAATTTCGCATCGCGGGAAGTAATTTCGTGTTTTTTGAGCAAAAATACAACTTTTACAGAAAAAAGATCCAGTCCGCTAGGAAATTTCGTGTTTTCTGAGCAAAAATGCAGGTTATTTAGGAACATTATGGATGCGGGGCCATTAAGCGGTAATAGTTTTCATTAAATGGATGAAATTCTCGGTAAAAGCTGTAATTTTGCTCATTTTCGTACCTAAATGTGGTTTTCAGGCAAATATCTTTGTAAAAGTTGTAATTTTGCTCACCGCGTCGCAGAAAGAAACAATATTACCCCGAGCAGTTAAAAACACAATAAAAAACTAAAAAGAACAAAAAAAGGATGTAATTTTATTTATCCGACTGTAAAAAGGGCTTGGTGGCGTGGGTGGCGTAAAAAAGGCACCTAATGGGGGTGTTTGCCTTTCGCCCCTCCTGTGTGTAAAGGGAATAAGGGATGATAAATTAAGTGGAACCTATTTTATCGTCATTGGCGTGTCCACTATCAGCGCGGATGGAAGGAAGCAATTTTCGAAGAAGATAATTCCTCTGGTAAAACTTGCCTGTGCGGATTTGTATGCGTTTGCCCAAGCGGCGGGCTAGATTGTGGGCAAAATCAGCAAAATCATCCTTGTTATACAATTGGATTGTGCTTAAATGCATTACATTAATGCCTTGCTTTTCGAGTATTGCCGACCGCATCATATCCCTACCTTGTTCGGCAGGGCTGTTATGAAAAGCGAAACTATCATATTCTACCGCAAGCCGTTTGGATTGGTAATATAAATCGGCAAGGCATCGTTCCTGCCTAAGGCGGGTGGCCCCTTTTTTGTCTAGCTTAATTTCTTGGTTAAAAGTTGCTCCGCCTAAGCCAAACCCTCCCAGGTAGTTAGGTAGGGTTAGCAACATGTACACTAATGACTCCATAATGGAGGCGGAGCCATCTTGCACATATTTAACCGCCCGCAAGGATTTTCGATGTCCGCGGTGGCCGGATGTTTTAGCAAGAAATGTTGTAAGTTTCCGCTTTGTTGTAAGTGCCTTTGTGGGATTACCGGGCGGATGTGAGCAAAGCTGCAAGCCAAGCAGTATGTGGCGATGCACGCTTAGTTTTGATGCCAACTGTAGAAAAACCAACTCGGGCGAGGCAACAACTTCACCGTTTTTCGATACAAGTGCACCCGAAGGAAGATCAACTGTACAGGTAGACACAACATGATTGCCCTTGATATGCCCGGTTTTCCTGTCGGGAACAGTGATGTATACGGGTAGGTCTTTATTTTTTTCAAAGCCCAACACCGTTTGTATGTAAGGAATATTCCAGTAAAATGCGGCTGAGTAACTACTTAGATAACTTTTCATACTGGAATTATACCCAAAAGTGAGCAAAAGTGCAACTTTTACGTTGGAACCCTGGCCGTGGATAAACAAAATAGCCAGGGAAGCAAGATAAAATGTTCCCCGGCAACGACCCGCAACGACCCGCAACGATCGGCAACAGACCCGCAACAACCCACAACGAAGGGGTTTCACTCGAATGATTTTCCTAAAACTCCACCACCGTGCCCGCGTTATTGTCGAAAAACCTGTCGCCAAACTCCTTGGCCATAACCTCGGCGGCCCGCGGCCCGGTACAATGGGAAACTCCTATTCTTTCCACCCCCATGGCCTTGGTTTCAGCGATAGTGTGTCCAATTTGTTCCGCACCGGCTCGGAAAAGATGGGTTCCGCCCACCACGGCGTGTATCTTGTCGATACCGGTAATCTCTTTTGCCCGGATCAGGGTGTTCACCATTCCGTGATGGGCACAGCCCAGTACTACCACGAGCCCCTTTTCGGTTTTAACCACCATGGCCTGGTCATCCCATAGGGGATCGGGCACCATCTTCCCGTCCTTTTTTACATACAAATTGCTGACAACGGCTTCAAAGGGCATCTTCAAAGGAACCTCCCCGGTGGTTACCACGCTATCGTTTAGCCAAACAGGACCCTTGGCCATTTTGAAATCAGCACCGAGTCTCCTCAACTCATCCCTGCTGAAAGGCACGCCGATATAGTGGAAAATCTCCTTGCCGTTATCCGGCCGCCCGGAATACTTTTCTTCCCACATGTCCGGGTGACCGTAAATCGGCATATTTTTTTCGGCTACCCCAAGAAAGGCACGCAACCCGCCGGTATGGTCATAGTGGCCGTGACTTATAACCACCTTGTCCACAGTTTTCAAATCCACCCCACACGCCTCGGCATTGGCCGTGATTAAATTGGAAGCCCCGGTGTCAAACAATATCTTTTCCCCGCCGGCCTCTATCAGGATACCCAATCCCCATTCACCTGTCACGCCGGAAATGCCCGCAGTATTCTCGCAAATAGTAGTCAATCTCAAAATCATCACCTCCACCCAATCATACCAAAACAACCCGGCAAATAATAGGGGATTGCAGGAAAAATACTACATTTGTCGAAATAATCACTGTTGAGGAGGTGGGCCCCCTGGTGGTCATCCGACGCAAAATCCTGCTGATGCTCATAGATGCTGTAATGGTCAACATCGCCCTATTCGGGGCGTTTTACTTGCGTTTCGATGGTAACATACCGGCGCAAAACCTCCAATCCGCCTACAATGTTTGGCCCTACCTCACAATAATGTGGCTGGCACTCTTTCTGCTCTTTGGTTTCTACAACCGCCTGTGGAGGTACGCTAGCACGGGGGATCTCCTGGTCATTGTCCGGGCGATCAGTGCCGGCGTGTTGGCTAGCATTGCCCTTACATATTTCCTACAGGAAACATTACCCAGAAGCGTTTTCATTATATATTGGGGAATCAACATCGTCCTAGTCGGTGGCACCCGTCTGGCCTGGCGACTTGTACGGGAACGCCTTGTGACCCCCCAAACAACACCGCGGATACAGCCCCGAGATGGGCGTAAGGTTTTAATAGTCGGTGCCGGGGATGCCGGGGTGATGGTTCTCAAGGAACTGATGCAAGCCCGGCGGGAGGGCCATGACATGACCCCGGTTTGCTTCGTTGACGATGACCCGATTAAACAAAACCAACAACTCCTGGGCATACCTGTTTTGGGCGGCAAGGGGGACATTCCCAGGTTGGCCAAAAACTTTGGCATCGAGGAAATAGTTATAGCCATGCCCTCGGCACCCGGTAGCGTGATCAGGGAACTTGTAGATATTTGCCGGAGGACGCCGGCCAAGCTAAAAATAGTACCCAAGCTCTACGAAATAATAGACGGAAGAATAAGCGTCAGTTCCCTTCGGGAAGTCGAAGTGGAAGACCTACTTTGCCGGCAGCCGGTTAAAGTCAACCTAGAGGAAATAACCGGCTATATAGGCGGAAAATGTGTTCTGGTTACCGGTGCGGGAGGATCCATCGGCTCCGAGCTGTCCCGCCAGGTGGCCTGCCACGACCCGGCCACCCTCATATTACTAGGCCATGACGAAAATCCGATCTTCGAAATAGAACAGGAACTGGGGCGCATTTTTCCCTATGTTAATCTCAAACCAGTTATATGCGATGTGAAAGATAAAGCCAAAGTTAACACGGTTTTTAAACAACACAAGCCCCAAGTCATATTCCATGCGGCGGCCCACAAACACGTGCCCTTGATGGAAGAAAACCCCGAGGAGGCCATAAAAAACAATGTCCTGGGAACACGAAACGTGGCTGTAGCCGCGGACCGGCACGGTGCCGGCGTCTTTGTTTTCATTTCGACCGACAAGGCCGTCAACCCAACCAGCGTAATGGGTGCCACCAAACGCATCGCCGAAATGGTAGTACAGTCAATGGCCCGGCAGAGTGCAACCAGGTTTGCAGCGGTCCGTTTCGGCAATGTTCTGGGAAGCCGGGGAAGCGTATTGCCCACATTTAAGGAGCAGATAGCCCGCGGGGGGCCGCTCACGGTAACCCACAGGGAAATGGTGCGCTATTTCATGACCATACCCGAGGCCGTACAACTGGTCATCCAGGCCGGGGCCATGGCCCGGGGGGGAGAAATTTTCGTCCTGGACATGGGGGAGCCGGTAAAAATACTGCACATGGCGGAGGATTTAATTCGCCTGAGCGGGCTTGAGCCCTACAAGGACATCGACATAAAGATCACCGGAATCAGGCCGGGTGAAAAACTGTACGAGGAACTGCTAACCGATGAGGAGGGCACAACCGCCACCAAGCATAAAAAAATATTTATCTCCAAAAACAATGATGTCGACACCGAAAAACTAGAGGAATATATAATCCTTTTTGCTGCAAGGAATTGGGCGGACAACAGAGAAGAACTACTAGTAATGCTAAAGGATCTGGTCCCAACATATCATTTAGAAAATAGCCTGCAAACGGGGTAACATCAGGGGGATAAAAATTTGCCGCCAATCGGAATAGTAGCCCGGGCCACTATAGTCATTACACTGATATCTGTTTTGTCCAAGATTCTAGGATTCGCCCGGGAAGCAGTTATAGCAAGTGAATTTGGCGCAACCAGTGCCACTGACGCCTATTTGGTTGTTTTTAATCTAGCCTACATGGCCTACGGGCTTCTAAGCGGTGCCCTCGTGGCCGTTGTAGTCCCGGTGCTGACCGGCAAACTGGTCCGGGGGGAACAGCACGAAGTCAACCGGGTTTTCAGCACTGTCGGCGGCATCGTTTTTGTAATCATCGCCGTGGTCGCCGGCTTGAGCGTTTGGAAATCACATTTGATCATCGGACTGTTTGCACCCGGATTCAACGAGCCGGTGGCCCGACTAGCAACCCAACTGGCGGTTATCGTACTTCCCTCGGTGGTGTTTATGGGCCTGGGCAGCCTGTTCATGGGCCTGCTCAATACCTATAACATTTTCGCCCCGTCCGCCTTTGCCGGGCCGGTACTAAACTTGACCATCATCATTGCCGCCCTTACCCTGGGTAGGATATACGGGATACACGGTTTGGCCTTGGGCGTGCTCCTGGGGTCGATGGCCCTGGCCCTGGTGCAGGTACCTTTTTTGAAAAAAACCGGCTTTTCCTACCGGCCGTTACTGGATATTGGCAACGATTCAGTGAAAACCATCTTTAAATTGATGGTACCCATACTTTTAAGTAGTGGAATCGGGCAGGTCAACATCCTGATATACTACTTTTTTGGTTCCTCACTGGTGGAGGGAAGTATTTCCGCCCTGAATTACGCCACGAAACTGGTGCTCTTGCCCCAGGGGATATTTGTTTTGGCCATAACAACGGCGGTGTTTCCCACCCTCAGCCGCTTTGTCGCGGAAAAAGCACAGGATCGCTTTATAGAAACCATCATCAAGGGAACGAAAATGATTTCCCTCATGGCCATACCCGCCGCGGTGGGCCTCCTCGTTTTAAGGGAACCAGTTATCAAGCTCCTCTTTATGCGGGGGGCCTTTGACGAAAGGGCACTGGCCATGACCTCGGGGATACTGTTCTTCCTGGCCTTTGGTCTGATCGGACAGTGTTTGGGGCCGCTTTTCACCCGAGGATTCTTTGCCCATCAGGACACCATCACCCCGGTGAAAATAACCCTTGTGGCGGTGGTCTTGAACGCCCTTTTGAGCTTTCTTTTAATCGGGAGAATGCAGTACATGGGCCTGGCCCTGTCCAATACGATCATATCGCTGCTTACCCCGATCCTGCTCGCATTTGTATTGAACAAACGGGTACCGGGGCTACTGGACAAATCACTACTTCACTTTCTGTTCAAGGTTGGCGTGGCCTCGGTGATCATGGGCGTGGCGGTCTATATTTGCAACAGCCTCCTGCTGATAAGCCTACCGGCCACCGGGATGGCCCTGGCTTTGAGGGTGGTAATCGACATCACCTTTGGCGGTCTGGTCTACCTGGCACTGGGATTCATGCTGAAAATAGAGGAATTCCACTACCTCACGGGCCTTGCCCGGTCTATAATCAAACGGTAATGGGGAAAATCCGGGGGAAAACTTGGGTCAGGCCGGCCGTGAGAAAACCGCGGAAACCGTGAGAACTGCGAAAACCGTGGAGACCGTGAAAACCGTGGGAACTAGGGTCGGGTTTGGGTAATCGGTATAGTTAAGTAGGGGGTGTAACATTATGAAATACAAAAATCCCATATACAGAAAAAGACGGGGCACATTTCCCCTTGAGGTTTCGTGCGGATATTGTAAAACCCCCATGCTTGTTTACGCCAAGGGAAGCAAAGGAAACCTCATAAAGTTGCAGTATCCCCGCATCATAGCCTCTAAAATGAATCTGCAAAATCACGAAGGCCATTTAATGTGTACCAACTGTCACCGCAAACTGGCCTCGAGAGGCACTTTTGGCGAAAATGTAACCTATTGGATCGTTAGAGGCAAGGTCAATACCCGGGCATTACAACGCTATTAAAGGGAGGGGTAAACAATTTTATTTCCTGACGAAAGATAAGTAGCCGGGATTTTTGCACCCCGAGGTGGCACATAAGGCTTTAATCAATTTTGCCCGATCCACGAGCTCAACGCCGTTGGATTTCGCCAGCAAACGGGCTTGAGAGGTGAATGTGTTATTAGTTATAACCATTGCTCGGTGGGCACCGTAGTGCGTAACTGCGGTAGCGGCCTCCTGAACGGCCTGTAGCCCTACTTTTGAACTATATCTTTTGCATTGTATAATGATCCGTTCATTTGCTTTATTGGCAATAAGATCCGCCCCAAAATCCCCTGTCACAGGTGTTTTCTTTACCGAATATCCCATATCTTCAAAAAGAAGTTTAATCCTATCCTCAAATTCGCCACCTTCCATACGATCAATTTGATGAATTCCGGCTACTCTTAGCGATTTTTTCTTGTTGTGCCGATAGTACCAGATACCGGCCAACACCAGGGCAATAAGGAGCAGGATTTGCCAAAGATAGGTTTGCATTACCTGTAATGCTGCAATCGCCGCAATGACATAATAGACGGCCCTGTTGCCGGTCATTTTTCTGAAATATCTTTTGTTGGGAAATCTGAAATAATTTCGCCTACGGGCCATACCTACTAACCCCTTTTGTCTTTTGATTATTATGTGTTGTTTTAAGGATTTATTATACGAAAGGGGGAAGGCAACAGGGTGGCCCGCTTTTTGGGGGACTAACAGGCAACTTACAGGCAAGTTATGGGAGGAAAAACGGTAATTTTGTAGAAAAAAGATAAAGGACAAATGTAGCGAGGTGGAACCTACGGGTGCGGCGTTGTCGGGTGGGCTAATAATTATGTCACGGAAGGTTTTTATTCCGAAAATCAAATCGCATTAATTAAAATGCTAAATAAAAAGCCCACAAGTGTCTTGGAGCTGGTTTCCGTATTTTTTTATCTCGAAAATAGCGGTTACAAGGGCTGGGGTGCAATTTTAAGAAAAACAAAGATTTTAAAACCCGAACTACATAGTTACTTAAATGATGCACATTCCCTTTATTTGGAGGTTAAAAATACAAAGGTTGCTAGCTAATATGAAAAATGATGTGACCATGAATAACAAAAAAATCTACCTTTCCTCACCACACATGAGCGAAGAAGGGTACGAATTAGAGTACATACAGGAAGCCTTTGACACCAATTGGATAGCACCACTGGGGCCAAATGTGGACGGATTTGAACAGGAGTTTGCCGCCAAGGTGGGGGCGAAACATGCTGCCGCGCTGTCATCGGGAACAGCGGCCATTCACATGGCCTTAAAAGCCGCCGGGGTTGGGGAAGGGGATGTTGTCTTTTGCCAAAGTCTCACATTTTCAGCCACGGCCAATCCCGTTATATACCAAAACGCAATACCTGTATTTATAGATAGTGATTATGAAACTTGGAATATGTGTCCCGTGGCACTGGAAAAGGCTTTTGCAAAATATCCCGATGTGAAAGCCGTATTGCTTGTCCATCTGTATGGACTGTCGGCAAGCATAGATAAAATCATGGAAATTTGCCGAAAACACGGCGTACCTGTAATTGAAGATGCCGCCGAATCACTGGGTACATTGTATAAGGGAAAACACACCGGTACATTTGGTGATTATGGAATATACAGCTTTAACGGAAACAAAATCATCACCACCTCCGGGGGCGGGATGCTAGTTTCCAACAACAAGGAAAGAATAGAAAAAGTCAGGTTCTGGGCCACCCAGGCAAGGGACAAGGCAAGGCACTACCAACACAGCGAATTAGGGTTCAATTACCGAATGAGCAATATAGTGGCAGGAATCGGTAGGGGGCAGCTAAAAGTATTAGATAAAAGAGTTGCCAAGAAAAGATACATCTTTGATTACTATACACGGGAACTGGGCGGGCTTGATGGAGTTGAATTAATGCCAATTAACGTGTGGAATGAGCCCAATTGTTGGTTGTCATGCATGACCCTTAAAGGACGGGTGCGGCCACTGGACATTATGGTGGCTCTTGAAAAGGAAAACATCGAATCGCGGCCGATCTGGAAGCCCATGCACTTACAGCCGTTTTTTGAGCAGTATGACTACATAGGAGGCAATGTCAGCGAAAAACTATTTGAAAACGGAGTCTGTTTACCGAGCGACACCAAAATGTTAGATGCTGATTTGGGCCGGGTGTGTGGGATAATCAAAAATTTATTTTAGCGGAAGCCAGAGCACGGCCAAATGGTGGCCTTTAGTTAAAAGGATGGGAAAAATGGGAGCCGAAAGGGAAGCAGGTTGTTGCACGACTAACTATAAGATTGGCCAACGGGCAAAGAAAAAAGGTATATATGAGAGGTATTTTAAACGGCCAATGGACTTTATTTTGTCCCTGTTGGCTTTGGTTGTTTTGTCTCCATTAATGCTCATTATCGCCATACTGGTAAGGATTAAACTAGGTAGCCCGGTAATATTCAAGCAGCAAAGGCCCGGGCTA
>CAZKPV010000006.1:0-13571 GCA_964554735.1 uncultured Clostridia bacterium
AAAAGAAAAGGTAGCCACCAGGGTTTTAGATACTGACACCATTTTGGTGCAACGCACCTTGCGTTCCGGCCAAAATTTTTATTTCGAGGGGAATGTGGTAATACTTGGGGACGTTAACCCGGGCGCTGAAATCGTTGCCAAAGGTGACATTGTGGTGATGGGTGCATTGCGTGGGGTCGTCCATGCGGGTGTGGAGGGGAATGAGGAGGCCCAGGTAATTGCTTTTCGGTTACAGCCTACGCAGTTACGTATAGCCAATCATATCACTCGTGCCCCCGATGGCGAGGCGGATGGCCCACACGGGCCGGAGATTGCATGTATCAAAAACGGCTCGGTTGTTATAGAGGCCTTTCATACGGGTGGGCTTTAAAAAGCATCTCCTAAACATAAACAGCAGTAATTTTGGTACTTCAAGGGAGGAACTGTAGATATGGGCGAAGTAATTGTGGTAACATCAGGTAAAGGAGGGGTTGGGAAAACCACTACTGTAGCTAATATAGGTACAGGACTTGCGGCACAGGGTAAAAAGGTTGTGTTGGTGGATGCCGATATTGGGCTCAGAAACCTTGATGTTGTTTTGGGTTTGGAAAACAGAATAGTTTATGATATTGTTGATGTGACCAGTGAACATTGCAGATTGAGACAGGCCTTAATCAAGGACAAACGTCTTGAATCTCTTTACTTGTTGCCCGCCGCTCAGACTAGGGACAAGACGGCTGTCAGTCCGGATCAGATGCGAAAGTTGTGTTCAGATTTAAAGGAAGAATATGATTTTGTGATTTTGGACTGCCCTGCCGGGATTGAACAAGGTTTCCAGAATGCCATTGCTGGTGCCGATAAGGCCATCGTGATTGCAACCCCGGAGGTGTCCTCGGTCAGGGACGCCGATCGTATTATTGGTTTGCTGGAGGCGGCGGATTTAAGGGATCCAAAACTGGTTATAAATAGATTGCAGCCTAAAATGGTTCGCCACGGTGACATGATGAGTATTGAGGATATCATAGATATTCTTGCTGTTGATTTGCTTGGAGTTGTACCGGATGATGAAATGATTATAGTTTCCACGAACCGTGGGGAAACTGTGGTCCTAAATGAACGGTCCCGTTCCGGCCAGGCCTATCGGAACATCACGATGCGGATTTTAGGCGAAGCCGTTCCTATGATGGATTTAAACTATGATTCCGGATTTTTGTCGAAACTGCGGAGATTTGTTGGTATTAAGTAATGACGGAAGGGGGGAGGGGCTTGTTAGAATTTCTTAGCAGATTATTGGGAAGAGAAAAAAGGGGTAGTAAAAATGTTGCGACCGAACGCCTTCGTTTGGTTTTAGTTCATGACCGTGCCGGAGTCAAGCCCCAACTGCTACAGGAGCTAAAAAATGATTTAATTAAAGTTATTTCCGACTACATGGAAATTGACGAAGAAGGGCTTGAGGTAACCTTAGACAATAAAGATAATACTGTGGCTTTAGTTGCCAACATTCCGGTTAAACGCATGAAAAGGTCCGTAAAAAATTTGGCTTAATACGAGTGGGACAAAATGATCTTTATCGACAAAAAAATATTTAAAAAGATTGACTATACCTTGTTGGTTACTGCATTAATAATCATATTTTACAGCCTTTTGATTATTAGTTCTGCAGGACATATTGGTGTTGGCGATGGGAGTTCCCTCACATACACTGAAAGGCAAGTCATTTTTGTTATCCTAGGGTTAATAGTAATGGCTTTCTTTATGTTTTTTGAATATGAGAAATTGTCCAGGTTGATGTGGCCCATATATTTTATCAACATTGTTTCACTGGCCTTGGTCATAGTACTCGGTTTTACTGCCTTGGGTGCACAAAGATGGATTCCCGTAGGGCCATTCCAATACCAGCCCTCCGAATTTGCAAAGGTACTGATAATTATTTCGTTTGCAGGTTATTTAGTTAGCCGGCAGGGCAGGCTCAATAAATTTTGGGATATGATCCCTTGTTTTATTTTTATAGGTGTTCCCTTGCTGATGATTTTGAAACAGCCGGATTTAGGAACCTCCTTGGTTTTTATTGCAATTATGTTTGGCATGATGTATGTCGCCGGCGCAAATCCTAAGGTCCTGGGGGTTATTTTACTTATCGGTCTCCTACTGGTATGCGGCTGGATGCTGGCCCACTATCATTGGGGCGTGTGGATTCCCCTTGAAGAATACCAGTTCAAGCGTTTGGTTGCCTTTATAGACCCCTGGAGCGATTTAGAGGGAAGCGGTTATCAGGTTATCCAATCGCAGATCGCGGTGGGGTCCGGTGGATTTTGGGGAAAGGGTTTGTATCAAGGGACCCAAAGCCAGCTTAATTTTTTACCCGGACCGGAACAACATACTGATTTTATTTTTTCTGTTGTCGGTGAAGAGATAGGTTTTAAAGGGGCATTCCTACTGTTAATCTTATATTTTATATTTATTTACCGTGCTTTGGTTATTGCCCGTGAAGCAAAGGATAAGTTTGGACTCCTTTTGTCGATTGGCATAATTTGTATGTTCGCCTTTCAAATAACCATCAACACCGGTATGACCATGGGGATAATGCCGGTTACAGGTTTACCCCTGCCACTCTTTAGCTACGGCGGAAGTTCCATGTTGGCCAACATGGCCGCTATAGGTCTTCTTTTGAACGTTTATATGAGAAGGCAAAAGATAATCTTTTAGTCTAGGGATGCTTTACAGCTCCTCCAGGGCTGCCTTGGTTTTCCGGGTAAGGCCGTTACGCCAAAAAGTAACGGTTACCTTGTCACCAACCCTAAGCGAGTAAAGGGTTTCGCGGAGATCAAGCATGTTGTCGATAGTTTTATTGTTAATACGCAGTATGAGGTCATTTTCTTTTAGACCGGCTTTGTGCGCCGGGCTGTCTGTTTGAACTTCCATTATTAGGACTCCCTTGTCCAAGCCGAGTTGCTTGTTATAATACCTGGCTATATCACGGTCAAAGGCAACAACCCCCAGGCCTGGCCTAACAAATTTGCCGTCTTCAACAACCCTGTTTACAATGGGTTTGGCAACGTTTATGGGGACGCTAAATCCTATTCCTTCCGCACTTGTGACTTTCACCGTGTTTATCCCCACCACTTGCCCTTTATTATTTACCAGTGGGCCGCCACTGTTGCCGGGGTTTATGGAAGCATCAGTTTGAATTAAATTTTCCATAACTTTTTCCCTCCCCCTTTCCGTAGGGACGGAAATCACCCTGTCTAGGGCACTTACAATGCCGGCAGTTACCGTTCGTTGAAATTTAAGTCCCAGGGGATTGCCGATAGCGATAACCGGCTCGCCTATGCGCAGTCGGTTGGAATCTCCTAGTTGTGCGGGAGTGAGGTTTTCCACATTAATCTTGATGATCCCCAAATCAAGTCCCGGGTCGGACCATAATTTTTTGGCCTTGAGTTGGCTGCCATCCTCTAAAATGACATCTATATTGTCCGCCCCGCTGATGACATGGTCATTGGTCAGAATGTAGCCATTGGATCTGACTATCACACCCGAGCCCACCCCGGTGGCAATCGGGCCTTGCATAAATAAATCTTGGGAGATCTTTTCGGTGCTTATTCCAACTACTGTAGGCATTAACTTTTCTGCAACAGTAACATTGTCACTAATAGAATCGGATAATGGGGCCGTATCCCCCGGGGCATTTTCCTGGTTTAAGCTTAAGGTATTGAATCCGGGTAAAACCAGGCCCAGCGCAAAGCCACCGGCCATAATACCCACCAGGGATATCAATACAAAAATCCAAAGGACCTTCTGTGAAAGATACTGCGAAAATTTCATCTGCACATTTCCTTTACATACACCTGTAGTAGCTTAGTATTACCCCCTTGGGCTTGTCATATTTGTCCCATTTAATTAATATACTTTAACCAACGTTATTTGGTTCAGGCCATACTGGGGGAGAGAGATTATGTGGGAAGACAATAAAAAAGAGGGATCGTCAAATGAAAAAGTGGATGATTGGTCTGCCTATTACCCCGACTCATACAAACGGGAAGAGAAGGGATGGGACTTAAAAAAATTTTCCAAGGTTGCGGTGACGGTGCTGTTACTGGCGGTGTTGCTGTTTGTCAGGCAATCCAGCCACCCGGTGGGTGTTAAAATCAAGGATGGTTTACAGTACATGCTGACCACTGAATGGGATTATCAGCCAATGCTTGAAAAGGCCGTGCAGGTGGGTCTTTTAACTGCAAATTATGATGGTTCAATGTGGGGTGGGCTACCCGGCAACCCAAACGCGAGCCCTACAAGTGCAACCGGCATGGAGCTACTTGTGCCCGTAAGCGGGCAGGTAGTAAGGGGTTTTGGTTGGGTCAAGGAACCCGGCAATGGTCTTGAAAAATTTCACTCTGGTATTGATATATGTGCGGCTTCAGGATCATCTGTAAAGGCGGCGATGCCGGGTAAAGTTGAACGTATTGGAAATGACCAAGTTCTAGGGGATTATATACTCATCAATCACGGTGGTGAAAATTATACTTTATATGCACAGGTAGATGGTATCAAGGTGGCAGAGGGGGCGGATTTAAAGGCCGGTGAAGTAATTGCATATGTAGGCAGCGGGGGGGAGGTACCCGGCTATGGTATTCACTTTGAGGTACATGAAAACGGTAGGCTAGTGGACCCGTTAACTAAAATTAAAAGGGAAGATCAAAAATGGTAAGTATTCTGGGTGTTCGGATCTACCTGAACAAGTACTTTTTGCTTTTAATCGGGCTTTTCTTTGTCGCCGGGATTTTGGGAAAGGGATTAATAGTTTTTGGGGTAGTTTTTGTTCACGAACTGGCCCATGTCATTGTTGCTCGCAAACTTGGGGTGCAGGTTAGTGAGGTGGAACTCCTGCCCTTTGGGGGGGTTGCACGAGTCGGGAGTGAACTGGTTTTCAATCCGTGGCATGAATTCTGTGTTGCCATTGCCGGGCCCTCCTGCAATATAGTTCTGGCAATCCTGACCATATCAGCTAAAAATTACGGGCTGTGGCATGAAAGCTTCAGCCCTTTTTTTCTTCAGTGCAATCTTTTTCTTGCCTTGTTTAATATGATCCCCGCCTTGCCATTGGATGGCGGCCGGGTATTGCGTGCCTACCTGGCACGTTTTCACGGGTTGAAAAAATCTACATATATATCCGCAACGGCCGGGCAAATAACAGCCGGTTTGCTTATTGCGGCAGGAATTGCGGGGTTTTTTATGCGTTTGACAGGCTTGGATATCTTGGTTGTGGCGGTATTTCTTTTATATGCCGCAACCAGGGAAAAGGGCATGGGCCCTTATTATTTCATTCGCCATGCGGTTCAAAAAAAGAAGGAACTGGTCAAGAAGGGTATTCTACCCGCAAGTATATTTGCTGCCGGTAGGGATATAAATGTATATGAAACAATCAAACTATTCGTACCGGGAAGGTTTCATTTTATTATGATAGTAGATAATAGGTTGGGTTATATTGGTATGCTCAGCGAGAACGATCTGGTAGATGCTATTTTAAGGCAGGGTTTAAATGCCAGTCTTGGCTCTGTGTTGGAGGACAAAGACTAGCGGGTTCATATAAACTTATCAAAATATGGGAAGGTTTTGTAATCCTTGCGTAGAAAACAATATACTGAGTTTGTCTGTAAAAAATGAAGACAGCCGGGGGTGTGACAGTGAGAGAACAAGTAGAAAAAATTTTGCACCGTGTACAGAAACCCGCCCGCTATACCGGTAATGAGTGGAATGCCGTCAAAAAGGAATGGCAAGATAAGACAGTGAAAATGGTATTTGCCTTTCCGGATGTTTATGAGGTAGGCATGTCCTATTTGGGCCTTCAGATTTTATATCATATTGTGAATAAAAGGTCGGACTCCTTAATGGAGAGGGCTTTCGCTCCCTGGGTGGACATGGAACAGGAATTGAGGGAACGGGGCATACCCCTGTTTAGCATGGAATCCTTTAGACCCCTAAATGAATTTGATATCATAGCATTTACCCTACAGTATGAGCTGAGCTACACAAACATTTTAAATATGCTTGATTTGTCGGGTGTGACTTTGGGTTCCTCTGAAAGGGATGAAAGGGAGCCCTTGGTCATTGCGGGTGGGCCTTGTGTTTTCAACCCCGAACCCCTGGCAGATTTTGTTGATCTGTTTGTCATCGGTGAGGGTGAGGAAGTCATACATGAACTGATAGAAGCGTTTAAAATAAAAAAGCAAAATAAACTTTCCAAACACGAGTTTTTAAGGAAGGCCGCTTCGATACAAGGTATATATGTTCCCTCCTTTTACAGGCCCCGCTACGATAATGAGGGAAACTTTCAACGGCTTGATGCCCTCCTACCGGAGGCGCGACCCAGGATCACCAAAAGGGCGGTGCAAAATATTGACACAGTTGATTTTCCCACCCATCCCATAGTACCGTGGATGGAGGTAATCCATGATCGTGTAATGCTCGAGGTAATGCGTGGTTGTACTAGGGGTTGCAGATTTTGCCAGGCCGGCGTTCTTTACCGTCCGGCACGTGAAAAGAAACCGGAAACCCTAATAAGGCAGGCCGGGGAGATTGTTAAAACTACCGGCTATAATGAGATATCTTTAACTTCGTTAAG
This sequence comes from uncultured Clostridia bacterium, assembly GCA_964554735.1. Lineage (GTDB taxonomy): Bacteria > Bacillota > Desulfotomaculia > Desulfotomaculales > CAZKPV01 > CAZKPV01. Next base: position 6,599 of record CAZKPV010000006.1, read on the forward strand.
TAGTGCTGATTACACCGGTATCAAGGAGGTTATAAAGGGTCTTTTAAACGCCCATGCGGCCGATGGTATAGGTATTTCACTACCTTCCTTGCGCGTGGATGCCTTTTCCCTTGAGTTAGCGAGAGAGATCCAGCGTGTCCGGCGTTCAAGTCTGACCTTTGCCCCGGAGGCGGGAACACAGCGTATGCGCGATGTAATAAATAAAGGCGTGACCGAAAAGGACATAATCGAAACTGTCACCTCTGCTTTTCAGGCGGGCTGGAACGCCATTAAGTTATATTTTATGATTGGCTTGCCAACCGAAACCGGGGAGGATGTTGGGGAAATTGCGGCCCTTGCAAAAAGGGTGTTGGACATAGGTCAAAAATATGCCACATCCAAGCGTAGGCTTAAAGTAACCGTTAGCGTTTCTTCTTTTGTCCCAAAGGCACATTCCTGCTTTCAGTGGGAGCCGCTGGAACAGATAGGTAAACTAAAGGAGAAACAATCCTTCCTAGCCAGTAAAATGAGAGGCCGTGGTTTGATATTTAACTATCACAGTGTGGAAAACAGTTATTTAGAGGCTGTATTTGCCCGAGGGGACAGGAGGCTTGGGCGGGTACTGAGACAGGCCTGGCGACTGGGGTGTAAGTTTGACGGTTGGACTGAATTGTTTGATTACGGCCGCTGGCAGGAGGCATTTAGGTTGGAGGGTGTGGAACCGGAATACTTTGCCTACAGAAGATTTGATTATGAAGACCCCTTGCCCTGGGGCCACATTGCCTCGGGTGTCGGCAGAAAGTTCCTGGCCAGGGAGCATCAGCGCGCATTAAAGGGAGAGACAACCATGGATTGCCGGCAGGGGACCTGCCATGGGTGTGGTCTGTGCCCTACCTTGGAAACAGAGCCGGAAATATTGGGAGTTGAGATAGATGCCCAAATATAGAATAAAATTTACGCGACAAAAGGAAGCCCGTTTTGTGGCACATTTGGATGTTGTACGTGCTTTTGAGAGGGCCATCAGAAGAACAGAGGTGCCCATGGCCTTTACCAAGGGATTCAACCCACATCCTAAAATTAGTTTTGCTGCACCTGCACAGGTAGGCATTACGGCCTTGGAGGAGTTTGTTGACGTTGAACTGTTTAAACCGGTTGCCCCGGGGGAGTTTGCTGACCGACTAAATAAGGCCTTGCCGGTGGGTATCAGGGTCAATAAAGTGAGACCGGTCCGTGACAGGGCACCTTCTTTAATGTCTTTACTCAGTAGCGCAACTTATAGGGTCAGGGTAAAATCCCTTGATACCGTAGCGGAAGATGGATTTAAAAAAGATTTGGAATCTTTTCTTGAACTTGCGGAAATAAATGTGGTCAGGGTAAGAAAAGGTGCTAAAAGTATTATTAATATCAGGGAGGGTATATTAAAATTAACCGGGCGGATACATGAAAACAATGTGTTGGTCTTTGAAATGCACCTAAAGGCGGGGAGCACAGGAAATATTCGCCCCGAAGAAGTTTTCAATTCATTTCTGTTAAAATATGATTATCGGATTGACACGGATACGATAGAAATTGTAAGAACCGGCCTGTATTCCGGGAAAGGGAATGGGTACGTTTCTTTGTGGAAGTGCTGAGAGATAGTTGGGTGGGAAAGATATGTTAAAAGAAATAATCGTAAATGTGGGGGAAGATGAAACTAGGGTAGCGGTATTGGAAAACAGGAAAGTGGTCGAGATTTACATCGAAAGATCATTAAACCAGCGTCTGATGGGCAATATTTATAAAGGTCGGGTGGAAAATGTTTTACCGGGAATGCAGGCAGCTTTTGTAGATATCGGTATAGAAAAAAATGCGTTTTTATATATTGAGGATGCCCTGACAGCTAAACGTAATGCTTCACCTGTAAGCATTACCGATATTCTTAAATTAGGCCAGGAAATAATTGTTCAGGTTACAAAAGAACCAACCGGTACCAAGGGGCCGCGTGTAACTACGCACTTGACCATTCCCGGACGGTATCTTGTTTTAATGCCTACAGTGGATTATATAGGTATATCGCGTAGGATAGATTCGGAGAAGGAACGGGAAAGACTCAAAATGCTAGCCGGTAAAATTAAACCTAAGGGCATGGGTTTAATTGTGCGTACTCTTGCCGAGGGGATAACGGAAGAAGAAATGCAAAGCGACATCTACCTCTTTGACAGACTGTGGAGGAGGGTGAAAAACCGGCTTAAAAAAAGACAGGCACCGGCCTTGCTACACAGGGATATAGAGTTGGTCCAAAGGATTTTACGTGATAACTTTAGCGAGGATATTGACAGATTGCTGATTGATTCCCGTACCGAATACGAAAAAGTTATAGAACTGGTGGAAATAATCAATCCCGGTCTTATTAAAAATATTATTTTAGAGGAACGGGAGGATGTTTTTAAAGATTATGGCATTGAGCAGGAATTTGAAAAGGCATTAAATAAAAAGGTTTGGCTAAAATGTGGCGGTTACTTAATAATTGACCAGGCAGAGGCTTTGACGGTTATAGATGTCAACACGGGTAAATTTACCGGAACCAAGGACCTGGAGGATACAGTTCATAAAACAAACATGGAAGCCGCCGTGGAAATAGCCAGACAACTTCGTTTACGCAGTATGGGCGGGATTATAATAGTCGATTTTATTGATATGTCGGAAGAGGAACACCGTGAGGAAGTGCTCAGTATATTGGCGGAGGAAATCAAAAAAGACAAGGTGAAAACCAATATTTTAGGTTTAACTCAACTAGGATTGGTTGAAATGACTCGCAAGAAGGTCAGACCCAGCCTAGCTGATTCCGTTTTGCGAATTTGCCCCTATTGCGACGGCCGGGGTAGGGTTTTCTCCGAAGAGACAATGAGCATAAAGTTCAAATCACAGATTCGTGATGATGCCAGAAGCATGAATGTGGAAAATATTGTTGTGGACGCCCATCCGGCGGTTGCGGCACGGCTCATCGGCACCGGAGGGGTGCGGCTTCGTGAATTGGAAAGCCAGACCGGGAAAACACTGTTTATTAGGGGCAACCCAAGCAAGCATATAGAAAGCATCTGTGTGCGCCCACTGAACAGTCAGGAAATTGACAACCTGGACACATCACCCGTTCGAACAGGTGATGTTCTAAAGGTCAAGGTTGAGGAGACCCATGTAAATAACGAAAAAGATGGTATTGCTAGGTTAGATGGCTTTGTCCTTGATATTGAAGGGGCCGGTTTTATGATCGGGAAAACTGTACCTGTCAAGGTCAGTAAGGTTTACCGCACCTATGCCAAGGCGAAACTCGTAAAGTAAGCATTTTGGAAGGAAAGTTTTGATATTGACAAATTACCCCCTTGTGTTACAATTAATCGAAGGCTTTACAGGCCTTATTACCGCACGGGAAAGGTCCATAAGCGTTCGCGCACCTTTTTCGGCGAGTCCTAATATGGGGGTGTAGGAAAGTGTATGCAATTTTTGAAACCGGGGGAAAGCAATATAGGGTTGAAAAAGGTGATACCCTAAAAGTAGAAAAACTACCCGTGGAAGTGGGGGACTCGGTTGAGTTTGACCGGGTTCTGGCCGTGGGCAAGGAAGACGGGCTTGTGGTTGGGACCCCTTTCATTGACAGTGCAAGAGTTAAGGGTAAGGTTGTAAACCAGGGCAAAAGCAGAAAGATCATTGTTTTTAAGTATAAACCGAAGAAAAACTACCGGAGAAAACAGGGCCACAGGCAGCCCTTTACCCAATTGGTAGTGGAGGATATCGAAGTTTAATAGCCGGAGGTGAGTATTAATGGCAACCAAAAAAGGGGTTGGAAGTTCCAGAAACGGTAGGGACTCTCAATCGAAAAGACTCGGTGTAAAACGGCAGGACGGCCAATTTGTTAGTGCCGGATCAATACTGGTGCGCCAAAGGGGGACTAAGATACATCCCGGGGCAAATGTTGGTCGTGGAAAAGATGACACGCTATTTGCCAAGGCGGATGGTTATGTTAGCTTTACGCGGAAGGGAAAAAACAGGAGACAAGTGAATATACAGGAAGTAGCATTGGCATAATATTAGGGCTTTGAAAACCAATCCTTTTTAGGATTGGTTTTTTAATAAAGAAATTAGGTCGGCAGTATGCCGACCTTAAACATTATAAATATAAATGGCACAGCCATGAAGCTTGCTTACCTCCAAAATCTTCGATTTTTTCCAATGCGTTTGTCTGCCTTGGCCCAAAAACTTGCAATAAGACCACTGAAGTTTAAAAATTTAGCCCCGATACCTGTAATTAGTTGGCACAAGCCTTTTTGTAGATGGGGTATATAGTGGGAACCCACTCCCGCCTTTTCGGCCATGGTTTTTCTCCCCTTCCCAATTGGTTTACAGGTCTAATGTTGCGCGCCTATGTCGGACCCTTCCTTGAACATGAACTGATTGATCTTTTTAAAAGCCGCCGATATTGAAAGGCCGGCAAACAGGGCTATCCCAACCGCTAGAAAACCGTAGGCAAATGAATTTTCAACGGCCATGCTGCCAATTGTTTGGACGATACCTATTGAATGTGTTGCAATGCTTTCGGACGTATGTGCAACAATTTCATTATTTTTGACTGCATAGGCCTCTATTGTGCTGATCCCCCTTGGAATATCCGCAGGCACAAGGAGGACGGCCTTATACAAGTTTCCCTCCCTCGTAATTGCTCCCTCATTGATGCCATACAAACCCTTTTCCTGGGAAATGCCCACCAGTCCATCCAAAAATTCTTTAGCCACAGGATCTGACAATTGTTTTGGGTTATCCCCTTGTTCCAGAACTTTTGCCGTGGCAAGCATGTAATCATAATTTTTATCAACGCCCATCGCGGACCGAAGATCATGCCCGAGTTTGTCAATTGGTGCGGAAGTTAATACCTGGAACATACCGGGTATACTCTCCACTGTTACATTTTCAACCGGCATCCACAGCAAGGCTTTTTTTCCCATTTTGCTGAGGTTGACTGTTTTACTGGGCGATGAAAATTTTACATAGACATCACTGCCCTCGGGTGCTTGACCGGATATAACAATCTTGCAACCGTTAAAGGTCATGTCGATGTCTACGGTGCTTGTATCGGTAATCAAAGTTATATCGTCCGCAAAAGCCGGCACGGTTAGGGAAAATATTAGGACAATGCACGCAAGGGTTGCAAAACAAATTTTTTTCATCAATGACCACCCCCGGAATGAGTTAAAATAATCATTTGCTCCGGCGTACTAACTAAGGTAAATAACATTTTCACCATTACCACCAATACGATTACGGAGAGTAAAACCCTGATCTGTTCCGCATTAAATTTTTTACTCAGCCTTGCACCCACTTGGGCTCCCACAGTTGAGCCACAAAAAATCAAAACGGCTAAAACGATATCTACGGTATGATTGGTAATTGCCTGTTGAAAGGTAACATTCATACTGGTAAAAACAATCTGGAATAAGTCGGTTCCTATCGCGGCCATAGTTGGCATGCCTAATAAATATATCATTGCCGGGACGGTGATAAAGCCACCTCCAACACCCATTAGGGCTGCCAGTAAACCCACTATGAAACCTAAGCCTACAACAAATATTATTGATGCTTTGATCCCACTAACTTTAAATTCCGTTTGTAACGGCAATTTTTGCAGGAATCTTTTAAAACCCGTGGTGTTCCCGTTTTCCCCACATCCCGCTGTTTCGTTAGCCCCGCTTTTCTTATTCCGCAGGGAATTCATGCTTTCGAAAAACATAAATCCACCGATACCGGCCAGCATGACCACGTATAAACAGGTAACTGCAAAATCGTAATTGCCCAGGACCCTCAAAAATTTAACTAGCTGTGCCCCAATCGTTCCCCCAAGGACACCACCAACCAAGAAAGTGGCCCCCATTTTTATATCAACATTTCCCAGACGTCTGTGAGCCAGTGCACCGGAACAAGATGCCGCCACAATCTGATTTGAATCCGAGGCCGCTGCAACAGCGGGGGGAATTCCAAACATAATCAACAGTGGGGTCAGTAAAAAACCACCACCGACGCCGAAAAGCCCCGACAAAACCCCTACTACGCCACCTAAACCTACAATCATTAGCATTTTTACCGGCATTCCGGCAATGGCAAGGTAAATACTCAAATTTTATTCCCTCCTTTATTTTTATAATGTGTGATATAATATAACCTAATTTAAATCCGCCGTTTTCTTGTACCGGATTTCCCAAATAATGCTACAGCCACTTTGTTTACATGAATATGCAGTTTTTGTGCCAGCCTGAAAACATGGTTTTCGGCACTTAAATAAGGCAACCGGGATATGAAGTTGTTTGTTTTCATTCGGATTAAAAACTGGGGGCATCATAAATGCCGCGGATACTGGAGTTTGTCGAGTTGTTGAAAACAGACGCTCAGTGTCCAATATCAGTCAGCGGGGTTAGGCAATTGAAAATTCGAATTAAAAGCCTTCGGTTTCAGATAATATTTTTTGTGGCGGCTATTTTGCTCATTCCCGTATTGGTTATGATTTATGATATGTTTTTCGCCAGTAAAACAGATGAGATTCTTCTGGTGGACAAGGAGCAGCGGCTGGTTACAATTGTGGAATTTTTGGCAACGGCAATCCACAATAATATTGAGGGAAATACGCCCTACCCTGACTTAGATTTGGCCGAACAGACAAGGGTGTTGGAGGAATCATTTGATAACATCTCGGGGCGGCTTGCAAACAGTTACAGTGGCGTCCGTTTTGGATTTTACACAGTGGGATCAGATGAGATGCATGTAAATGGTTTTTTGCGTGAATACCGTGTGCTGTCCGCCGAGGATGCCAGGGAACGGGAAAAAGAAATTATGCACTACGCATCAACCGGAATCAATGCCGTGGTTGCCAATAAAGCCCCATTGACAACACTAGCCGGGAGCTATGACGACCAATTCTTCCAACATCTGGTGCCGTTAGAGCTGGATGGAGATTTGGTAGGGGTGGTTTGGG
>CAZKPV010000006.1:13581-17420 GCA_964554735.1 uncultured Clostridia bacterium
AGAGCCGCACCTTCAGATTGTTTATAAGGTATGTTGCCTTGTTTGGTCTTTTTATAGGGGCTTCCGGCGCCCTGTTGGTTATCCATAATCTCTCAATGGGTGTGAGAAAAATTAAGGTGGGTCTGTCTGATCTTGAAAAAGATATTACGAAGCATATACCGGAAATGCCCGGGGAGATGGGTCAGGTAGTTAAAGCCATAAATAATATGGCAGTTTCCTTGGAGGAAAAGGACAGGTTGGAGCAGGAATTACATCGCTCCCAACGGTTAGCCTCCCTGGGAAGGCTTGTTACCGGTTTGGCCCATGAATTGCGCAATCCTATAGGGATTATCAAGGCAACTATACAGTTGCTTGAGGACGATTTAGATAGCCCCGTAAATCCGAAAAAATATGTTGAAATTATAAAGGAACAGGTTGACCGCCAAAATGCGGTTTTGCGTGAGTTGCTGGAATTTGGAAGGCCACAAAAATCTGTAATGATGCCCGTGTCAGTAAATTCCCTTACCAAAACAGTGCTTGTTTTTACCGAACCATTGCTAAAACAGCACAATGTGCAATTATTTGTGGATATGCAGGAGGATTTACCCTTTACGGAGGCAGATGGTGAAAGACTTAAACAGGTTTTTGTAAACCTGATATTAAATGCCGTTAGTGCCATGCCGGAAGGCGGAAGTTTAAATATCAAAACCTATCTTGGGGAAAATAGCATCAGGATAGCGTTTTCTGATACGGGCACAGGTATAGATGAATCCGAGTTGCAAAATATTTTTGAACCCTTCTACACAACCGGCCAGTTTGGGACCGGATTAGGCCTTTCCATTAGCCATCAAATAGTGAGACTACATGGCGGCCATATTGATGTTGTTAGTTTGGAAGGAAAAGGTAGCATTTTTACGGTTGTTTTACCAATACATAGTATTGCAGGAGGCGTTAGCAGTGATCCCCAAGATACTGATAATTGATGATGAGGAGCATATGTGTTGGGCTTTGGAGCGGGCAATGATTCAGGAGGGTTACAGAGCAATCAGTACACAAAGTGGTGGGCATGGTCTGGAACTGTTACGGGCAGAGGCCCCCTCTCTTGCGATACTTGATTTAAAAATGCCGGGAATGAATGGTTTGGAGGTTTTGCAACGTATACGCGATATTGCTCCCAAGATGCCGGTGATAATGATTACGGCACACGGATCTGTGGAAACTGCCGTCAATGCCATGAAAATGGGTGCTACCGATTATATAACCAAACCATTTGATTTAGATGAGCTTAAAATCGTTGTAAAACAGGCCCTAAAGGTAAGCAGAATGGCAACGGAGATTACATTTTTACGATCTGAATTAACTAAGAAAAATAACAAGATGATTGGGGAAAGTCGGGCCATGAAGGAGGTGGTCCGGCTAATCAATCAGGTAGCTAAAACAAACGCCTCGGTATTGATAACCGGGGAAAGCGGCACAGGTAAGGAAGTGGCGGCGGTAGCAATACATAAGGCAAGTCACAGAAGTGGCAAACCCTTTGTTCCGGTCAACTGTGCCGCATTACCGGAGCAACTTTTGGAAAGCGAGCTGTTTGGCCACGAAAAAGGTGCTTTCACGGGCGCGGTTGCCCGTAAGTTAGGTAGGTTCCAGTTGGCGGACAAAGGCACTATTCTTTTGGATGAAATAGGGGAAATGTCCTTAAATATGCAGGCAAAACTATTGCGCGTGCTTCAAGATAAAACATTTGAGCGTGTAGGCGGGGTAGACACCCACCAAGTTGATGTGAGGATAATATCGGCGACCAATAAAAACATACTCAAAGCTATTGATGAAGGTACTTTTCGGGAAGACTTGTATTACAGGTTAAATGTTGTTAACATCCATTTGCAGCCTTTGCGTGAAAGGAAGGGGGATATCCCCCTACTTGTCGAACACTTTATGAATATGTTTTACCGTACGTATTTTGTTGACCGTGTGTCAAAAGAAGCACTTGATCTTCTTGAGAACTATGAGTGGCCGGGCAACATAAGGGAACTGCGAAATGTTATTGAAAGGGCCATGATTATTTGCCGCGGCCGGGAGATTCTACCCGAGCACCTTCCCCGGGAGATACAAGGCGCAACCCAGTCCAATGGTAGTTTGTTATTTGATTTTCCTGATTCCGGCTTGTCTTTGGATGTTGTTGAAAGGGATCTTATATCCAAAGCCCTAGAGAAGGCGGGGGGAAACAAAACGAAAGCCGCCAAATTACTGGGTATCACAAGATCAACCCTAAATTACCGGATGCAGAAGTATGGGGTCAGCTAAAGAATTTTAGGCGGGTGGGAATAATGTTTTACGATGTTTCTAAAATATATGTTAAAGGCGGCGATGGGGGCAATGGGTGTGTTGCCTTTCGCCGTGAAAAGTTTGTGCCCCGGGGCGGCCCTTGGGGCGGGGACGGCGGTAGGGGCGGGGACGTTATATTGCAAGCGGATGCCGGCCTCAGCACTTTAATGGATTTTCGCTATAGGCGACACTACCGTGCGGAAGGCGGCAAAAATGGTGAGGGCAAAAACAGACACGGAAAGGGAGGCAGGGATCTCATTCTGCGTGTTCCGGCCGGCACGGTAGTCCGCAATGCGGAAACCTCCGAGATTCTGGCGGACCTTGTCGAGGACAAACAACGGCTAGTTGTTGCTAAAGGAGGACGTGGCGGCAAGGGTAACGCCCGGTTTCTTACTTCGACCAATAAGGCGCCTACCATTGCCGAGAAAGGTGAACCCGGTAGAGAAAAATGGCTGGAGCTGGAATTAAAGGTACTGGCGGACGTTGGCCTGATAGGTTTTCCCAATGCCGGAAAATCATCCATTATATCCAGGATATCTGCGGCCAAGCCCAAGATTGCCGATTACCCTTTTACTACCATATCGCCCAACTTGGGGATGGTCCGGGTAGGGGATTACAGCTTTGTGGTCGCCGACATTCCCGGGCTCATTGAGGGTGCACATAAGGGTAGCGGTTTGGGTCACCAGTTTCTGAGGCATACGGAGCGGACAAGGTTACTGGTTTACGTGCTTGACATGGCGGGGGTCGAGGGCCGGGATCCCATCAGGGATATAGAGATTTTGGAAAATGAGCTTTTGCTGTACAGTGAGGATTTGGCCGGGAGATCTAAAATCATAGCTGCCAACAAAATGGATCTGCCGGATTCCCGGGAAAAACTTGGCCGTCTGAAGGAAGTGTACAAGGATAAATATGAGATTTTTCCGGTGTCGGCGGTAACTGGTGAAGGTTTAAATGACCTGGTTTTCAGAATGGGCAGGCTCGTTTCGGATTTACAACCCGTGGGGCCGCTTTATGATGAGGCGGAGATTGCCACCCATGAACTGGAGCCCCGCTTCAGTTTAACAAAGGAGGGGAATGGTTTTGTAATTAGCGGGAAGGAAATTGAAAGGCACGTTGCCATGACAGATTTTGAAAATGAGGAGGCCCTACACAGGTTACAATGGATTATAAAGCGTATGGGTATAGAGGAGGCCTTGAAGGGGGCCGGCGCCAAAAACGATGACATTGTAAGAATAAAGGACTTTGAGTTTATCTACTACAATGAAGGTTAGTTATATCGTATTGTTGAAATTTTATGGTATATTGGGTTAAATAGGTGGGGGATTATGACAGTGACCAAAACGAGGAGTTTAGGGGCCATAGACCGCCTTTTAGTTAAAATAGGTACGAGTTCGCTGACATATAAGACAGGTAAGTTGAATATATGCCAGCTAGAAAAACTTGTTCGCGAATTGGCGGATTTGCACAACAGGGGCAAGGAAGTGATCCTGGTGAGTTCAGGTGCCGTTGGTGCGGGTTTGGGAAGGCTTGGGTGG
>CAZKPV010000006.1:17430-23074 GCA_964554735.1 uncultured Clostridia bacterium
TTTTGGTCGGTAGCAATATTTGCAGTGGTGTAAATAGGAGCTATTTCATGTTGGCCAGGGTGCACTCTTACATATGTATGAGAAGCTGTTTGCCGAATACGGGGTTACCGTTGGGCAGATTTTACTGACCCGCGAGGATTTTTCCGACAGGCGGCGTTTTTTAAATGCCCGCAACTGTTTGGAAGTTTTGATGCGTTATGGTGTAATCCCGGTAATCAATGAAAATGATACTGTGTCCATTGACGAGCTGCGTTTTGGCGACAACGACATGCTTGCCGCTTTGGTGGCGGGTTGCATAGATGTTGATTTAGTGATTATACTCTCGGATATAGATGGTTTTTATGCCGGCAATCCTCGTGAAAATCCGGATGCCGAGCTGATAGAACTCATAGAAGAAATAACGCCGGACATAGAGGAACTGGCCGGTGGGGCCGGCTCAAGGTCGGCAACCGGCGGCATGATCAGCAAATTAAATGCGGCTAAAGTCACAATGCATTCGGGTATTCCCCTAGTGTTGGCCAAGGCAACGGAAAGGGGTGTAATCTCGCGAATTGTTAGGGGCGATTCCCTGGGGACAATATTTTTACCGGAAGGAAGGCTGGTCAATAAAAAAAGATGGATTGCCTATGGTTCCACAGTCCAAGGCAAGGTGTTTGTCGATGCCGGTGCTGCAAGGGCCATTTTGCGACATGGTAAAAGCCTGTTGCCTTCCGGTGTGACCGGGGTTGAAGGTGTTTTTGAGATGGGCAACACTGTGAGCATTATCGGCCCCGGGGGCGGTGAGATTGCAAGGGGCATTACAAGCTATTCTAACGAGGATATTGACAAAATAAAAGGATTACAGACAGATGAAATAGAAAAAGTACTTGGCCGTAAGGATTATGACGAAATTATTCACAGGAATAATCTAGTATTGGATTTTTAAAAATGGGGATACAGGGGGGATAAGGCTTGGAAATCAAGCACGATGAGGAGGTTTTACAAAAGGCTGTAAAAGCCAAAAAGGCCAGCCGGATTTTGGCCGGCTTGTCCTCGGCAGCCAAGGACAAGGCTTTAGTGGGTATTGCGGAAAGCCTAGAGAAAAGTGCTGAAACTATATTGGATGCCAACGAATTAGACGTGCAGGCCGGGCGTGAGAAAGGACTTTCCAGGGCATTAATCGACCGTCTACTGCTAACCAGTGACCGCATACATGATATGGCGGAGGGTTTGCGGGTTTTGGCTTCTTTGCCCGATCCGGTAGGTGAAGTAATATCCATGTGGACTAGGCCGAACGGGCTTCAAATAGGCCAAATTCGCGTTCCCTTGGGGGTCGTGGGCATGATATATGAGGCACGGCCCAATGTTACCGTTGATGCCACGGGGCTTTGTTTCAAAACGGGAAATGCAGTTGTATTGCGGGGCAGTTCCGAGGCCATTAACTCCAATAGGGCCATCGCAAGGGTTATTGCCGGGGCCGCCGACAGGAGCGGGATACCCATAGATGCCATTCAGCTTATCGAAAATACCGATCGCGAGGCGGTTGGGACCCTATTAAAAATGGACAAGTATATAGACGTTATGGTTCCCAGAGGCGGAGCCGGTTTAATTAAATATGTTATCGAAAATTCAACCATTCCCGTGATAGAAACGGGTGAGGGAAATTGCCATACCTATGTGGACAATGAGGCGGATCTGGATATGGCCGAAGAGATAGTTATTAATGCTAAATGTCATCGGCCCGGTGTTTGCAATGCAATGGAGACCATGCTAGTAAACAGGAAAATCGCCGCCGACTTCCTACCACGGGTGACCGAAAGGCTCAAACAGGGTGGGGTTGAGATAAGGGGATGCAATAAAACCCGGGAGATTGTTCCGGGCATAAATCCGGTAACAGAAGAGGATTGGGCAACCGAGTACCTGGATTTAATCCTAGCCGTTAAAGTGGTCGATGATCTTGATGAAGCCCTGGAACACATTTATAAATACGGCACTAATCATTCCGAAGCAATAGTTACCAATAACTACGCCAAGAGCAGGCGGTTCCTAAAAGAGGTTGACGCGGCCACGGTTTATGTTAATACATCTACCCGGTTTACTGATGGATTTGAGTATGGATTTGGTGCTGAGATTGGTATTTCTACCCAAAAACTACATGCACGCGGCCCCATGGGTTTAAAAGAATTAACCACGATAAAGTACATCATATATGGAGAAGGCCAGGTGCGAGGGTGACTAAAAAGGTAGGTATTATGGGTGGTACCTTCGACCCGATTCATTACGGGCACCTAGTAACTGCGGAGGGCGTAAGATACCAGTTTGATTTGGAAAAAGTTATATTTATTCCAACCGGTAAGCCTCCCCACAAACACAGGGTAGTGACAAATCCGACACACCGGCTTGCTATGACTAAAATTGCCACCGGCAGTAACGACTTTTTTGAGGTCTCTGATTTGGAAGTCAAACGGGAAGGGTATTCGTATACCATTGAAACGGTGAGGGAAATCAAAAGAGTATACCCCGATTTTCAAATCTATTTTATCACCGGGGCCGATGCGGTATTGCAGATATTAACGTGGAAGGACGTTAACGCACTGTTTGAAATGTGCATTTTTGTTGCCGTAACACGACCCGGCTATAATTTGAAAAGTTTACAAAAGAATCTAAACCTTCTGCCGCAGGAATTTATAGACAGGATTTTTCCGATTGTTGTTCCGGCATTGGCGATTTCCTCCACGGATATTAGAAGACGAGTCAGGGAAGGTGTGCCCATAAAATACCTGTTACCCGAAGCCGTGGAAGATTATGTATACAATCATAATTTATATAAATAATTTTTGTTTGAATTTACCGAGCATATTTTGCAAATAATAGTGTCGGAGGTGAAGTTATGGCACGTACTCTTTATGTAGGCAACCTGCCATGGGCAACAAAGGCCGAGGATCTGGAAAGGGTTTTTAGTGACCACGGCGAAGTTATAAGCACAAGGGTAATTACTGATCGTGAAACAGGACGTTCGCGGGGGTTTGGTTTTGTTGAAGTAGGCGATGAGGATGCCGATGCCATGATTGAGGCCATGAATGGCACCGATCTTGACGGTAGAATTATAACGGTTAACGAGGCTAAACCACGGGAAGATAGTGAGTAGTAAGTGACCTCCGTTTCATTTTTGAAACAGGAGGTTTTTTATAATTTTGTGCTACATCTAATTGGGGAGATAAAACTTGGAAAGTACAACGATGGAGAGCAAAATAATTGAAGGTTTGCGGAAAAAGTTGAACCCCGAAAGGTTTACCCACTCCCTTGGCGTTGCGGAAACGGCCGAAAAGATAGCATTGCATTACGGGGCCGATATCTCCTGTGCCCGCTTGGCAGGTATTCTGCATGATTGTGCGCGCTATCTAACTTCGGGGGAGTTGCTTGACATTGCCTGTAAAAACAATATTGATGTGGGAGTTGAGGAGGAAGAAAATCCTTCGCTGTTACATGCTCCCGTAGGCTTGATAATCGCCAGGGAATGCTATAATATAGAAGACAAGGGAGTCTTAAATGCCATAGCTTCCCACACACTTGGATCAACGGATATGAGCAAGCTGGACAAGATTATTTACCTAGCAGATAAGGTAGAGCCGGGGCGTCGATTTCAAGAAGTCGGTTATCTGAGGGAATTGGTATATAAGGACATGGACAAAGCGTTACTGTGGCATCTTGATTATACAATTGCTTACCTTATAAATAATGCTAAAACTATTCATCCACAATCTGTCAGCACACGAAATTATATTTTGAGGCGTTTAAAAAGGAGGAATGGCCTTGTCATTAAACCCGCGAATAGCGGTGGCTCGCGCGGTAAGTCATGCAAGGGATAAAAAATCTTTTGATATTACAGTGCTAGACATCAGCGGAATATCTGTTATTTGCGATTATTTTATAATATGCAGTGGCAGCTCAACCACACATGTTAAGGCAATTTCGGAAAATGTTAAAACAAAAATGGCCGAAGAAGGGTTTGTTTTACTGAGAAGCGAGGGCTTCCGGGAAGGCCTTTGGGTTTTGCTGGATTATGGAGATTTTGTGGTACATGTATTCCTAAAAGAGGAGCGGGAGTTTTATAACCTTGAACGCCTATGGGGGGATGCCAAGGTGGTTGCCAACAGCGAAATTAGTGGTTAACCATTGACTTTGGTTTTTGCATCGTTTATAATAGCGCTTAGCCGTTTGAAAATGAAAAGACGATGAAAAGGAGCAGTAAATGGTGTAACCCTAAGAGAGCCGTCGGGTGGTGTGAGACGGTGGGCCAAGCCGTTGAACTCGCCTTTAAGTTGCCCGGGGGAATACTGGCTACTTCGGGACGGTCGTGCCGTTATCACGCTAAGTGGGTAGTTTATGGGGCTGTGGCGCAGTGGGAGCGCGCTTCCTTGGCATGGAAGAGGACGTGGGTTCAATCCCCACCAGCTCCACCAATATTTTGTACCAACTAGGGTGGTACCGCGGGAGAACTGTATCCTCCCGTCCCTTTCACAGGGGCGGGAGGTTTTTTATTTTCAAGGGCAGTTAGTAAATGTCTAGGGGGTATTCTAAGCAATGAAAAACAAGATAGGGAAAATTACAATTGGGGACGTTATGAAGTATATGGCCGGGAAAACTCCCGACAATGAGGCACTGGTTTACTCCGGACATGACCTTAGGTATACATACAGTGAGTTCTACAAGGTCTGTCGGGAAGCCGCCAAGGGCTTTATGGGCCTGGGAATCAAACGCGGTGATCATGTAGCCATTTGGGCAACTAATGTGCCGCAATGGGTTATCACGCAATTCAGTACGGCTTTAATGGGTGCGACACTGGTTACCGTAAACACATTATACAAAAACTTTGAGCTTGAATATGTGCTAAAACAATCTGATGCTTCTACCCTGATACTTATAGAAGGACATAAGGATTCAAACTATATCGATATCATTAATGAGGTGTGTCCGGAATTGGCGGACAGTAAGCCCGGCAATATAAAATCACGGAATTTACCCAAACTAAGGAATGTTGTGTACATTGGCGAGGAAAGACACCCAGGTATGTTTACATGGGGTGATCTGATGAAAGCCGGTGAACTGGTTACAGAGGGAGAACTGGATGACAGGGTTGCATCACTCGACCCGGACGATGTGGTGAACATGCAGTATACTTCCGGTACAACGGGATTCCCCAAAGGGGTAATGCTTACGCACAGCAACTTAATCGGAAATGCATACAGTGTGGCGGACTGTATGAGGCTTAGCTCTGCCGATAGGCTTTGCATTCCCGTACCCTTGTTTCATTGTTTTGGTTGTTCTTTGGGCACCATGACCTGCCTGGTTTCCGGAGCCACTATGGTGCCAGTTGAAAGATTTAACCCCAATGTAGTTTTAGAAACGGTTGAAAGGGAAAAATGTACTGCCCTACATGGGGTTCCGACTATGTTTATCACCGAACTGGAGGTATTGAAAAACAAGGAATACGACCTATCCACGCTCCGTACCGGTATTATGGCCGGATCAAATTGCCCGATTGAGGTTATGAGGGCCGTTATTGAAAAAATGGGGATGGACGAGATTACCATCACCTATGGCCAAACTGAGTCCTCGCCGGGAATAACTATGACCCGGACGGATGACCACTTAGAGAGAAGGG
>CAZKPV010000006.1:23084-25453 GCA_964554735.1 uncultured Clostridia bacterium
GCACGGTGGGCAAGGCTTTGCCCAAGGTTGAGGCCAAGATTGTGGACCCGGAAACGGGCGAGGATGTAAAGCCCGGTGTCCAGGGAGAGATATGCACCCGGGGTTACCATGTGATGAAAGGTTATTACAAAATGCCGGAGGCTAGCTCGGCAGTGATTGACCGCGACGGTTGGCTCCATACCGGTGATTTGGGCATAATGGATGAGGAAGGATATTTTCGGGTGACCGGCCGCATAAAAGACATGATCATACGTGGTGGGGAAAACATATACCCCCGTGAAATTGAGGAATTTTTATACACCAATGACAAGGTAAAGGATGTGCAGGTAGTGGGGGTCCCGAGTGAAAAATATGGGGAGGAAGTTATGGCATTTATACAGCTAAAGGAGAACACCTTCTGTACGGAGGAGGAAATAAAGGACTTTTGTAAGGGCAAGATAGCCGACTATAAGATACCGAAATATGTATCTTTTGTTGCAAACTACCCGACAACCGCTAGCGGTAAAATACAAAAATACAAACTCCGGGAACAGGCCATAGAAAGGCTTGGGCTTGAGAGAACTGCAGTTTTATGATAAAATTTGCGCTGGAAAATACTATTAGGGGGCTCTAAAGTTGTGATCGAACGCTATAAATACGAGGAAGTCGAGAAAAAGTGGCAGGACAAATGGGCTAGGGATGAGCTATACAAGGTTCCCAATGATTCGGAAAGGCCTAAATTTTATTGTTTGGAAATGTTCCCATATCCATCGGGGAAATTGCATATGGGGCACGTGCGGAATTACTCCATAGGGGACGTGTTGGCCCGTTTTAAAACCATGCGCGGCTACAGCGTATTGCACCCAATGGGATGGGATGGATTTGGCCTCCCGGCGGAAAATGCGGCCATAAAGTATGGTGCCGTACACCCGGCCCAATGGACTTATGATAACATCAGGCAAATGAGAACCCAGTTAAAGCAATTGGGTTTAAGTTACGACTGGAGCAGGGAGGTTGCCACCTGCCATCCCGGATATTACAAATGGACCCAGTGGTTGTTTTTGCAACTTTTTAAAAAAGGGTTGGCCTATCGGAAAAAAGCTGCGGTAAATTGGTGCCCTTCGTGTAATACCGTTCTTGCAAACGAACAGGTTGTCGACAGTTTTTGTGAACGCTGTAAGACCACGGTTGAAAGACGTGAACTTGCCCAGTGGTTTTTCAAGACCACAGAATACACACAGAGGCTTTTGGATGATTTAAATACCCTGGATGGATGGCCGGAAAAGGTCAAAATCATGCAAGAAAATTGGATTGGACGCAGTGAGGGTGCCGAAATCAATTTTAAAATTGCCGAAATTGACGAGGAGATTACTGTATTTACGACACGGCCGGATACCATTTACGGGGCTACCTATATGGTATTGGCGCCGGAGCATCCCCTAGTGGAAAGATTGATCAAGGGTAAACGGTTCGAAGCGGAGGCCAAGGCATTTATAGATCGGGTGAAAGATCAGAATGAATTAACCCGGACATCAGAGGAAACCGGAAAGGAGGGTTTCTTTACCGGGGCACATTGTATCAACCCCATGACCGGCAAAAAGATTCCCATATTGATTGCCAATTACGTTCTGTTGGAATACGGTACGGGGGCGGTTATGGGGGTCCCCGCCCATGATCAAAGGGACTTTGAGTTTGCTAGAAAGTACGATCTTCCGATAATTATAGTTATACAGCCGGAGGGGGGTACATTAAATCCCGATGAGATGACCGAAGCCTATCCGGCGGAAGGTGTCTTGGTAAATTCCGGGCCCTTTAACGGCCTACCAAATAAGCAAGCCATCAAAGAAATTACCTCAATAATGGAAAAAGAGGGTACCGGCAAGGGGACCGTAAATTACAAGCTCAGGGATTGGCTCATTTCCCGGCAACGTTACTGGGGGGCACCCATACCGGTTGTGTATTGCGATAAATGTGGCTTGGTGCCGGTGCCGGAGCAGGATCTGCCGGTTGTGCTACCCATGGATGTTGCCTTCAAACCCACCGGTGAATCCCCCTTAAATGACTGTGAGGACTTTGTAAACACAAAGTGTCCTGTTTGCGGCGGGGCCGCGCGTCGGGAAACAGACACAATGGACACATTCGTTTGTTCTTCCTGGTATTTTTACCGTTTCACCAGTCCCCGTGATGACGTGAATGCCTGGGGGAGGGAAAAGGTTGATCGGTGGATGCCGGTAGACCAGTATATAGGAGGGGTGGAACACGCCATCCTACACCTCCTTTACTCGAGGTTTTTCGCCAAGGCATTTAACGATATGGGTTTGGTTAATATCACCGAGCCTTTTACCAACTTGCTCACCCAAGGCATGGTGCTAAAAGATGGGGTGAAGATG
>CAZKPV010000006.1:25463-26717 GCA_964554735.1 uncultured Clostridia bacterium
GGAACGTGGTTAGCCCCGAGGAAATCATTGCGAAGTACGGGGCGGATACGGCACGCTTGTTTATTTTATTCGCCGCGCCTCCGGAACGCGACCTGGAGTGGAGTGAACGCACCGTTGAGGGGTGCAATAGGTTCCTAAATCGCGTTTGGCGTTTGGTCAATACAGTTAAAGATGAAATAAAGGAAAGCCCTGCTTTGGGTGGCACCAGAGTGAAATTAATAGGGGCCGACAAGGAACTACGCCGTATTACACACGGGGCAATAAAAAAGATAACGGATGATATAGATAAGAGGTTTAACTTTAACACGGCCATCAGCACAATAATGGAGTTGGTTAATGCAACCTATCATTATCATGATCAGATACCGGAGGTTGACAGGGATGCATCGGTGCTTAAGGAGGCCATCGAAACTCTAATTGTTGTCCTTGCGCCATTTGCACCCCATATGGCCGAGGAGCTATGGGGACTCACCGGGCACAGCGGCAGTGTTCATTTGCAGAACTGGCCGGACTATGATCCCGAGGCTTTGGTAGAGGACAAGATAACAATAGTGGTCCAAATAAACGGGAAGGTAAGAGAACGCGTGGCCACGCCCGCCGGTTTGGGAAGAGATGAAATGCAAAGGTATATCTTGGACCAGGATGCTGTGAAAGGGCTAGTGGCGGGAAAGAATATCAACAGAATTGTGGTTGTGCCGGACAAGCTGGTAAATATAGTCGTAAAGTAAACAAGGTGGTACAAAATACGGGGCTAGCAATAGGTGTTTCTATTGGGTAGTTGGAGGGTGTGGGAATGAGTCCGGAATTACAGGGTTTAATAATTGCATATTTGTTTATTTTTTTTGCCCGAGTTATCGATATGTCGTTAGATGTTGTCCGTATATTACTTTTAATGAGGGGCAGGCCCCTACTTGCAGCCGTGATCGGTTTTGTAGAAGTCAGCATATTTGTAGTCGCCATCAGTGCTGTAATAAGTGGCGGCATAGATGACCCCATTAAAGTTTTAGCCTACGCCGGTGGATTTGCAACGGGAAACTATATCGGAAGCCTTATAGAAGAGAAAATGGCCTTGGGCTACATTTCCCTTCAGGTATTCCCGGATTGTTCCCTAGCTAAGAAACTGGCCGAATTGTTCAGGAGTGAGGGTTTTGGTGTAACCAGCATCTTGGGTGAGGGAAGGAGCGGCCCGCGTCCTGTTATGTTTGTTACCATCGAAAGAAAAGATTTAGCCAATGCTTTGGACATTTTGGACAC
>CAZKPV010000007.1:0-11641 GCA_964554735.1 uncultured Clostridia bacterium
TTATTCCGATAAGAAGGGCTATATGCCCACCACGAAATCGGTAGCCGGAGACAATGTCCCGGACTGTCTACCTTTTTTCTAGGGTTTCCACATATATGTTGCCCCTCTAAAAAACAAGACCCCGGGTAGCGCTGCCACCGCCCGGGGCCATGATATACTGAATTGCCATATTGATATTATTAAGCGGGTATGATTGCTTCCTGGCGGCATACTGCCAGGCATTCCCCGCATTTCTCACATGTCTCGATATCGATCACATGGGGCTCTTTCCTTTCACCGGAAGCCGCACCATTAGGGCAAACTCTTACACAAAGACCACAGCCTTTGCATTTTTCGGCATCCACCTTCAGTGCCGGGATTGTAAGACCCGCCGCCTCAACAATTTCCAAAACGGTTTTCCCAACCGGGATTACCAGTTCCTGCCCCTCCAAAGTGATTTTCGCATCCTTTTTGCGTGTATATGGTTTCGCCATATTAAAAACATCTCCTTTCATTGGAATATTATAAAATGTACTAAGATATTTTAGTTAGTTTATTGTTCAGTTCCGTGTCGCCCTCACTTTTTTCCACGCGAACGGCACATACCTTGTATTCAGGTATTTTTGAGATTGGGTCAAACACCGCCTTGGTAACCCTATTGATCGGAACATCCGGGAAATGGAAGGATGTAAATACCATACCGGCCAGGACCTTGTCCGAAATCTCGGCCACGAGCCGAACGGTCCCCCTCCGGGATGTCACTTTGACCAGGTCACCATCACGAATGCCAATCTTTTTTGCATCAATCGGGTTGACTTCCAGATATTCAACATTGTAAAACTGATGTATTCCACCGGAACGGTGGGTCATGGTGCCCGTATGGTAGTGCCAGTACCTGCGGCCCGTATTTAACAAGAGCGGATAATCCTTATCCGGAAGCTCGTTGGGCGGCACATGATCGACACCGTTAAATTTCCCTAAACCCCTGGCGAATTTGCCAACATGAAGCACCGGTGTACCCGGGTGGTCCACGGAAGGACAAGGCCACTGGAGGCCGCCCTTTTCAAGGCGTTCATAGTTTATACCGCCGTAGGATGGCGACAAGTCGGCTATCTCATCCATTATTTCGGCCGGTGATTCATACTCCATTGGATAGCCAAGTGCCCGGGCTATAAGGCAGATAATCTCCCAATCAGCCTTTGCATCGCCCGGAGGCTCGACGGCCTTGCGTACCAGTTGGACTCTCCGCTCCGTGTTAGAGAAAGTGCCGTCCTTTTCCGCAAAGCATGAAGCCGGCAGCACCACATCCGCCAATTCCGCAGTTTCCGTGAGGAAGATGTCCTGAACCACCAAAAATTCCAGCCCATTAAATGCCTCTATCACATGGTTGGCATCCGGGTCGGACAAAACCGGGTTTTCACCAAGAATATACATGCCCTTTATCTTGCCGTGGCCGGCTTCGGAAATCATTTCACCCACCGTTAGGCCGGGTTTTTCCAAATTCACCAGGTCTTCACCCCATACTTTGGCAAATTTTTGCCGAACTTCGGGGCTTGTAACAGGTTGATATGCCGTCAAAACATTAGGCAAGGCACCCATATCGCAGGCTCCCTGTACGTTATTCTGACCCCTGAGCGGGTTGACACCACTCGATTCCTTGCCTATCTGGCCGCACAACATGGTAAGATTGGCAACGGACATGACATTGTAAGTACCACACACATGTTGGGTTATACCCATCGTATAAAAGATCATGGCATTTTTCGCCTTGGCATAGCCCCGGGCAATTTTTCTAATCATTTTTGCGGGGATGCCTGTAATAGCCTCAACGTACTCCGGAGTGTAAGTGGCTACAATTTCCTTGTATTGATCAAAGTTTTCGGTGCGGAAGGCGACAAAGTCCTTATTCCAAAGGCCTTCCGCTATAATAACGTTGGCTAGCCCGTTTAGGAGGGCTATATCAGTTCCGGAATTCAAACGCAGGTGGTGGTGGGCCAATTCCGCTAATTCCGTTTTTCTAGGGTCGACTACGACCAGCGTGGCACCGTTTGCAATAGCCTTTTTAACTTTCAGACCTATAATAGGATGGCATTCGGTGGTATTGGTCCCAATAGCCAAGATAAAGTCCGCCCCGTCCACCTCACTGATCGAGTTGGTCATGGCACCGCTTCCCAATGTTGCCGCCAGACCGGCGACTGTGGGAGCGTGTCAGAGGCGGGCGCAGTGGTCAATATTGTTGGTGCCCAGCACTGCGCGAGTTAGTTTGCTCATAAGATAATTTTCTTCGTTGGTACAGCGGGCGGAACTCAATACCGCCAGGGAATCCGGACCGTTTGTCTCCTTTATTTTCTTTAACTTTTCGGCGACAAGCCCGATTGCCTCATCCCAGCCGGCTTCCCTGAACTCGCCATTTTCCTTAATCAGAGGAGTGGTCAGACGGTCAGGATGATTTATAAATTCGTAACCAAAACGCCCCTTCACGCAAAGGGCTCGGCCGTTAACTTCACCATCGGGGTTAGAAGTAACACCCACGACTTTGCCATCCTTGACGTTAAGATCAATGGTGCAACCGACACCACAATAGGGGCAAACAGTTGTTACCTTTTCCAATTCCCAGTGACGGCCCACATCACGCATTTTCCTTTCGGTAAGGGCACCAACCGGGCAAACAGCCACACAGTTGCCGCAAAACAGACAATCCGACTCACTGAGGACCGTATCCATAGCCGTGGCTACCTTGGTATCAAAACCCCGGTAGGCAAAATCAATAATGTTCTTTCCTTGTATCTCCGCGCACATACGAATACACTTGCCGCAGAGTATACACTTGTTCATATCTCGAACTATAAACGGGTTGTCTAATTCGGGCTCATAATCATGGCTATCGCCATCAAACCCTCCCGCGGGGACGCCGTACATATAGGCGTAGTCTTGTAACCTGCAATCACCGTTTTTCGAACAGGTCAGGCAATCAAGCGGGTGATTGGACAGGATCAGCTCCAAGATGGTTCTGCGGGCCTCGTTAACATTTTCGGTGTCCGTATGGACCACCATCCCGTCTTTTGCCACAGTAACACAGGAAGCCGGTAGATTACGTATACCTTCAATCTCAACTATACACATACGGCAAGCCCCAAAATCAGTAAGTTCGGGGTCATGACAAAGGGTTGGTATAAAAATACCGGCCTGGGTCGCTGCTTCTAAAACCGTAGTTCCCTTGGGAACCACAATAGTTTTGCCGTCTATAGTCAAAGTAACTTCGTCCAAGAGTTAACCCCCCTATAGAGCTGCTACTCACTTGCCTTCCAGCTCCAAAATTTTTTCCACAATGCCTCTTATCTCTAGGGCATCCTGCCAGGACACTTCCCGGAATTCCCCATCTATCTTGAGCTGAGGCTTAAAGGGCTCGTCCGTATAAAGCAATTCTAAACCTAGGCGGCCCTTGAGGCAAAGCGGCCGTCCCACCCCCGGAGATCGGGGAGTTACCCCAATTACTTTACCGTCCTTGATATTTAAATCAAACTCACAGCCGCTGTCGCAAAACTTACAGACAACCGGACGTTTCTCGATCTCCCAAGTCCTGCCCTTGCCCTCTAAATTCTTAAATGACAGGGCACCCACCGGGCAAACCGCCACACAACGACCACAGTATACGCAATCCGAATTACCAAGCGGTTCATCCATAGTGGTTGCCACCTTGGTGTCGAAACCGCGGTAGGCAAAATCAATAATACTTCGACCCTCTACCTGTGCACAGGTGCGAACGCATTTACCGCACAAGATACATTTGTTTAAATCCCGAACAATGTAGGGGTTACTGTCATCCAAGGGGTAGTCATGCCGCTCACCGCCAAAAGACGAATTTGGCACGCTGTATTGAAAGGCATAATCCTGCAACAAGCAATTGCCGTTTTTTTCACAGGTTAAGCAGTCCGTCGGGTGACTGGCAAGCAAGAGCTCCAGGATAGTCCTCCGTGCATCAACCACAGCAGGTGATTCCGTTTCAACCTCCATGCCCTCCGTAACCCGGGTTACACATGACGCCGGTAAATTTTTCATCCCTTTTACTTCAACAACACACATCCTACAGGCCCCAAACTCAGGAAGCGAAGGATCGTGGCAAAGGGTTGGAATACTAAAGCCCGCTAGGGTGGCCGCGTCCAAAACAGTTGTACCCCGCGGCACAGTTACCGCCTTGCCATTTATAGTTAAAGTTACATCCGCCATAAGCACACCTCCTTACACCAGCTCAATGGCATCAAATTTACAGCTCGTAAAGCAACTGCCGCACTTTATGCACCTGTCAACATCAATAACATAGGGCTCCTTTTTCTTTCCGGATATGGCTCCTGTGGGACATACCTTGGAACATAAACCGCAGCTTTTGCATTTTTCGGGATTAATCCTGTAAGTCAGTAAGGCAGCACATACTCCTGCTTCACACTTTTTATTTTCAATATGGTCAACATATTCATGCCTAAAATACTTTAGGGTCGACAATACCGGGTTTGGTGCCGTCTGGCCCAAACCGCAAAGGGCCGTATTGCATATAACTCTGGACAACCTTTCCAGGGTTTCTATATCCCCGTCCCTGCCCTCACCCTCAGTAATACGTGTTAGAATCTCCAACATCCTTTTGGTTCCCTCGCGACAGGGTGTGCATTTGCCACATGATTCCGCCTGTGTGAAATTCAAAAAGAATTTTGCCACATCGACCATACAGGTGGTTTCATCCATCACCACCACACCGCCCGAACCCATAATTGCACCGGCCGCAGTCAACGAGTCATAGTCAACGGGAAGGTCCAGTTTATCCTCGGGTAGGCATCCACCGGAAGGGCCGCCAATCTGTACGGCCTTATATTTCTTGTCATCCTGGATGCCGCCGGCAATTTCGAATATTATATCCCTGAGGGAAACACCCATGGGGACCTCAACAAGACCGGTTTTATTGACTTTACCGGTCAGGCAAAACACCTTGGTACCCTTGCTTTTTTCGGTGCCCATTTGGGTGTACCAATCAGCACCCTTGCTGATGATAGCAGGTACACCGGCAAAAGTCTCCACATTGTTTATATTGGTTGGTTTACCATACAAACCCTTTTCCGCCGGGAAGGGTGGTTTTACCCGGGGCATTCCCCGGCTACCCTCAATGGACGCTAGCAAGGCCGTTTCTTCCCCACATACAAAGGCACCGGCACCAGCCTTGATATGAAGATGAAAATTAAAACCGGAGCCCAAAATATTATCCCCTAAATATCCGCGTTCCTCCGCCTGGGCAATGGCAATTTTCAACCTGCTGATTGCCAGCGGGTACTCCGCCCGCACGTATATATAACCTTCGTCCGCACCAATGGCATAACCGCAAATAATCATACCTTCCATTACACTGTGGGGATCACCCTCCAAAATGCTGCGATCCATAAAGGCACCCGGGTCCCCCTCATCGGCATTACAAACGACATATTTTTTGGAACCGGGTGATTTACTGGCAAAAAACCACTTCAAGCCTGTTGGAAAACCTGCACCCCCGCGCCCCCTAAGGCCAGATTTTTTTATTTCCTCTACAACATCCTCAGGAGTCATCCCTTTAAGGACCTTTTCCACGGCCTCATAGCCGCCCGTAGCTATATAATCTTCTATACTTTCCGGATTCGTCCGGCCCAGTCGGGAAGTAACCGACCTTACCTGTTTAGAGTAATAGGGCACTTCTTCCATTAAAGGTATGTCGTCATAAGGTTCAACATCACCCTCCGGTATCTGCATTACCGCCCAATCAAAAACCGGCTTGCCCTCACCGACATGTTCATTCAGAAGACGTTCGAGCCTGTCCGGCATGATATCACCGTAAACGACACCTGCCTTGCCCGGCATACGAACCTCAACCAAAGGCTCCCTGTAACACATACCTATACAACTGGTAAAACCAATATCCACGTCCAGTTTACGTATCCGGCATTCTTCCTCCAAAGCCTTCATTACCTTATCGGCACCGGCGGCAATGCCACACGTACCCATGCCAACTACAATATGTGGTTTATCAACTACACCAAAACAATTATCCTTCATTATCACACCTCCCTACTCATACTGCTCGACGATATCCGGGATCATGTCAGGTGTCAGACGTCCGTGGGTATCATCATTTATCATTAGAACCGGCGCCAAACCACAACATCCGAGACAGGCTACTGTTTCCAATGTATATCTCAAATCTTCAGTGGTTTCGCCCTGGTCAATACCCAGGTGGTTCTGTACCGCTTCAAAAATTTTAGCCCCCCCTCTTACATGGCAAGCCGTACCTAGGCACACCCGTACAATATTCCGACCCCTTGGTTTTAGGTGAAACTGAGCATAAAATGTCGCCACACCAAAGATTTTGCTTGTTGGAATCTTCAGCTCGTTGGATATCTCCCCCATTACCTCCTTGGAAAGATAACCGTATATGTTTTGTGCTTCCTGCAAAACAGGAATCAATGCCCCGTCCTGCCCCTTATAACTTTCCAGAAGGTCTTGTAGCTTTTCCTGTTTGGGGTCCGTGACAGGGTGCCCACATTCGCATACTGCCATTACTCATTCCCTCCCTTCTCCAGATAGCATTTGACTAATTTTTTGAACAAATATCTAATTGAAATTCGTTTTCCCTTCCACAAACTCCTTCTTTTAAAACAAAATCCCCCCTTGCGGCGGGGGGGGGTCTTTTTTACAGCCTGCATACTTCCCCTTCGGACAATAACCTGCTGCCATTGTTTTGCAACAGTTCAATGGCTTCGTCAAGTTTTTCCACCCGCAACACCACTAGGGCGGCATTGGATGCTTTTTGCACAAAGGCATAGATGTATTCTATATCGATACCCTTTGCTTTGAGCTTACCAAGTGTTGCGGCCAGTCCCCCCGGTTGGTCGGAAACCTCCACGGCGATAACATCAGTCATGCTTACGGCAAACCCCGCATCCTCCAGTTTCCCGATTGCCCTGTCCGGGTCATCGACAATCAACCTCAAAATGCCAAAATCAGTTGTATCGGCAATAGAGAGTGCCCTAATATTTATCCCCGCCTCCCCGAGAACCTTACAAACTTCCTCCAATCTACCGGATTTGTTTTCTAAAAAAATCGAAATCTGGCGAACCTTCACGTTTTTTACCCCTCCTTTTTAACACAGGGGGACATTCCCCTTTGTGTCCCCAATCCTTGCCCAACCACCAACCACTAATATCTGTCTTCACCCAGATTTAGCCGCGGGTAGGCGTTAAGCGTGAGTGGTGCAAAGTCGCCGCGGGCATATCGGTAACCCCCGGCACAGGCAATCATGGCCGCATTATCCGTGCATAAAGCCAGTGGCGGCACCGAAAAATCCAAGCCTTTGCCCATTATCCTGTCACCCAGACTCTTGCGCAATCGCAAATTGGCAGCAACACCGCCGGCTAGCAAAACTGTTTCAACCCGGTGTTCTTCGGCTGCATCCACCGTTTTATCTACCAAAACATCTACCACGGCCTGTTGAAAACTCGCCGCAAGATCATTCAGGCTCCGACCATCATTTTTACTCTGTTTGCTGTGGTAATTCAACACGGCCGTTTTCAGGCCGCTAAAACTGAAATCGTAGCTTCCCTTTTCCAGATAGGCCCGGGGTAAATTAACGGCATCAGGGTCGCCATCAAATGACAGCTTCTCAATGGCCGGCCCCCCCGGGTAACCCAATTTTAAAAATCGGGCGACCTTGTCGAAGGCTTCCCCGGCCGCATCGTCTCGCGTGCCCCCAAGATGCTCATACCGGCCGTGACCGGGCATAAACACAAGGTCAGTATGCCCCCCGGAAACAACAAGGCAAATCAAGGGAAATCTCAGGTTCGGGTCCACTATGAAATTGGCGTAAATATGCCCCTCTATGTGGTTGACGGCTATCAGGGGCTTATCAAGAGCGTAGGCCAAGGCCTTGGCGGTAGAAAGACCCACCAGCAAGGCCCCGACCAAGCCCGGCCCGTAGGTGACGGCGACACCGTCAATTTCACTTAATCCAAGGCCCGCCTGCCCTAGGGCCTCATCGATAATCATGTTAATGTTTTCCATATGCTTGCGCGAGGCAACCTCCGGCACCACCCCGCCAAATTTTCTATGTATGTCTACCTGCGAGGAAATAATGTTTGAAAGCACTTCTTTGCCGTCAACGACCACGGAGGCCGCGGTTTCATCACAGGAAGTTTCTATGCCAAGGATTATATTCCCCAAATTGCTCCTACCTTCCCAACTTAAATTTCCACATTATAATGGCGTCTTCATCGTTGTCGGCGTAATACCTTTTACGTAATCCATATTCCTTAAAGCCGAGCCTTTTATAAAGGCTGATTGCATGTTTATTGGACGGACGCACTTCCAAGGTCATCTTTTTCGACCCATTGTTTATGGCCCGGCGCATTAGTTCCCTGACAAGCATAAACCCAACGCCCCGATTCCTCCACTTGGGTGCCACTGCAACATTGGTAATATGTGCTTCGTCCAGGATCGTCCACATACCGGCGTACCCTATAACTCTTTTGTCGGATAAGGCCACTATATAGTTGGCGACATGATTGTGTAGCACCTCATAGGTAAAGGCACTTTCCGACCAAGGAGTGGAATATGAAGCCTTTTCTATATCCTGCACTTCCGGTATATGATCCAATTCCATATCCGAAAATGACACGCTTTTGCTTATTTCCCTTGTCTTTCTCGCCATTTAATCTCAGCCTCGGATAACCTAATATAGTGTGGAAGCAAGGAATGGTAACCTGTATCTTCGCCGGACAAAAGCCTTTGTCGACCGAGATCGGCCAAGACTGCCCCCCTTGGGAACCATGTGGCCATTGGGGACACTGTCATTTTATCGCCGATGCCTTCTCTCAACTCCCGATGATACAAGGCAAGGGCTTCACCTAAAAAAGTGATGTGTCCATCCAAGGGAATTGTCATCTCCACCAGTTTTTTTATGTCCGCCGCAACCGGCCCTTCCAAAAGCCTCAAATTAAACCCTTCACTCTTATAAATTGCCGTGTACAGCTCGTTTTTCCTGGCATTCAACAAGGGGCAAATAAAATTACCGTGGCCTGCCAAAGATTGGGCCAAGGAATCTAGGGTTGACACACCAACAATAGGTATATTCCAGGCCTGGGATAATGTTTTAGCAATCGCCATCCCAATACGCAAACCCGTAAAGGAACCCGGCCCGGAGGAAACTGCTATACCCTCAATATCTTCGCGCCGCAACCGGGCGTTTCCTACCGCCTCCTTAACCATTGGTAAAAGATTTACGGAGTGTGTTCGTTTATTATTCACGGTTTTTTCAGCTAAAATGCCATTTTCTCCGACTATACCCACCGATGCTACCGGGGTTGCAGCTTCAATCCCTAACACAATCAATTACTTTCATCTCCTTGACTAAATCCCGATAACGATCACCATGCGGCATAAAAGTAAACAAACGTGTATTGTCCGTGAATTCTCCAAGGGTTTCGATCATTATATCAAGCCTATCCTCCGGTAGGGCTTCCCTGATCCTGTCGGCCCACTCTATGAGGGTAACGCCTTCCCCATAAAAATACTCACCGTAACCCAAATCCTCCAAGTCCTCAGCGCCGTCTAGTCGATAGGCATCCATGTGGTAAAAAGGAAGTCTTCCTTCATATTCCTTGATTAGTGTAAAGGTTGGACTGGTCACAATATCCTTGATACCTAGGCCAATGGCTATGCCTTTGGCAAAATGGGTCTTACCCGCACCTAACTCACCTATAAGGCAAACAAGGTCACCGGGGGATAGGAGTTTCGCCAGTTTTCGGCCTAGTAAGGTTGTTTCCTCCGATGATACGGTTTTAATTATCACAGACAATTCACTCCATTTGGTCCCTAAAGTGGTCGTAGCCCGCCGCACCTGCCAGTTCCCTAACAGTATTTTTTTCATGTAAAAAGATACCGGGCCCTTCCTCTATCGTGCCAATTTGCCGGAAGCTGTAACCCTTTTCCTCAAAGGCCTTTCCGACAACCGAAAGATTTTTGGGGTTTACGGTAAACAAAAGTTCGAAATCCTCACCGCCGTAAAGTGCCCAATCCAGGTAGTCAACCCCGGCAACTCCGGCTATTTCCTTGGTCTCCCTTGCCACGGGTAGATCCCCCGCCTTCAGGACACACCCTACACCGCCGGAACGACATATATGTGCCAGATCCCCCACCAGGCCGTCACTTATATCAATCATTGCGGTAATACCTCCCGTTTCCCCTAACAATTTGCCCTCCGCCGCACGGGCACCGGGGGCTGTGTACGATTTCTCAACATATTTTACGGAACCGGACGGCCATTTTAAATCCGGGTTCTTCTTAACGTATAAACCGGCGGCTGAAGCACCCAAATCGCCGGTAACACAGATAAGATCACCTGGCCTGGCTCCGGAACGCAGTATTGGCTTTTTTGCGTAGCACACACCAAACAAGGCAATATTGATCACAAATGTTTCCCTGCCGGAAACAGTATCCCCCCCGACAATATTTACGCCATACAGGTTCGCGGCTTGCCTGATACCATCATACAAATCCCGGACATCACCTATCCCGGTATCCTGCGGTAGGGCCAATGATACCACGGCATGAACCGGCACACCGCCCATAGCGGCAATGTCGCTTACATTTACAGACAAAGCTTTAAACCCCACATCAAAATAAGTGCTCCAGGAAAAAGAAAAATGCACATCTTCCACGAGCATATCGGTTGCAAGCAGGAGGTTTTTACAGTCCGGTGTCACAAACACCGCGGCATCGTCACCCACACCGGCAATGACTTCTTTACGGTTTTTAATGAGATTGTGATTTATTAAATCAATTATACCGAACTCCCCGGTACGGGCAAGGGTCATCATTCACACCCCGTCTGCTTGCCGCCAAAGTGTTCGGAAACTATCTTAAGGGCACACAGTTCACCGCACATACTACATCCCTCTGTTTCGCCCGGATTGTATTCCTCCCTGTAAGATCTGGCCTTGTCGGGGTCTATGGCTAACTCTATCTGCTTTTGCCAGTCTAAGTCATGTCGGGCCTTGGACATTTCCAGATCCCACCCGGCAGCATCGGGTACTTTTTTAACAATGTCCGCGGCATGGGCTGCTATTTTAGAGGCGATTACCCCATCGAATACATCCTTCACGGTAGGCAAACCCAAGTGCTCCGCCGGCGTTACATAGCAAAGAAAATCCGCACCGGCGGATGCAGCTATGGCCCCGCCTATGGCAGAAACAATATGGTCATAGCCGGGTGCAATATCAGTCACAAGAGGGCCTAAAACGTAAAAGGGGGCATCCTTGCACAGGGATTTTTGTGCCTGAACATTCGCCACCACCTGGTCTAAGGGCACATGACCGGGCCCTTCAACCATTACCTGTACACCGCGTTCCCTGGCCCGGTCCACCAGTTCACCCAAGACCAAAAGTTCCTGTATTTGAGCCCTGTCCGTAGCGTCCGCTATACAGCCGGGACGAAGCCCGTCCCCCAGACTCAGAGTTACATCATAACGCAAGGCTATGTCCAACAACCTATCGTATTCGGAGTAGAGGGGGTTTTCTTGTTCGTTAAATATCATCCAACCCGCCAGAAGTGCCCCACCGCGGCTTACGATACCCGCTACCCTTCCCTGTTCCTGTAG
>CAZKPV010000007.1:11651-25090 GCA_964554735.1 uncultured Clostridia bacterium
TTGGGTAACGCCACAGTGAACGGTAATAAAGTCCACGCCTTCCCGGCATTGCATTTCAATGGCCCCGAACAGCTCATCTACATCCATATTTACGATATTGTCATGCCTTTCCCTGGCATCAACGGCAGCCTGGTAAATGGGAACTGTACCCACGGGCACATGGGATTCCCTGATAATTGTTCGCCGGCATTCATTAATATCGCCGCCGGTACTTAAATCCATAACCGCATCGGCCCCGGCCTTCAAAGCCGCCCTGAGCTTTTCCAGCTCTTTTTCTATTTCCGGAAACTTATCGGATGTACCTATATTGGCATTCACTTTTGTGCTGAGACCATTCCCAAACCCAACTGGCCTGAGATTCCTGTGGTTTACGTTGGCGGGGATAACAATGCTTCCATCGGCCACACCGGCACGTACAAATTCAGGGTCCCTTTTCTCTAAATCGGCAACCTTTTTTATTTCAGGAGTTATTATTCCCTTCCTTGCTGATAGTACTTGAGTCATCCTGCTTGCTCCTCCCACTCAATATTGCAGATTTTATTCTCCTAGTTGCGGAAACAACATCCGATGCGGAAGTTACCGCACTTATTACCGCACATCTGGTTACACCAGTTTCCAATACCTTAACCACATTATCAGCATTAATCCCACCTATTGCGACAATTGGTATTTGTATCTTTTTGGAAACGGCCCTGAGCAGATCGGTCCCCACCGGGCTTCCCGCTTCAATCTTTGTTCCGGTAGCAAACACCGGTCCGACCCCTATATAATCCGCCCCGTCCCGTACCGCCTGAAGGGCTTGTTCGCCACTGTGTGTTGAGATACCTATTATTTTCCCAGGCCCAAGGATGTTTCGGGCTACCCGGGGAGGTAGATCATCCTGGCCGAGATGCACCCCATCGGCATTTACCGCCAGTGCTATGTCCGCCCTGTCATTTACAATAAAGGTTATCCCTTCGGCCGAGGTGAGCTCCCTTAACTTGCGTCCGGTTTCTAACAAGTCACGGGTTCCACTGTTTTTAATCCTCATCTGAATTATCCCGGCACCGCCTAGAATGGCATCCTTCGCCGCGGAGATTATATCTTTATCCCCCAGAGTGCCGTCATCTCCAAGAATAACATATAAATGAAAATCAAGTAAGGATTTTTTCTTCCTGTTTTCAATAATTTCTTTTTCAAGATTATAAACCTCGAACCGAAAATTTTTAAAATATTTGGCGGCATCAGGACTTGTAAATTTTGAAAACTCCTCGAGGACGCGGGCGGCTTCCTGCACCCTTATTATGTTGGCAATCACCAGATCATTTAAGGTAACACGCCCCATCTCCGAATCGGTAATCCCCTCCGCTCCCACATCTCCCGTGGAATCCCTTGCATCAATTAAGTCATATATCTCAACCGGCAGATATGAGGAAGCCTTTTGCAAACCGTGCCGCACATTTTTCACAGACGATGACAAAATGGCGTCATCCCATATAAACCTCACAACCTCCTCAACAACACGCAGACCCTCCCGTGCCCTGTTGAGATTAGCATCTAACACCCGGTAAATTTTTTTCAAAAGGATCCCCCACAATTAAAATAACCCATCCCGGAAGCAGAGGGACAGGTAAAATTTTAAAATATTTTCCTAGCTTACATGCTAACAGCCTAGCATGATTTTTTAACCGGAAAACCATTACTAAAATCCTCTATTAGCTCCTTTATATAGTCTACATCAAATGGTTTGCTTAAACAAGTCAGGGCACCAAGCAATAAGGCCTGTTTAGTAATATCTTCCGTGGAATAGGCAGTCATAAGAATTACCTTAATATTTGAATTGCCGGCCCGTATTGCCTTTAAGGCATCAAAACCGTTCATCACAGGCATTCGTATGTCCATCAAAACCAGATCCGGCCCAATGCTACCCGCTAGGTTTACTGCTTCTGCACCATTCCCGGCCGTAAATACCTCGTGCCCCATTCCTGCAATAACGGTTTTTAATAAAAACCGCACTCCTTCCTGGTCGTCGGCTACTATCACTTTTAGTTTTTCGCTTCCCAATGATATCGCGCCCCTTCGACAAACTATAACATATTGTTACATTTAAGTATCTTACTTACTTAATATCCATGTTTCGACAAAAGATATTTTATTCCTTCTTTTTAACGGAAATTTTTACTTTTATATAACAATTGCCTGAGTACGGGATCACCATCTATGAAGACATATTCGACCTTCGCTCGGGGATCAAAGGGGTGTTTGTTAAAAACAACAATATCAGCATCCTTGCCGGGACTTAAACTACCTATACGATCCCCCAGACCCAGAATGTTTGCCGGGTTTATGGTAATTGCTTTCAAGGCATCTTCCTCGGCCAAACCCGCACCAACCGCGAGTGCGGCCGACAAGGCCAGGAATTGTATGGGAACCTCCGGGTGGTCGGTCATTATGGCAAAAGGTACACCCGCCGACGCCAGTGCACAGGCGTTCCGGATATCTATCCCGCTCATCTCAACCTTCGCCCTGCTGGTGAGCAGGGGGCCGATAACAGCAGGAATTTTGAGATCAGCCAGTTTGCCGGCAATTTTATAGCCCTCGGTGCAATGCTCGATTACTATTTTTACATTAAACTCCTTGGCCACCCGTACCGCGGTCATAATGTCATCTGCCCTGTGGGCATGCACCCGGAGTGGCAGCTCACCTTTTAAAACCCTGGCCACGGCCTCCATCTTGAGGTCGCGTGCCCCATGTTTTTGCAGATAATTTTGCCCCTTAACCAATGTTTCCCTCAACAGTGCCGCCTCGGCCATACGTGTAGCGGGAGCCTTCCCCAATTTCCCGTAGGACCGTTTGGGATTTTCGCCTAAGGCCGCCTTGAGCCCAACCGGAAAACTTATAATCATATCATCGACAGTATCGCCGCGTAACTTTAGGGCAACCATTTCACCGCCGAGAACATTGGCGCTACCCGGGCTACTTACCAAAGTAGTGACACCCCCACGAAGGGCATCATTGAAAGCCGGGTCATAGGGATTAATGGCATCTATGGCGCGCAGGTGGGGGGAGACCGGCCCGGTTATTTCATTACAATCATCACCGATGACGCCAAGGCCTTCCTCGATAATGCCCGCATGGCTGTGGGCCTCCACAAGACCGGGGAAAACGAATTTGCCTGCCGCATCCAAAATCTCCGCGCCCTGCGGCACGGGTATGTTTTCACCTACTTCCACTACCTTGCCTCTATCCACCAAGACGATGCCTGACTCCAGAGGTTGTCCCTCCATTGTGTATATTTTACCGCCAACAATTGCTAACATGAATCTACCTCCTATGGGCCTTTTCGATGAAGCCGCGAAAAAGATTTAAAAACAACCCTTCCTTTTCCCAAAGATGTTCCGGATGGAACTGGACACCAAGCACAAAATCGTGTAGGGTGCTTTCGATTCCTTCAACGACGCCATCCACGGTACGGGCACAAACTTTGAAACCCGGGGCGATCCTGCGCACGGCCTGATGGTGAAAGCTGTTTACCCTCAGTAGCCGCCTTCCTAAACAATCATGTAGCAAGGATCCCCCGGCAACAGTAATGGTGTGGGTGGAATACCACCTAGGGGCTTGTTGAAAGTGTTTGATCGGATTTTTAAAACCGAGGTGAATATCCTGCCAAATGTCACCGCCGGCAACAATATTCAAAACCTGCATACCCCTGCAAATGGCAAGCACAGGTAAGTTTAAATCTAGGGCTAGGCGGGCCAGGCTTAATTCAAACAGGTCACGTTCAGCATTGATCTGTCCGGTTTCCACCAAGGGCTCCTCTTCAAAATAAACCGGATCGATGTCACCACCGCCGCCGAGCAGTAAGCCATCAAGACGGCCGGTAATTTCCTTTACCCAACCGGCAACAGTTTCCTTCCCGCCATACAAACTGGGTAATACAACCGGTATCCCTCCGGCTTCGCTTACAGCCAAGCAGTAGTTCTTATGTATATTGACTAGATTGGCATCATCAATACCACTTGTTATGCCTATATGCGGCCTCATACAATCACCTCTTGGTAAACTGTATGCCGCTACCCGGCTATAAAGTTCTGGAAATTAAAAACAGGCTACTGCTTTTCTTGCATAGCCCGCTTCCTTGATCCTAGAGTTCAACCAAACCTAGACTGATCTCGACGGCCTTGTTTACCTGGCCCATCATTTCCTTGCTTAGACTGGAGACCTTTTCAAAAAGTCTGCTTTTGTCAATAGTCCTAACCTGCTCAAGTAGCACTACCGATTTTTTTTCTAAACCGCTCACATCAGTTGTCATCTCTATATGGGTGGGGAGTTTAGCCTTGGTAATTTGAGATGTGATCGCAGCTATAATGGTGGTAGGGCTGTACTGGTTGCCAATATCATTCTGCAAAATTAGCACAGGCCTGGTTCCACCCTGCTCGGATCCCCTTACGGGGCTCAAATCCGCGAAAAAAATATCCCCCCGGCGAATAATCATATTATTTTGCCTCCGCTACATACGCCTCAAATCTCGGAGTAACCTCTTCCTCTAATTTATACAACTCAATTGCCAGGGCCAAATTTATTTGTGCCATCTCAACATAACCACTTTTCATCTGCTCGCGGAGGGAACGTCTTTTGAGCTCGTTTACATAGAGTTGCAAAGCTTCCCGGACAAACTCGCTCCTATCCAAACTCTCAGAAGCGGCAATGACGTCAATCTCAACCAGCAAACTATTGGGAACACTTATCATGATACGTTTAACCTGTGTCATCCTCAGTTACCTCCTAAGTAGCCCCAATTTTCCTTGTATATGTAATTATATACATATTATCGTGTTTTATGTCAATATCTCTTAATCTTCAAGGTCGCAATTATTCTTTGCAGCACCAGGCCCTCTGGAAAGGGCTATTTTTCCTGTCCGCACCATTTCAATTATACCATGGTCGATGAGAACGGCACACAATGCATCTATTTTTTCCTCATCCCCGGTCAGTTCAATTACCATAGTCTCACGGTGAATATCGACAATTTTGGCCCTAAATATTTCACATATGTCTACAATATCCGACCTACTTTCGGGATTTGCCCGCACCTTTACAAGGGCCAATTCCCGGTCTATGGATTCCTCACCGCTCATGATGTGTATCTTGATCACATCCACCAGTTTCGACAGTTGGCTTACCACCTGGTCCAAAACCCTATCGTCCCCTTGAACCACAATCGTAATCCTGGTTACATCCGGCTGCTCCGTATAACCGGCGGCAATGCTCTCAATGTTAAATACGCGCCTAGACAATAATCCCGAAATCCTTGCAAGCACACCGGGTTTGTTTATAACCAACACTGCCAGCGTATGTTTCATTTCCACCCCACCTTGTTATTTACAAGTTTTGCGTGTTATGTGTGTGTTATGTACTACTTACAACGGCGGTAACCATAATTCCTACTGGATATTAAAATTTTAACAAAACATTTGACCCCGCTAAAATTTAGTCAGGTAATTGTCCAATTCCCACTGGTGAACCTGCATACGGTAGTAATCCCATTCGATTCTTTTTGCTTCCATATACCTGTTGTAAATATGTGACCCCAAGGCCTCCTGGATCACCTTATCCCTTTCAAGCTCATCGAGAGCCTTTTCCAGACTTCTAGGTAATGTTTTAATACCTATTTCTCTCCTTTCATCACCCGTCATCTCAAAAATGTTTCGATTGCAAGGGGGTTCCGGCATAATTTTATTTTTTATGCCGTCCAAGCCGGCCTTCAAACAAACTGCAAGAGCCAGATAGGGATTGCAGGAGGGATCCGGGCTCCTGAGTTCTATCCGGGTTGACAGACCACGCTTGCTGGGAATGCGAATTAGGGGGCTGCGATTTTGGAAGGACCAGGCTATGTAGACGGGTGCTTCGTATCCGGCGACCAAACGTTTATATGAATTTACGGTGGGATTGGTTATGGCCGTAATGGCCGGGGCATGTTTCAACAATCCCCCTATATAGTACAGCAAATTTTTACTTAGCCCATTTTCCGCATCCGGATCATAAAAGGCGTTTTTGCCATTGGACATCATGGATTGGTTCAAATGCATACCGGAACCGTTGATACCAAAAACGGGCTTGGGCATAAATGTTGCGTGTAGGCCGTGCTGTTGTGCAGTGGTACGAACTACAAAGCGAAAGGTAACAACCTTGTCTGCCGTATCGAGGGCATCACTGTATTTAAAATCTATCTCGTGCTGCCCCGGTGCCACCTCATGGTGGGCCGCCTCAACCTCAAAACCCATGTCCTCCAGGAATAAAACCATATCCCTGCGCGCATTTTCACCAAGGTCAACCGGAGTCAAATCAAAATAGCCCGCCTTGTCGTGGGTGTGGGTTGTCGGCCTGCCCTCACTGTCAAGATGAAATAAAAAGAATTCCGCTTCCGGCCCCACAAAAAGTGTCAGTCCCAGGTCTTCCGCTTCCTTGATGGCCTTTTTCAATACAAAGCGCGGATCACCTGAAAAAGGTGTACCGTCTATATTGTAAATATCACATATAAGCCGCCCCACCGCTTGATTCTCAGGCATCCAAGGGAATGTAACAAAGGTCGAAGGATCCGGGCGCAAACACATATCGGATTCCTCAATACGAACAAAGCCTTCAATGGAGGATCCATCAAAGGCCAGTTCCCCCTCCAAAGCCTTATCAAGTTGTTCCACAGTAATCGCCACATTTTTCAAAACACCAAAAATATCGGTAAACTGGAGCCTGATAAATTTTACATTTAACTCCTTTGCCATTCTCCTGACATCGTCATTCGTGTAGCCCATCATCTCAACTGCCCTTCTATGTTAATCAATAAACAAATTATAGCATAAAGCCACTGGCAGTCAAATAAATCACCTTGTAAAAAACTATACCAAGGGTCCGTGCATATATTAAACATAGTGAAACAAATATGAGTCACAAGAAAGGAGGGTTTTTAATGGCACAAACACCGACACACGGCAGGCTGAAAAAGCTATTTCCGGGTGGCAACACCTGTAAGGGATTTATTTCATTTTATGATTATATTATAGAACCGGATGCCAATAAAATATTTGTCATAAAGGGTGGCCCGGGTGCGGGAAAGTCAACATTTATGCGCAAAATTGGGGAAGAAATGCTCATGAGGGGTTACGATGTTGAATTTCACTGTTGTGCATCGGATAATACCTCACTAGATGGTGTGGTCATCAACGATATAAAAGTCGCCCTGGTAGACGGAACGGCGCCCCACATAGTTGAACCAAGAAACCCCGGCGTAGTTGGCGACATAATTTACTTAGGCGAGCATTGGGATGAAAACGCGCTCCACGAGTATAAAAAGGAAATCATGGCCTGTGGCAGGGAAGGGGCTAGGCTCTACAAGCACGCTTACAGCTACCTCGCCGCCGCCAATCTGTTTTTGGAGAACGTGAGATCCTACTACCGCAATACGGGTGCCCTTGATGTGGCCGGTCTGGATCGCCAAATACTGGATCTGACCCACGAAGTTTTTGCAGACAAAGCGCGGCCTGACCGCAGACCAAGGGCCCGGCACTTGTTTGCCACGGCCATCACGCCCTATGGACCGGTTAGCCACCTGGAGTCAATCGTTGGGCATCTAGATAAGCGCTACATCATTGATGGGGACGATGGCACGGGAAAAACAACCATTGCCCGAAGGTTACTGGAAGCCGCACTGATGCGCGGGTATGATGTTGAAGCCTACCATTGCGCCCTAAATCCGGATCAGGTAGAGCATCTGGTAATTCCCAGTCTTAGTGTGGCAATTATCAACGGAGTGGAACCGCATTTTTACCTCCCCAAGAAAGGTGACACCGTAATCGACACGATGCAATGGGTAGACGTGAGCCTGGATAAAACATACCTATCCGAGAAAAACACGGCCAGGATGATGTACTGGCAATCATTTGACCAAGCGGTTAAGTTTCTGGCCAAAGCCAAGGAAAAACACGATGAAATGGAGGGCTACTACATCCCCCACATGAGATTTAATGAAATCAACAAAAGACGTGATTGGGTACTAAAATACGTGCTGGAATTGGCCGGAAGGATCGGTGGACCGTACACAGCAAAAAGCCCGGCAAGATAAGACAAACACAGCAATATCTCCCGCCTGTGTTGGGCAAAGAGGCGGGAGATTTCACACCATAAAACATTAGAAGTAAAAAATCCTTTAATCAAACACACCGCGCAACCAAAAAAGGGCCATCCCAGGCCTTCTTGCTAAAATAAATTCTTTACTCCTGCCATTTTATTGCACAAATTCAACTCCGGTTTTGATTATTTCGCTAACTAAACCTACCGGATTATGGTAATCATCCATAGTGAATCCTTGTGGTTCTAAATCTATATCGTAATCGGCGGCTTTTAGCAATAAATAGTATAGGCTATCCGTTCTTTTCATACCCTTAAAATAATCCGAGAATACGGCTATATCTACATCGCTAAAATCATTTAAACTTCCTTTTGCGTAAGACCCAAATATTATTACTTTTTCAATCGGAATATCTTTGCCTAAGTTGGAGATATATTCTGCTATTATTTCTTGTATTGATTCAGGGATTCTATCCATCTAAAAGCCTCCTTTGTGTTCGCCAGTATTCTTCCGGCCCTGTCACTGTCAATGCTAGAAGAGATCCTTTCTTTATAGCTAGGGTATCTTCCGGAAATATAACAGGCCAACAGTTCAACAAAGAAATTTTTGTTCTTTAGTAGCTCGCCCGCAAATTCTTCCATATCAAGTAATGATTCCAGATCAGCATCCTGCTTCAATCTTTTAAACAAATTCCAGATATTATGCGTCCTGGGTGCATCCTTGCCTGTATATAATGTGTATATTCCTTTTGTTATTTTTTCTATGGCCTGCTGACTCATAAAAGCAACATACATATACCGCCCACCTTTAAACATTACCTCGGCGGATTCTAAATCATATTTGGCAGCTTCAAGCCAATACTCATATTTATCTCTGTCATTCATGAGCCCACCACCCTTTGCCTGATCTCAGAAAAATGGTAACACAATTGTAAATATTAGTCAATAACTTGTCTATATAGACGATAACATTAAAAACGGGTTGGATGGTAGTAACCACCCCCCACGTGAGATTTAATGAAATCAACAAAAGACGTGATTGGGTACTAAAATACGTGCTGGAATTGGCCGGTAGGATCAGTGGGCCGTACACAGCAAAAAGCCCGGCAAGATAGGAAGCCCGGCAAGATAGGAAGCCCGGCAAGATAAGACAAACACAGCAATATCTCCCGCCTGTGTTGGGCAAAGAGGCGGGAGATTTCACACCATAAAACATTAGAAGTAAAAAATCATCAAATATACCATAGAAATAATAATGGACAAAATCATCAGAGGGAAGGCAATCTTCATATAGTTGATAAAAGTTATTTTGTAACCCTGCCCCTCTGCCAAACCCGAAACTATAACGTTAGCAGCCGCACCAATGATAGTACCGTTTCCTCCCAGACAAGCCCCTAAGGACAAGGACCACCATAAGGGATCCAAATTTGTAATACCCCCCAAAGTCCCCATATCTTTAATTAAGGGAATCATGGTCGCCGTAAAGGGAATGTTATCGACAAAAGCCGAGGCAATTGCCGAAAGCCAAAGAACCAGCAAACCGGTTTGGAGCATGGCCCCTCCAGTGATTTCCAATGCCTTCCGTGCTACCGCCTCAATGACCCCAACGTGTTCAAGAGACCCAACAATTATAAACAAGCCGGCGAAGAAAAAGATAGTAGGCCACTCCACGGCGTGAAAAACTTGTTCCGGCTCCCTTTTTGATATCAACAGTAAAAGTGCCGCGCCTGTCAGGGCAATCGTGGCAGTGTGGAGTTCCAAGGCTCCATGGGATGCAAAGCCAACTATCGTTAAAGCCAACACAAACAGGGATTGTTTCATTAGCTTTTTGTCCTTTAGCTGGTCATACTCGTTGAACTTCATAATATTCTTTTTGAGCTCATCTGGAATTTGCATCTGCTTGCGAAAAATCATCTGCAATATCGGTATGGTAATCACAAAAATAACAATAATGATCGGTGTTAGATTTATGATGAAATCCATAAAAGTTAAGCCGGTGGCACTGCCGATCATTATATTGGGCGGATCCCCGATTAAGGTGGCTGTACCCCCTATATTTGAGGCCATGATTTCGGTTATTAGGAAAGGTATCGGGCTTAATTTTAACTCCCGGGTAATGGAGAAGGTCACGGGAACTATAAGTAAAACCGTGGTGACGTTGTCCAAAAAAGCCGAGGCAACGGCGGTTATTACTGCTAGGTAAACCATTATGCGTATGGGTTCACCCTTTGATTTCTTGGCAGCCCAAATCGCCATAAATTCAAAGATGCCGGTTTCCCGGGTAACCCCGACAATGACCATCATCCCAATTAACAAGCCAATCGTGTTAAAGTCAATAAACCCTATGGCCAGATCCTGGGTGAGTACCTTGCTCAGTAAAATAATTACTGCCCCAGTCAGCGCAACTACCGCGCGATGCCATTTCTCCAAGACTATAAATGCATAAGTAATTAAAAAAACTACAGTGGCGAATATAAAATGGTATTCGTGTGGCACGTGCAACATCTCCCTAAAAAAAATTAAAAATCCAAATCTATCTTTAAACCAGGTCAGTGATATACCCGCCCCCTTTGCCTCATAAAATTGGTTTTAATTAATATTTAACACGTATATCTATATAGTTATATGACAAATATTCACGAAATCCTATCTATTTTTGGCCTGATGCAAAAAATAATATTGTGTGCGGACTAAAGGTATGTCTAATTTTGTCGATATATATTTACGGGTGCAAGTGACAAAAATAACCATATCGGCGAAAAAATATAAAACGGCCAAACATACAGAAAACAGAGAGGAATTAGGGGAGGAGGGAAAACTGCAAACCACCCTGCCGCGGGCACCTAGAAAATGCCAAAAGAGTTATAGTGACAACTTTTTCAGGAAAGGAGTAAAAAATTGAAGATGTCCGTTGGAATGAAAATCGGCGGAGGATTTGTAATAGTCCTTTTATTGTTGTTGGGAATATCGGGGATGGGTGTATACACGCTAAATGAGATAGACCAAAACCTTGTGGACATTGAGCAGCGTGCCGAGCGTTTGGTGTTGGACAATAACATTGAGTCGGAATTTAAGGATGCCATTATAAACATTCGTGGTTACCTAGCCTATAGTGGGCAACAATATGCCGATGGGTATCACGAGCAGATGTCAAAGGTATACGGTTTAATAGATGAGCGTATGGGGAATTCCTCCGAACAGGCTTACCTGAAGTTCGAGGAATTACTGGCTCTGGTGCAGGAATATGATACCCAAATTACCGGGCAAATGTTTCCTTTGATAGCCATGGGTGAATTGGGGGAAGCAGGTGTTGTAGGAACGAGCTTAGTTCCCCTCACTGTTGAGATTGAGGAAATTTTACAACAACTTGTTTTTGATAACGAGGAAAAACAATTTGAACTGATGGTTGAGATAGACGCGGATACGGATCGGAGCCGTACAATGGCCCTTGGCTTGAGTGGCATCGCCCTACTTATTGGTCTCATCCTGTCCTTTGTAGTCACCCGTTCCATTACCGGTCCGGTAGGAGTAATCAGTGAAGGTGTCAAACGTTTGGCGGCGGGTGATTTTACACGGGATGTTGATGTAAGGACACAGGATGAAATTGGCCAACTAGCCAAGGATGCCAACCTGATGCGACAACAGTTGCATGATTTGATTGCCAACATTGCCACAACGTCTGAAACATTGGCATCACATAGCCAGGAACTGGCGGCTTCTTCAGAGGAAGTAAGTGCCACAATCGAGGAAATAGTCGGTACCACCAACGAAGTTTCTGCGGCTTCACAACAAAGTACAGATAGCGCACAGGAAAACGCAAAAAATGCCAAGTTAGTCCTAGAATTGGCACAACGTGGTAATGAAGCAATGGGAAATACCATGGAAAGAATCAACAGTATTGCCGCAACTGCCCAGCAATCAAATGTGGCCATCCAAGAATTGGGCGCAATATCCAAACAGATTGGTGAAATTATAAACGTTATTACCGGTATCGCTGATCAGACTAATCTTCTCGCCTTGAACGCGGCCATTGAGGCGGCCCGTGCCGGTGAACAAGGACGCGGATTTGCTGTGGTTGCCGAAGAAGTCCGCAAGTTGGCTGAGCAATCCGCCAATGCCGCTAAAGAGATCGCCGGTTTGATTACCAAGGTTCAGGACGGAGTCGAGCAGGCAGTCGGTGCTATGGACAAAGGTGTTGCCGAAGTGCAAAGTGGAGTTGAGGTTGCCGGCACGGCCGGGGATGCTTTAGGAGAAATCATCAATGCCGTGAAAGAAGCGGTTGTAATGATAGGAGAAATAGCGAAGGGCTTGGAGCACAGCAACGAAGGTACAATACAGCTCTCAGCGGCCACTCAGCAGATTTCCTCCAGCGTTCAGGAAACCACGGCC
This sequence comes from uncultured Clostridia bacterium, assembly GCA_964554735.1. Taxonomy (GTDB): domain Bacteria; phylum Bacillota; class Desulfotomaculia; order Desulfotomaculales; family CAZKPV01; genus CAZKPV01. The sequence goes on from CAZKPV010000007.1 coordinate 24,144, forward strand.
GCGGTTGGCGAATTGGCCAGAATGAGCGAGGAGTTATCGGCCGCGGCGGCAAGGTTTAAGGTTTAAAGGCGGAAAGCAAGAGGTATTGCGTTGGTAAACAAGTAGGATGCGCTTAAGCCGGATGCGCGATCAAATGCGCGATACGGGATGCGGGGTTAGCGAACAGTAGGACGCGCAAGGCGATTTGTGCGGAGCGAGATGCGTTGAATACATGAGCACGCAAAAGTGGATCGCATTGAATGCGTAAGGCGGGATGCATAGTCAGTGAATAGCAGGACGCGAAAGGCGAGCCATGCGATGCGGAGTGCGTTGAATGCACGGAGCGGGATGCGCGATCAAATGCGCGAAGCGGGATGTGTCGAATGCACGGTGAAATACGCGAAGCGGAGTGCGTTGAATGCGCGAGGTGAGCTAGCGAACTATGGCAAACCAGGTGGGGCGGTCATTGACCGCCCACTTTTATTTCATGTTAGACACGGCGTTAGACGTTAGGTCTGGTCAAAATTTCAACTAATGTTTGGATAGGATTAACATTACTGTTACCTTATGGGTAAGATTGGCCAAAATATCAACTAATGTGTTGTTTTTATGGGTTAAATTGGAACTTATTTTTCACAATCAACACATTAGTTGTTTTTTTGACCACGGCCCGGTGATTTGAGCCGGAAAAGGATTCCATGTCCTGCTAACGGGCCTAGTTATGCCTGGCCTAAGTACGCCAAGGGGTAATTCCAAACCCGCCTTTGATTCAATATTCAATCTCAGGCTCATCTTTAACCCGTCAAGCCTAACTCGGACCCATCCTTTGGCCACTTCTAGCCGCTTGTAGCAATTTTCCGTTACTTGCCATTTAATTTCTCGACAAATTTACCGGTCGGTAGCAATGCACGAAGGTTCCCATGCATCCTGCCGAACTTATTGGTGCGGATTCGCATACGCCTACCAAG
>CAZKPV010000008.1:0-24729 GCA_964554735.1 uncultured Clostridia bacterium
TTCCGGTAGTGGAAGTCTGTGCCCAGATTGAGATGGAGATCAACGGGCTTCCCAGGGAAGACAGGGCCGAATTTATGGCGGATTACGGTTTGCAGGAGTCTGGCATCTCCAGACTTGCCCGGGCGGCCTACGATTTGCTTGGTTTGATTTCATTTTTTACCGTCGGTGACGATGAAGTCCGTGCCTGGACAATTCAAAAAGGCACTGTTGCCCGTAAGGCCGCAGGTAAGGTCCACTCAGACATAGAGCGGGGGTTTATTAGGGCCGAGGTGTTTAAATACAGGGACCTCTATGAACTGGGGACCCCGGCGGCGGTAAGGGAAAATGGCTTGTTCAGGCTAGAGGGGAAGGAATACCCGGTGGAGGACGGGGACATTATAAACTTTAGGTTTAACGTGTAAACCAATTAGGGCACGAAAAGGGGAATTTGTATGACCGAGGCCCGGGAAATAATTGACTTTCTAGAAACAGATACTCTGAGTGTAACTCTTACACCCGATGGATTAAAGTACATGTCCTTGAAAACAGACCGGGGTTCCCAGAGTATAAACTTAAGGCTTATAGGTAAAAAGGATAAGCAAAATCCGGTAGAGAAACAAGTTATCCGGGAAACTCTGAATTTTTTGGAGACCGGCAGGCATAATATGCCCCTTGATTTAACTTCCTTTACGGAATTTGAACAAAGTGTTTTTGAGGTTGTAAGTAAGATAGAGCCGGGCAAAATTCTCACCTATAAAGGAGTCGCCGAGTTACTGGATAACCCCGGAGCTGCCCAGGCGGTGGGTAATGCCGTTGCTAAAAACCCGGTATCTTTCTTTTTGCCGACCCATCGGGTTCTTCCCCAAAGGGGTATAGGGATTTGCAGAAGTGGGGCCGGCCATTTAAGGGAAAAGCTTTTGGCCAAGGAGGGTCACGACCTGGGCAAACTCAGGGGGAATTATGTTTGCACCAGGAAAAAATGTTGCATGGAGTAAATGCAATACATGTTCATGGGGAGATGGTTTTGTGACAATATTGTACGATATTCCACTTAGGGTTGGCATGGATGAAATCATATTGAACCAGGGTGGGGACATTTCTAAGAGAAGACCCAATGAAAGATTAGTAGGGCTTAACCAAGGCTTTCTAAAGGAAGTAATTGCGGCGGCTAAACCGGCGGCCATCTACGATGTCTTTAGGGTAGACAGGGTTACAGGTGACAGGATATATCTCGGCCCGGAGGACTATTTTGAAAGCAAGGTCCTGACAAATTTTATGGGCGAAAATGTGCGTGAGCTGGCGCTGTGTGCCTATACTGTCGGCAAGGAAATTGACGATTTGATTGCAGACCGCAACCGGGACGGATCCGGCTATGACAGTTTTCTCCTTGATGGGGTGGCCAATGCGGTCCTGGGCTCTGTCGGCCGTTATGTAATCTCTAAAGTTACGGATTATGCCCGGGAGCAGGGTTTTGATGCCAGTACTCATATGAGCCCCGGTCAGGCGGACTGGGGCATTGAGGAGCAGAAAACTGTATTTAAACTCTTGCCGGCGGATAAAATCGGCATAGAGTTAAACGATAAGAATCTTATGTTTCCCCTTAAATCCACAACCATGGCCATCGGTATCGGCAAGGGGGTAACCAAGCCGGAGGAAGGAAGCGCGTGTGATTACTGCAGATTAAAGACTTCCTGCCCGCAAAGGAAGGTTCGGAAATATTTTCTGGGTCAGCTACAGGCACCATAATTTGGCCTAAATGCCGATACGGATTATTTTAGTATTTCGAGTACCGTGTCCCGCATGGCATCCTTTGTTGTCACCTTGGTGTGCAGTATTGTTTTTTTATCTAAATCCCTTAGGCCCTTCGGGATGGGTAGATTGCTTTTGTTTTGAAGCATCTCAAGTAGCTCAAATTCATTCCTTCTCGAGATAATCCTATCGCCCAACAGTGCCTTGGCGACACTGGTGTTGAACTTAAACGGGCTGGCAGTTGATATAATCACCGTTGGGGTATTGTCCCCGGTTATATTCTTGTATTTGCCGTAGGCATTTACACCAACTGCAGTATGTGTGTCAATGGTATAACTGTAGGTGCGGTAGGTTTCCGCTATTGTTTGCAAGGTTTCATCGTCACTGGCGTAAGCCGGCCAAAAGATCTCCTGGATTGCTTTTTTAGTGTTATCATCTACTTCATAGAACCCATTTTCAACCAGTCCTTCCATCCACCCCTTTACACGGCCGGAGTCGTGGTCGGTTATCTCGTAAAGCAATCTTTCCAAGTTGCTGGAAATGAGGATATCCATGGAGGGAGAGATTGTTTTTTTGAAATCACGTCTTCGGTCGTAAATGCCGGTGTGAATGAAATCCGTTAGAACGTTATTGGCATTTGAAGCACAAATGAGTTTTCGTACCGGCAGACCCATTTTGGAAGCATAATATCCGGCCAATATATCGCCGAAGTTCCCGGTGGGGACCACAAAGTTAATTTTCTCCCCCGTGGTTATTCTTTCCCTTTTGATGAGCTCGGCGTAGGATGAAAAGTAATAGACAATCTGCGGTGCCAACCTACCCCAGTTAATGGAGTTGGCTGAGGAAAATTTATAGCCCAGGCTGTGTAGTTTGTCCCCTAGCCTTCTGTCGGTGAACATTTTTTTGACACCGTTTTGGGCATCATCAAAGTTTCCCTTAACGGCAACCACATCCACATTGCCGCCTTCCTGGGTTGCCATCTGTAATCTCTGCATCTCACTGATACCCTTTTCCGGATAAAAGACAATGATTCTGGTCCCGGCGACATCTTTAAAGCCTTCCAATGCGGCCTTCCCCGTATCCCCGGAAGTAGCAACCAGGATTACAATTTCACTATTTTCCCCTGTTTTAGTTAGTGCCCTGGTCAGAAGGTGTGGCATAATTTGCAGTGCCATATCCTTGAAGGCACAGGTTGGCCCGTGCCATAATTCTAGCACATGTAGGTTTGGTTCAAGCATATGCAATGGGGCAACGGCCGGGTTATCGAATTTTTGCCGGTTATAGGCCGCACTGGCGCAGTCATACAGCTCCTGTTCCGAATAGCCGGCAAGATAGGGTTTTAAAACATTTACCGTGCGTGAAACATAGTTTAAGTCGGCCATTTGTTCAATACGTTTGATGGGAATATTCGCCCCAGCCTCCGGCACGAACAGGCCTCCGTCGGGGGCAATGCCCAATTTTATGGCTTCCGCTACCGTAACCGATTTGCAGGCTCCCCTGGTACTTTCATAAAGCATATTTTAAGCCTCCCAATTAATTTCGATGTTGGGTATTTTCTTAATACCTAGGGATAATTCCTTCTTTTTAATATGGTCTGTTATAATTATGCAGGAAAAGGTGGTTAAATAAGGAAACAATAAATATAAATTAATTACCACTGGAGGGTAAAAGTGTTCCGAATATATGTCCTGTGCAAAATATTGCTTGGCCTCATCCTGGCTGTGTTAGTATTTCCCGCAACTGCTTTGGCGAATCAGGGAGGTTCCGGCATTTACTACGGAACGTTAAAACAGGGGCTGGAAAGCTACCTCAAATACAAAAAGGGAACATACGGTGTTTACGTGACGGATATAGGCACTGGTTCCGGTTTTGGGGTAAATGAGTGTGAGGTGTTTCATGCGGCCAGTACGGTAAAGCTACCGATAGGCCTTTATTTGCTGAACCTGGTCAAGGAGGGGCGGGTTGGGTTTAATGATCGGTTGGTATACTTGGAGGACCATTTTGAATCCGGGACTGGTGTTTTACAAAATGAACCTTTTGGGTCAAGCTATACGGTAAATCGTTTGTTGAAGGAATCGATAGTCGTCAGTGACAATGTGGCAACCAATATGCTTTTGGGTTACCTTGGAAGGGCCAAGGTGAAGGATTTTATGAGGGACCTGGGTGGTAGGGTTGTTGATAATTTTAGCAATACCACCTGTCCCCTCGATATGGCCAATTATATGTTTGAGATGCTTCTTTTTACGGCAAATGAGCCCATATTAGGCGGGATACTGATGGATCACCTTTATAATACGGTATTCAATGAGAGTATCCCGGCATCCTTGCCAAGGGGTACACAGGTTGCACATAAAATAGGAAGTTGGCCGCCCACCGGTACTTATAATGATGTCGGTTTTATTGAACACCCGACGAGACCTTACATAATATCCGTTTTTTCCAAAAATGTACCTTCCGCGGCTGAAGCCTTTGGGGTAATCAGATACATTTCCCGGGTGGTCTATGATTATCAAAGCAAGCCCGATTTTACTGTTGAAATCTACTTTAACGGAAAAAAACTTCCCATAAAGGAAAGTGTGATTTTACGCCATGGGGACAAGAGGATTTTGGTTCCCTTGAGGGAAATTACCAAATCTATTCCCGGCCTGGGGGTTTATTGGAAGGAAGTATCTCGCAAAATAGTAGTGACATCTTTCCTCACCCGCCGATATCTGTCATACTCAGTGGATGATGAAAATATAGAGGTTATTGACGGGAAAAGTTATATACCCCTTCACCTTTTAGCCGGGGACCTCGATTATACGGTTACCTGGGATGCGGATATGCGGCGATTTTTCCTAAGTGATAGCGTGCGCTATCCTAATTTACTGATTACCCGAGTAAAAGGTTGGGGGCGTATCTAGCACAGGAAGGGGGCAGGGTAAGTATGAAAAAACCATACACCGTGTACGTTTTGCCAGAGGTTAAACGTGCAGTTTATGAATACAAGATGATCCGTGAGGGGGATGTTATCGCTGTTGCCATGTCCGGCGGCCAGGATAGTATGGCGTTATTGCACCTGTTGATCCATCTCAAGCGGAAGATTCCTGTAAGTTTCACCCTGAAGGCCTTTTTTGTTCACCTTGGTTGGGAAGTGGATTGCTCCGTAATTGAAAAATATTGCCGGGAGCAGGGGATAGAGTTTAACCTAGTTGACACAAGTATCGGGGAAATAGTATTCAAGTACAGGGAGGAAAGAAGCCCTTGTGCCCTTTGCGCAAAACTCAGGCGCGGTGCCCTCAACGAAGCGGCCCTAGAAAAAGGTTGCAACAAGGTTGCCCTTGGCCACCATCTTGACGATGTGATTGAAACCTTTTTTATGAGTCTGTTTTATACGGGCCAACTAAGGACCTTTCAACCCCGGACCTATCTTGACAGGACGGGGATTACGGTTATCCGACCCATGATTTTTTTGACCAAGGATAGGATAGGGACATTGGTAAATAAGGAGGATATACCGTTCTTTAAAAATCCTTGTCCTGTTGATGGGAAAACAAAAAGGGAAGAAGCGCGGGAATTAATCGAATACATGTCCGCGTTTTACCCTAGGATGAGGGAAAATTTTCTAACCGGGATAAGGAATTTGAAACCTACAAATTTGTGGGGCATTAAAGGTAATTTGTAGATGCCGATATTTTGTGGAGGAATTCATTAAACAGGTCTAGAATAATAATATATGTGGCTTATTTGGTATAATTGACGGGCCAGTAGAATAGGAGGGTAATTTTGCATCCGGTAATTTATTTGCTTTTATTCATTTGGGGCTTGAGTATTTTCCTCAGCTATGATTTTGCCCGGCAGAAAGGGCGAAATAAATTTATGTGGCTTGCCCTTTCCATCCCCTTCGGTTTCGTTGCTTTATATGCCTTACTGAGGGCCTGTGCGGGTAATCCCGTCTTTGGATTCGATCCTGACGGCATGTCTGTTGTTCCGACTGCAAACCCCGAAACAACAGATATTGAGGGCGTGGAGGAAACACCAGAAGATTAGATGAGTTGTACATAAACCCCCGGTATAGGGGTTTTTTTTTGTATATAAAAGCCGGGTGGCGGTAATACTTAGCCCGGAGGGGTATAAATGGAAGATTATATTAGGTATTACCGCAAGCCCCGGACCGATAATAGGGGACGCCTTGCAAGATTCATCGATTATTACGGCTTCTTATTTCTAGTTGGGCTTATTACGACTGTTTTAGTTATGGCATCCACTCAAAACCTAGTCGCGGGTTTGGCGATTGCAGCGATTTTAATTTTTATTGAGGCACGTATTTTTAGATTGGTGTCCGACAGGCAGCGTAAAAGGGCACAGCTTCATCACAGGTATTTTCTTGCGGGCGAAAACTGTATGAAGGCAATCCTGGGGCTTGATCACGGCAGGGAATTTAACACCCTGGTCGCCACGGTCCTGTCTGAGCAGGATGGTTTTACAAATTTGCGTTTGCTAAACAGGGGCGATAGCGAGGCCGGCGGCAACGATCAAGGTATCGACTTGGAGGGGCTTTACCGTGGGGATGCCGTGGCTGTTAAATGCAGTTTTTCCAAGGACCCAGACACGGAAATCGGACAGGCCTATATCAGGGAATTTATCGGTAGTTTGGCCGAAAGGGACTGTAAAAAAGGTGTTTTTGTTACAACAGGCAAATTCAATCACAGGGCTTATGATCTTGCAAAAAGCCTAGATGGCAGATTTGTTTTGAACTTAATAGATGGGGAAGTGCTCATGGAGTTGGCACGCCGGGCTGGGGCTGATATTTTCCCTTCCGAGGACAAAATTGACCGTCTTATTCAGGAGGAAAAGGATAAAAACAGTGCCGGCCGGGCTTTAGGCCTGAGAGTTTTCTATAACGATTCGAAAAAATCAGTGCTGTATTTTGCGGCGGCGGCCTTGCTGGCAGTGGTTGTATTTCTTGAGGAATGGACTGCCTTTAGCTATGTGTACATCGCCTTTGCGCTACTAAATCTTGCCCTTGGGGTCATGTCTATCGTGTTGGGGCGTATGGATAAAAACATCCTGATTGATGAATTTAAACCCAAATCCTAGGGCAGATTCTAGGCGCAAATATTGCAATCAACATCCCTTTGTGCTAGTATTATAAAATGGAAACCTTCCCCTTGCCATCAATTATTGGGGAAGGGAAAACGATACTGGCGCCTGTAGCTCAGGGGATAGAGCACCGGCCTCCGGAGCCGGGTGCGCAGGTTCGATTCCTGCCAGGCGCACCATATTGTATTGCAGAGATTGTAACCGTCGCCTCGGGTACTGTCGGGGTGGCGGTTTCTTATTTTCATCTGTTAACTTTCTATTAAAGGGAAAGACGGCCTAGCTGTCGAAATTTGTTTTACAATTCAAAATAATAGGAGGGGTCGAATGCAAGCGGAAAAGATTGCCTTGATCACTGACAGCACCTGTGATTTATCCTCGGAATTTTTAAAAGAGCACAATATTAGGTTTTTGTCTCTCAAGGTGCTCTTTGGGGAGGAGGAATTCATTGACAGGGTTAATGTAGAACCATCTTATGTGTGTAAAAGAATGGAGCATGAACTTCCCAGGACTTCAATGCCTTCATTGGGGGAGGCTACAGAGCTGTTCGAGGAGTTGGAGAAGGAAGGTTTTACACATGTTATTGCCTTACATATATCCAGTGGTTTAAGCGGAACATATGAGATTGTGTTGAATGCTTCCAAACAGTTTCTATCCATAACTTCGGAAATAATAGATTCCAAATGCCTGTCGGTAGCACTGGGAATTTTGGTCCGGGAGGCGGCCTTTATGATCAAGGAAGGGCAGGGTTTCGAATACATAGTTGAAGTTATAAAAGGTATGCGTGACAGAATAAAGGTTTTTTTGTGGTAAAAACCCTTGAGTATCTTATTAAAGGTGGCCGGATTGGAAAAGTTGAGGGTACCTTGGGTAAAATTTTAAACGTAAAGCCCATAATATCCATCAATGATGAGGGTATATACTATACATACGCCAAGGTTCGCGGCAGGAAGAAATCACTGGATAAAATAGTGGAAGTCTTCAAGGAATTAACCCAAGGCAAGAGAGTTAAATTGGGGGTTGCCCACAGTGCATCGGAAGCGGAGGCCAAAGATGTGAAGGACAAAATACTCGGTTATAAGAAGACAGAGATAATTGAGGATTTTATTGCCGAAATGGGTCCGGGTATGGTTGTACATACCGGTCCGGGTTTGGTTGGAGTGGCCTTTTGTGAAATGTAGGCGGCCTTGTGCCGCGTAAAGGGGGGAGGGATGTATATGAAGGTAGTTTATCACGAAACCTTTAATGATATTTATACTAATGATCCCGCGGCGGCGGCCGGGAGAATTCGGGCAGTTGAAATCGCTCTGAGAGGCAATGTTACTTTTGTCGAGCCGGAAAAAGCAACTTTGGAGGATATTCTAAGGCTACACACGGAAAGACATGTAAAATCCGTCGACAGGGAAGGTTTGTATGACATTTCCGCACTGGCCGCAGGGGGTGCAATTAAGGCGGCCAAAATTGCCTTAGAGGAACCCTGCTTTGCTTTAGTTCGACCACCGGGGCATCACGCATCGGCAAGCAGTTCTTGGGGGTTTTGTTATTTCAACAACATGGCCATAGCATTAGAGAAATTGAAACATAAGGGAAAAATACAAAAGGCATTTATTTTAGACTTTGATTTACATTTTGGGGATGGCAATGTAAACCTTTTGGGTGAAAAAGAATATGTTACAATCTTAAACCCGTCAAGGCGGGGACGTAAAGCGTATCTTCGGGAGGTTGAAAAAGCACTTGCCAAAACAGACGCCGACATGATTGCCGCTTCCGCCGGATTTGACGATCATGAAAAAGACTGGGGCGGGCTTTTAAAAACAGAAGATTATACTTTTATGGGCAGACTGATGTGGGAAGCCGCCCAGCGCAACAATGGCGGTTGTTTCGGGGTTTTAGAAGGTGGCTACAATCATGATGTTTTGGGTCGCAATGTCTTGGCCTTTGTCGGGGGACTTAGTGGTAGGTAGCCCCTTATTTTTTACCTTCTTTGGGGGGATATTAACCTCAAGGGGGCGTGATATACATGACCAGGCTTGAACGTGGTGAACATTCTGTATTTTCTTATTTTGAATCTAGGGGTAAAGCAAAGGGGGCGGCCCAAGAGTTGATGGCGGCCGGTTTTGAAACGGTACACATTGACCGTGTGTCAAAATTTGGGGTAGAGTTGGACAGTGAAATCAATAATCCCGTGGCCGGTGGGGCCAAGACTATAACTGGCCTGACACTCTACTCCGCCGACACAAGTAGTACAACCGATACTGATCGACGTGTTCTTTTGAGTACTGACCCGGCGGCAAGCGGTATGGCCGACACTTACGATGAGGTTGACATGGGCCCGTTTTTATTGTTGGCTGTAGTGCCTAAAGAGGATATACAAAAGGTGGTAAATATAATAGAACAACATGGAGGTAAGGTATAAAACTCCAAACAGATAAAAACCATGCCTTTTTTCCCGAGGGCTTTTTTAGTCCTGTGCACAAAAGTGTGCAAATTTATCCTAAAGTTGCTTGTAATTTTAGTTTAATTTGGTTAAAATGGTTGAAGGCCGTATGAATGCAACAGAAACGAGGGTGTTCCTTATATGAAAAAAGTCGTCAGCGTAAGCCTCGGTTCCTCCACAAGGAATCACAAAGTGCAAGCGGAACTGTTAGGAGAACAGTTTGAAATTTCCCGTGTTGGTGTTGATGGTGATGTTGGCAAGGCAGTTAAGATGCCATTGGGCTCGGCGGTATCGACGTGTATGTTTATGTGGCAAAAAAACGTTATGCATTCGTTGATGGTCTGAAACTTATGGATTCTGTTAAAAAGACCCCGGTTGTTGACGGGAGTGGGTTAAAAAATACATTGGAACGTGTGACAGTTAAGTATCTCATTGATAACACGGACCTGCTCCCCAAGGGTGCTAAAATATTAATGGTCAGTGCGGCCGATCGTTTTGGAATGGCCGAGGCCATGGAAGAGGCGGGTTACGATGTAACCTTCGGGGATCTCATATTTGCTGCCGGTATACCCTACGGTATAAAATCCGTCAAGGAGTTGGAAGAGTTTGCAAGGAAACTTCTTCCCGAAATGGTTAAGCTCCCCTTCGAGATGCTTTATCCGGTGGGTGATAAACAAACGGACCTGGATATTAAAAAGGCGGAAAGGTTTGAACCTTTTTATCAGGAGGCGGAGGTGATTGCGGGTGACTTTCATTATATCAGGAAGTATTTACCCGAAAAACTTAACGGCCAGGTTATTATCACCAATACGGTGACGGAAAACGATGTTGAGTTGTTTCGGCAAAGAGGTGCTTCCTATCTTGTTACCACTACCCCGGAGTTTAATGGTCGTTCTTTTGGGACAAATGTTATTGAAGGGGTTATGGTGGCTATATTGGGCAAAAAATGTGATGAAATTACACCGGATGACTACCACTATATTATAGATAAATTGCAATTTAAGCCACGCATTGTGAAATTAAATTAGGAGGGTTAAAATGGCTACTCACGATGAAATAAGGGAAAGCTTAGAGGTCTTTTGCAAGGGTTATAATGGAAATGAAAAACTACGTGTTATGAATAAGGACTGGGATCGGGTAGTGCTTGTGAAAGCCACCGATGTAAACTCAGAACATACATTGGTGCTCAAGGACGGGGTTGTAAGCCTGAAGGATGGCGCACCCAGCAGCCAGGAAATGACCGTAATTTCCGACAGCGAAACCTTGGCGGATCTTTTTTATGGTGACATTACTCCCACCGAACCTTACATGGATGGGACGCTAAAAATACTCGGCACTGAGGAAGATGTTTTACGGCTGGATTTTGTTTCCCTCATGATTTGGGGTGAGTAAGATGGCCCAATTTAAAAGGGTTTTAAATGTAAGAACTATTGTGGCAACAGCGGCCGGTTTGGCTTTTTGCAGTTCCACCTTTGTGGCCCAGATGCAGGTTGCTAGTTTTGTTGCGGGTGAATCCGCATGGATAGCCATCATGATCAGTGGATTTATGTGTTTGCTTGCCGCTATGTGTTTTTCAGAACTGAATGGACAATTACCTTCTGCTGCCGGCATAAGGCTTTTTTTTGCCCGTGCCTTTGGGGACAAGACCGGCATTACGGTATCGCTTCTGTATATGGCAGTTATTATGGGGGTTATAGGTGCAGAGAGTTATATTATTGCCAGTATATTGCACGAGGTTTTACCTGCAATTCCCCCGTTAGTTTGGATCCTTCTCCTGATTTCAGTGGTGGCAACAATTAACATTAGGGGTGTAAAACTAGCCGGGGGTTTTCAAGATGTTTTAACTTATGGTATGATATTGTCATTGCTATTAATGGCTTTTCTGGCTTTTACAACACACAAGGTTACCTTTACCGCTCTGGCAACCCCCGGGGATATTGAGGGGCTTGTCAACGCGGTGGCATTAGGTGTTTTTTTGTTTGTAGGCTTTGAGTGGGTGACACCATTGGCCGAGGAGGTTACCGACAACAAGTATATTGCCCGGGGTATGATGCTTGCGATAGGCATGCTCAGTATTGTTTACGCTCTATTTACAGTTGCAATGACCTCCGCGGTACCCAAGGATATTCTTGTGGCCTCACCAATCCCACATTTTATTTTTGCCGAAACAGTACTTGGTAAGCCCGGGGTTGTTTGGGTTTTGATTTTGAGCCTTGCTGCGACTTTTACAACTTTTAACGCCGGTTTGATCAGTGTTTCCCGTTTCATGTATGCCTCGGCCCGCGAAAATATTTTGCCCAAGGTGTTTAGCACAATCAGTTTGCGTTTTCTTACGCCCTGGGTTTCTATACTCACCCTGTTTGGAGTTGGTGTTGTTCTTTCCATTGTAGTGCTGTTTACCGGTCGTTATCTGGTTTTAGTAAATATGGCGGCGGCGATGGAATCCATTGTTTACACCTTGGCGGGGGCGGCTGTTTTAGTTCTTCGAAAACGGGAACCCGAGGCCGACAGGCCTTATCTTGTAAAAGGAGGGCCTGTGATTCCGGTATTGACTTCGATTGTTTTCGGTGGTCTTGCTATAGCTGTGTTGACCACGGAGATGGCCGCAGCCTTTAATATTGTTATTGGTTTTCTCATATCTTTTGTTTACGTGTCCACGGTTGTGCCGTATTTAAAAAAACAACAGGCGGACAGGCTTGCCGCCAGGCGTAAAAAAAGGAGAAGGCCTGCTCGGGCCGCAAGGTCCACGGAAACGGAATGATCATGGAAGAAGAATTTAAAGGAGTATAGTAACAGTATGTCTACAGTTAGTGCGATATTAAAACAGGAAAACAGGCGATTTCAACTATCGGTGCTTTCTTTGGCTCATTTATTAAATGATTGGTACATGAATTATATTCCCCAGTTGTTGCCTTTTTTGGTACTGGCCGGATTGCCCGTAACCAAGGTGACTGTATTGATATCGGCTTTTACCTTTACCTCATCGGTCAGCCAGCCTATTTTTGGCTATATTGTTGATTTGAAGAATAAAAGATGGCTTGTCTATGTGGGAACCTTGTGGATGGCCATTTTTCTGGGCTTGTTCGGCCTTATCAATATTTATGTAGTTTTATTTATTGTTACGGTTTTGGCCGGTTTCGGTACGGCGGCCTTTCACCCTCAAGCATCGGCCATGGTGTCATCATTAAGCAGACAGCGTAAGGGCTTATTTCAATCGATTTTTATGGCTGCGGGCAATATAGGCTATGCCTTGACACCGGTGATAATTGTCCCCTTCATCTTAAAATATGGTCTGAGTGCCACCCCTTTCTTGGCTATCCCCGGTGTGCTCGTTAGTGTTCTGTTGTTAACTTCTGCCCCCCGCGTGTCCAACAGGAGGGCCGGGGATTTGACTTGGCAAAAATTTGTCGACAGTATATCTCCGAAAGCTTCCGAGGTGTTAAAAATTGTTTTGGTGGTTATTATTCGTTCGGTGACTTATTTCGGCCTGGTATCCTTCCTTTTCACCTACCTCCAATCTAGAGAGTTGGGCGAAATAGCTAGTAGCTGGCTTGTCTTTTTGATGTTGTTCGCCGGGGCAATCGGCGGTATGATTGGCGGTTCCCTATCGGATATCTATGGTCGCAAGGTGGTTATTGTGTCCTCGTTAATTTTAGCTACTCCTTTGTTTTATCTGTTTATGACAACCGGCGGTTTTTTGAGTTACGTATTTCTTACTTTGGCCGGTGCATCATTGCTTGCCTCTTTTTCCGTGACAGTGGTTACGGCCCAGGAATTGCTGCCCCGGAGTGCGGCCCTAGCCTCCGGCCTAATGCTGGGTTTTGGCGTTGGAATTGGGGGTCTGGGGGTCGGTGCCCTTGGGTTCCTATATGATGCCTATGGTATAACAACAGTTATGTACTTGTTAATTTCCTTGCCTATTCCGGCGGCACTGGTCGGGTCATTTTTAAAGGAAGCCAAGGCCTCATAAATTGTAACCTTGTTGGCTGACTCACAGGCCCAAGAGTTTATAGCAGTTTTCGTCAATACAGTTGTCATGACGCAAATTGTTGTCTTTACGGAATTGTATTACGGCTTTTTCCGTACCGCCGCCAAAGATCCCGTCGGTTACCCCATTATAATACCCGAGCCGTTTTAAATTTCTCTGTATCTCCATAACATCTGATCCTTTTCCCCCATTGCGGAGGGTGCGGTGGGTACATCCCGGGTTACCAAACGGGTTCCCGACAATTATTACCGGAGTGCCCACGGAAACCCAGGGGTAAATCTCCTCCACGTGCGTATTAAACATACGTATACACCCATGACTGGCGAATGACCCTATGGACCCGGGCTTGTTGGTGCCGTGAATACCGAAGATTCCCCAGGGTACGTTAAGCCCTAGCCATCTTGTTCCAAACCCCGTTCCCCAGTTTAGGGATTTTCGTTTTATTTCCCAATTACCAACAGGTGTTGGGGTGTCATTTGTCCCCACGGCACAGGGATATTGTTTGTGGGGCTCACCATCGGAGAAAACAGTTAGCTGGCGGTTGATTGCATCAATGACGATGGTTACCTCCCCTTTTGGTGGCTTGGTTGGCGGTGTGGATGGCCAAGCCGGGGCCGGATAGGTGTAGACCAATGCAATAAGGCAAAAGGCAAGGAACACCCTTGATATTTTATTGTTTATCCTCATCGGTTATAGCCTCCCAATTCTATGTTTACCCATTGGGCCGTTACAGGCCGACACTCTAATTATTTGGTTAAAGCTGAGGTTTTATTCCCAGGCCAGGGTTATAAAAGTAGGGTTGAGGGAATATATTTATTGCAGGACAAACCATTAATAAAGGAGAGTGAGCAGGCATGGGGAAAAAACCCGTGGCGGTTAAATTTGTTTTTGTTGTTTTTCTTTTCATGGTTCTCTTATCCGGGTGTGCAACCGAGGAAAAATCATTGCCCTACCTTGGTGGGGATAAGGATTTCCAAGACCATGATTTTGCCGGTGAGGAGCAGTTTCTGTTGGGTTCGGATAATGCAACCGTGGTAATGTCCGACCCCGCGGAAACAATAGATATAGTGCTTTATTTTAGTGATGAGGACGGGGATCTTGTTGCGGAACAAAAACAGATTCCAAAGGTTGAGGGTATTGCCAAGGCTACTATAAATGAGTTGATAAATGGGCCGGAAGCAGAGGGAGGGCTTTATGCAACCATACCCTTGGGTACTGTATTGCAGGATATAAATATAAAAGACGGCCTTGCTATCGTTGATTTCAGCGGTGATCTCAAAACGGAACACTGGGGTGGATTTTTAGGGGAAACTTTAACGGTTTATTCAATAGTTAACACCCTTACTCAGTTCCCAACGGTTGATGAGGTCCAAATCTTGGTAGATGGCCAGAAACAGGAGACCCTCGCCGGCCACGCCAATATTTCTGATCCTTTAACTAGAAATCCAAGCCTAGTCAAGGCGGCTTCAACGGATTAAATACCGGCATTGCCGGTATTTTTTGCAGGACTTTCGGGGAAATTTGTAGAATTTATGCGATAACCAACCTCGAAAGGAAGTATTTTATGTCGTCAGTTACTGTTTTGTCCCGAGGATCAATCTTTTTGTTGTGTTTTGTTATGGTCAGTCTGATTTTCTGTTGTTTGGGACAAGTTATTGAACCGGCAGAGGCCGGCCAAACAGCCCTGGTCGATGGTACACATGTTAATGCCCGCACGGGGCCCGGTACGTCTTACGATAGAGTGGGGGAAGTTAATTTCGGTGAAAGTTACCCGGTTTTGTCCGAGGATAAGGGTTGGTACAAACTTCAGTTAAAAAGTGGCCAGGCCTGGGTCAGCGGCGAATTTTTAAAAATAAAAGATGATGGGGCGGGTTCGACTGTTGTGCAACCCTCAACCGGTATCACAGGTGGCCCGTTGTCAGTCAATGCCGCGGTTTGTTCGGCGGTGGTGGACGCCACGGACGTGAATTTACGTTTCGGGCCGGGAACTGCCTATAAGGTTGTTGGTAAGGTTAATAAGGGGGATGTTTTCCCCGTGCTTGCAAAATCAGGCGATTGGTACAAGCTGTCGGTCGCCGGGGGGACGGCCTGGGTGGCCGGTTGGTTAATCAAAATCAAGGATCCCCCAAAGCAGGAGCGACCAACTAAGGACGAGGGGGAAAGGGCCGCAATGCCCGATAGGAACCCCGACCCTTTGCCCAATCCGACACCGGATCCCGTACCTGTTACAGATACCAATACGGGAAATCCGGAAGGTGGTACAAAGGGCAGCCTTGCCGATGGCAGGAGGATTGCAGTGGTTAACGCCACCAATGTCAATGTGCGGAGCGGACCGGGAACAGATTATCGGGTTATAGCCATGGTCGACAAGGGTGACAGTTTTGCGGTTAGCGGAAGATCCGGGGAATGGTACAGACTGGACCTTGCAAGGGGATCGGGCTGGGTTGCGGGGTGGCTCCTGGATCTGCCACCGGAGGTGTCCAGGGGAGGGGGTTTTGAATCCCCGGAACAGGGAACAGCTACCTTATCCATGGCGGTTAACCAAGTTGGCGACAGGGCGGTGATATCCCTGAGATCCTCGGGGAAAATTGACCACAATATTTTCACCCTAACCGACCCGAACCGACTGGTTGTGGATCTGACACTTGAAAAATCCCCTGATGATTCCAACAGGGACCTGCCGGAAAGTATTGAGATAAATAAGGGGCCGGTGGGCACTTTAAGGACCGGTTGGTTGGATGGCAACTCCGGCCGCCTTCGTGTTGTGCTTGATTTGAACGGTAGGGCTCATTATCTGGTTTCCGAACTGGATGCTCACAGGGAGTTGGTCTTGGAAGTATTTACCCCCGACCTAAGGGGTGCCTTACTGGGGAAGACCATTTTCCTTGATCCCGGGCATGGTGGGAACGATCCCGGTGCGATTGGGCCGACCGGTCTGTATGAAAGCAGTGTGACCATGGATATCGCCAATCGGACTGCGAGTCTATTGAGGGAGCAGGGTGCCACAGTATACATGAGCCGCACGGGTAACACCGCCGTGGGGCAAAAAGACAGGGCTAATATGGCAAATAATGCGGGTGTGGATGTCTTTGTGAGTATCCATATAAACTCAAACGAACACCCCGACAAGTGGGGGATGTCGACCTATTATTATTCCCCTCCCAAGGATACCTACGAAAGGGTGCAACAACGGAAAAAACTGGCCAACAGCCTTCAAACGGAACTAGCGGAAACCCTTAGGTTGGCTGATTTGGGTCTTTTCCAGGCTAGGTTTGCTGTTCTGTGTGAAACCGTTATGCCGGCAGTTTTGTTGGAGATAGGTTTTATATCCAACCCAGAGGAAGAAAAGTTGTTGAAAGATGAAGGCTTCAGGGAACAGGCCGCCCAGGCCATAACGAGGGGTTTAGGTTATTATTTTTGTAAATAGACACGAAAATGATTTATTTTAATATAGATATTACAACAGTTTGTTGTTTTAGGCTAGACTACAGGTCTAGTTTTTTTTTATAATGGGTAAGGGATCCGTTGTATGCATTTCTCAATAAGAAGGGGAGCGTAAATTGACAGTGACCAAATCAATGGCGATGTCCATGGGCCTCTTTGATTCAGGAATCGGCGGTTTGACGGTTGCAAAGGAGGTCTTCGCGAGTATGCCCTGTGAGGGCATTGTTTATTTTGGAGATACCGCAAATGTACCTTACGGATCAAAATCACCGGACCAGTTGAGGGGCTTTGCCGAGGAAATTATAGATTTTTTAATCACACGCCGGGTAAAGTATATTATCTTCGCATGTAATACGAGTTCTTCTGTATCCCTGGATTATGTTAAGCGGTTTTTTAGCATCCCCATGATAGGGGTTGTTCGCCCAGGGGCCAGGGCGGCAGTGGATGCCTCGCGAACCAACAAAATCGGTGTTATTGCTACCAGGGCCACCATCGAAAGCGGGGCCTATGAACTGGCGATTCGTGAGGTTGCCGGTGAAATAAACAGGGGGCGGATGGAGGTATTTTGTACGGCCACACCTAAGCTGGTTCCCCTGGTAGAATCGGGGGAATGGACGGGGCAAGAAACAAGGCAGGTGTTGGAGGAATACCTTACTCCCCTTATGGAGGAAGGAATAGATACACTGGTTCTTGGGTGTACCCATTACCCTTTTCTCCTAAAGGCAATACGGGCCATCCTGGGTCCGGACATAGCGGTCATAGATCCGGCAAAATCAACTGTGCAAGAGGCATACAAGGAAATGTTGCGGCTCGGCCTTTTAAACGATTGCCCCAAAAGACCGGAACATGAATATTGGGTCAGTGGGGACGCAAAGGCCTTTCAAGAGGGGGCGCAAAGGTTTTTGGGTTCAAACATACCTGTGGTGAAAAGGGTTGATTTAAAAATGTCTACAAGAGGGGTTGTTTCCAGGTGAAAAAAGTGGGTATAACTACTACCATACCGATGGAGGTAGTTTATGCCGCGGGTTGGATTCCGGTCGACTTAAACAATGTGTTTATCACAGATGATGATCCGGGTAGTTACATCGAGGATGCGGAGCTAGCGGGTTACCCACGCAATATTTGCTCGTGGATTAAGGGATTATATGGCACTGCCCTCAGGCTCGAGGGGTTAAACACTGTAATAGCCGTTACGCAGGGTGACTGCAGTAATACCCATGCCTTGATGGAAACGCTGGAACTAAAAGGATTTGATATAATCCCCTTTGCCTTCCCCTACGACCGCGATTACGATTTGCTGTCGTTGCAAATCGAAAAGCTCATGTCCTTCTTCGGGGTTACTTGGAAGCAAGTGGAGGAGGTTAGGGTGGAGTTGCAGGAGGTACGCAAAAAGGTATGGCAGCTAGATGAACTAACCTGGTTGGCAAACAAGGTCAGCGGTTGGGACAACCACCTATTCCAGGTTAGCTGTAGTGATTTTAACGGCGATCCATGGATGTTCAAAAAGGACACGGAGGATTTCCTTGCCGGGGCCCTCGAGACATCGCCGAGGGGTCAAGAGTTGAGGTTGGCCTATATCGGCGTTCCTCCGATCGTGGATGACTTGTATGATTATTTGGAAGGCCAGGATGCCCGGGTGGTCTTTAACGAAACTCAACGCCAGTTTACCATGCCTTTCGATGTGGACAATATTGTCGAACAGTATCGTATGTATTCATACCCCCACGGTATATTTTACAGATTAGAGGACATAGAACGGGAGCTAAAGAAAAGGAAAATTGATGGTGTCATTCATTACGCCCAAAGTTTTTGCTACCGACAAATCGAGGATCTCATCGTGCGTGAGAGGTTGAAGTGTCCGGTGCTGACCATTGAGGGCGACAGGCCAAATAAATTGGATGCACGAACGCGTATGCGGATTGATGCTTTTTTAGAAATATTGAGGTGAAAAAATGTATTGTGGTATTGATTTGGGAAGTCGTACCGTTAAGGTTGCCTTGCTGAAAGGTAAAGATCTATTTCAATTTAAAAGGTTTGTAACCGTGGATTTTTACCGCCAGTACGGAAGGATATCCGGTGGTGAGCTCGTGGTAAATCTGGACAAATTGGGTATTGCCGGTGTAACTTCACTGGTTACAACGGGGTATGGCCGCCAAACTGTGAAAACGAAAGGTGCCCGTGTTATCTCCGAGATAAAGGCACATGTGCTAGGGGCCGTGTTCAAAACGGGTCTTTTGGATTTTACCCTACTGGATTTAGGTGGTCAGGATTCCAAGGTTGCCCTAGTTAGGGGCGGCAGGATGGCAGACTTTCAAACCAATGATAAGTGCGCTGCTAGCACCGGACGATACCTTGAAAATATGGCTTCTGTTTTGGGTTTAAGCATTAGAGATCTGGGTAAGTATCATCACGACCCGGTGAAGCTGAGTGCTACCTGTGCAATATTCGGGGAAACTGAACTTATCGGGAAAATGGTTGAAGGGCATGCCATTCCGTCACTGGCAGCGGGGGTTAATTTTACCATCTTTAAACGCATACGCCCTATGCTGGTGAATCTAAAAAGCAAGACGCTTGTTTTTACGGGTGGGGTTGCCTATAATGAGGCCTTAGTAACCATAATTAAAAAGAGATTGGGTACCGGTGTTGTTGTCCCGGAAAACCCCGAATACGCCGGGGCCATAGGATGCTGCCTGGCAGCCCGCGCGGAAAACGAAAATTGGTGTAGGGGTGTGCGTGGTGTATGATAAGCCGGAAGAATTAAAGGTAACGGTACTGGGGTGTTGGTCCCCTTACCCCATAGCCGGGGGCGCGTGTTCCGGTTATCTGGTGGAGGACAAGGATACAAAAGTTTTGCTTGATTGTGGAAATGGTGTTTTCGGGAAGCTCGCCTCCTATACGGATTTCAACTCCCTGGATGCCGCTGTTATTACGCATTTACACCCCGATCACTATATGGATTTATTTTGTTTGCGGCATGCCGTGGAATATGCTCGAAAAACAGGCCGAAGGACGGGACCTCTCAGGCTCTATCTTCCCGGTGAACCGGATACGGCCTTTGGGCAGTTGTCCTGTTTAACGAAGGCCTTTGAGATAAGTAAAATCGAAAATTTAGGGAAGAATAATGAAATTGGCTCTTTAAAGATTAGTTTTTTCCCCGTAAAGCACCCTATACCTACATACGCCGTTGCAATTGACCAGTTTATTTTCTCCGCCGACACGGGGTATTTTGAAGGCTTGGTGAGACTTGTTTCCGGGGCGGGTTTGTTTCTATGTGAGGCTAGCGGCCTTGATCAGGATCTGGATTATCTTGGTGATTTTCATCTAACGGCCCGACAGGCGGGCCGGTTAGCCGCGGAGGCCGGGGTTGGAAAACTTGTGATTACACATTTTTTCCCCGAGTACGACACTGACAGGCTGTACCGCCGGGCAATCGCCGGATGGCTGGAAGTTAGCGAAGATGAGCCACGTATAGAGAAAGCGAGCGAGGGAAGTGTATTTAAGGTGCCTAAACTGAGGAGGTAAGATATGGGAAGGATTGACGGCAGGGAATCTTATGAGATGCGGCCCTTGGTTATTACAAAAGACTATAACAAACATGCCGAGGGTTCGGTCTTGATTGAACTTGGGGATACTAGGGTAATTTGCACGGCAAGTATTTTGGAGCAGGTGCCGCCCTTTTTAAAAGGGCAGGAGAGGGGATGGATAACCGCCGAATACGGTATGCTACCCAGATCTACCGGGATCCGTATGCCCAGGGAAGCCGCCCGGGGGAGGGGGGCGCACATACGAGATCCAAAGGCTTATCGGGCGATCTTTGCGGGCGGTAGTTGACCTCAAGGCGTTGGGGGAAAGGACAATCTGGATAGACTGCGATGTGATCCAAGCCGATGGGGGGACTCGCACCGCATCTGTTACCGGTGCCTTTGTGGCAATGGTTGATGCTATTCTGAAACTAGTGGAAAGAGGGAGTATAAAATATGTTCCGGTGTCGGATTATGTGGCTGCCATTAGCGTAGGCAGGGTTGCAGGCACCAAAATTTTGGACCTTTGCTATGAGGAGGATTCTAGTGCGGAGGTCGATATGAATATAGTTATGACCGGATCAGGAAATATAATAGAGATCCAGGGCACCGGCGAGGAGTCCACCTTTTCCAAAAAAGAGGCTGTGGATATGCTTGAATTGGCCGAGGAAGGTATAAAAGCAATAGTCGACTACCAACAAGAACTTTTGGGTGATTTTTTGGAAGGGCAGGGGCAGGATTGAAAATTTTTTTGGCAACCGAAAATGACGGAAAGATAAAAGAACTCAGGGGGATGCTAAACCGGAAGGATTTTGAGGTGGTTTCCATCAGGGACTTCCCCGATTTTCCCGAAATCACGGAGGATGGGGACACCTTTAAGAAAAATGCCGTAAAGAAGGCAAAGGCGGCGGGAGATTTCACTGGCCTTTTATCCCTGGCGGATGACTCAGGGCTAGAGGTTGACTATTTAAAGGGCGCCCCCGGTGTTTATTCTGCACGCTTCGCCGGCGAGGGATGCGATGACAAGGCCAACAACGAAAAGTTATTGGCCCTACTAAAAGGTGTGCCGAAGGGACAAAGAACGGCGCGCTTTCGTTGTGTAGTGGCCATTGCCGAGGTCGGTGGTAGGGTTCATACCACTGAAGGGGTATGTGAAGGTATGATAACAACAAAACCGGCAGGCAAGGGTGGTTTTGGTTATGACCCCTTGTTTTATATACCCAAGTACAAAAAGACTTTTGCGGAAATGGAATTTGCCCTAAAAAATGAGATCAGCCACCGCGGTCAGGCCATGAGGAGGGCTGTGGAAATTTTAAAAATGTTTTTGACTTAGCAATTATTTTTGGTTATAATATAACACGTTAGATGGTGGATAAAAATAATAGCTTATGGTATTAGTGCGGGTGTAGCTCAATGGTAGAGCACTGGCCTTCCAAGCCAGGTACGTGGGTTCGATTCCCATCACCCGCTCCAAGTCCCAGTAGCTCAGCAGGATAGAGCAACGGCCTTCTAAGCCGTGAGTCGGGGGTTCGAGTCCTCCCTGGGACGCCATTTCAAGGAAACCAAACCCGTTTTTGAAGCGGGTTTTTTTAAAAGGGGGCTATCTTACCGTATGGGGGACAAAAAAAAGACAGCATTGGGGGAAGAAGACCTACAGTATATTCGTGATGTAGGCATAAAGGCCCGTTATCCCAAAAACCACATCATTTTTGCGGCGGGGGACCTTGCTTATAGGGTGTACCTCATCGAAGAAGGTTGGGTTAAAAACTACCGCCTGGATACCGAGGGTAGAAAAGTGACAGTGGGCAATATCAGGAATCCCGGGGAACTAATCGGATTGGCGGAGGCTCTCAACCAAGGAGAGCGTATGTGTTTTGCTTCTTCTTTAACGGAAGTTAGTTTAGTGCACTTAACAAATAATCAGTTCAATGAGATATTACATGAACACCATGATTTGACATTAAAGGTGGCCACGATATTAGCGGAAAGGCTACGGGAATCTGAAGCCATGTCCCATGAACTGATTTGTTTGCAGGTGCCGGGCAGGCTTGCGTCAATGCTTCTACGGCTAGCTAATAGCTGTGGTGTTAAAACAGATGAGGGTGATGCCATACGGATAGGCTTACGTCTCACACATGAGGAGATTGCGTCAATGATTGGTACAAGCAGGCAAACGGTAACCACTATACTGAATACGTTTAAACAGGAAAACAGCATTGTTATAGAAAATAGGGAAATCAGTATTACTGACGTTGGAAAATTAAACAGTTGGTTGGTTTAGTCAATTAGTAAAGTTTCTTCAAAGTAATAGACACCGTTGTTTTGTAGGGGCACATTAATATGCCCCTGTTTTTGTCACTCTCAATAGGGGGTGGGGGGGCAAGCAAAGGTGGTGTTTTCATGCATTAACAGGCACTATGTCAAAAGAATACCATAAATATTGTCACCTACATGACATAATTGCCAGTGAGTAGTTGCTATACTTTTCTTAGGCTTAACGTATTCTTTATCCAAAATTAACACACTTTTAACCGAAACAAGGAACAATATGGCGGGTTTTAATACTAACCCGAGGGAATGGCAAGTACAACTATACTGTGGGGAGGTGAATTAGGCCGCTCGCCAATTGTGTAGGAGTAAACAATGGGGTACATACTCCTATGAGTTCCCTCAAAAAAAAAGAGAGAGTGAACTTATTTAAAATTTATCGAATGGGGGTAAGCGTATGCATTTTCCATTTTCAGGATTGGAAGCTAATCCTATTTGGATTATTCTATGGGGAATAGTAACTGGCTATGTTTTTTCCACTATTGGTGCCGCCGGTGCTGTGTTGACCATGGTTGGCCAAACTGTTTTATTTAAACTGGACGCAGCAATGGTAAAAACATTTATGGCTGGGGGAATGGGTGAAGAGGCTGCCAGTAAAGCCGCCGCAGGTAGTGTCAAGGTGCACAACCTAATGGCAGTTATTCTTGCGCCTATTATTGCAGTTCCAAGATATATGAAGGAAAGACGTGTGGCATTGCCACTGGCTCTTTGTGTGGGTGCCGGTATTGTTTTTGGTGCCTTGATTGGGCCGGCTATTCCGATGTCTTTATCGGCCTATAAATTCTGGTTTGGAGTAGTAACATTTGTTATCGGCCTGAGGCTGTTCTATGAAACTACAGATCGTTACATGCAAGGCAAGAAAAAGCTGCAAGCTGTAAACAAGGCATTCGCAGAAAAAATGGAGGAAATGAAAACAACCAAGAACTGGGATGAATTTGCAGCCCAGGGTTTTGCTATGAACAAATTTACAATTGGCGAAATGAGATTTACATTCTGGGGGCAGGAGTTTATAGTTAGCCCAATCGTTGCCGCTCTTGGTGGTTTCTTTATCGCTATCATTGGTTCTATGTTTGGTCTTGGCGGCGGATTTATGCTGGTGCCCTTCTTGTCCTCTGTGTTTGTACTACCGATGTTTATCTGCTCCAGTACCTCAATTACAGTCGTGTTAATTAACTCCTTAGTTGGGGCTGCTGGCTATCTGGCCCGCGGTGCTATCATTGACTGGCTGTATATTGGTATCTTCTTGGTTGGTGTATTTGTTGGTTCATTGGTTGGACCTCCTTCCCAGAAGTACTACAAAGAAAAATACCTGCGTGCATTCCTGGCTATAGTCCTGTTGCTACTTGGTCTGCGCTTCATGGGTATATTCAAGATGATGGGTATCGACATCTAGGAAAGACACCGTTAAGGGATTATATCTGTAGTCAACAAACCCTTGGGTCTTGCATATAGATCCAAGGGTTTTCATCTTTTCCGGTATTTTACCTTTACACTTACATGGCTTTCTCATATAATTTATTTAAGGGATTGTGGCAAAGATAGGGAGGTTATCTCTTTGGGAGTTATTCAAATAGTTGTTGTAGCAATGGTTGTTACCACTATAGCTGCCGTTGTGGGGCAGTTGGTATACAATTATCGTGGTGCAGAGAGAGAAAAGGTAATGGCGGAAGTCAAAAAATATAGGGAGCTCAGTGAGGATGCCTATGAAATGGGTGACAGAGATGCCTATAATAATCTGAACAAACGTGGCAACGAAGCCCTAATGAAGCTTTTTGTCAATGTTTACTTAGAGGCTATTTCGGAGATCTGCCTGCATGTTTTGGCTATGGGCATATTGCAACAAATCTATGGCCCCCACCTTTTCATAAAGTTTCCCATAGCGATATTTGCCTGGAAGGGTATTGGATCAACCGGCTTGTATCTCTTCAGCGCGGTAGCGTTTCATTTTAAGGTAATAAAGCCGGCCAAGAGAAAAATCCCATTCTTTAAGGAATACAAACAAGCCCAGGAGGAAGAAGAACAGCAACGAAAACATCAGCAAGAACAACAATTCGCGGAGACACCTAGTCTGGATGAGTAAATTTGATATATTTTTCTTGACATAGGCCTTTATTTTTGCTAACATACAGTTTGCAGGACTTTGCGGTGGATGTAGCTCAGTTGGTTAGAGCACCAGATTGTGGCTCTGGGGGTCGTGGGTTCGA
>CAZKPV010000009.1:0-12904 GCA_964554735.1 uncultured Clostridia bacterium
GTAGGACGGAAATGTAGCCCGAGGTAAAAGATAACAAATATTTTAGGTACTAAATGCATAAATATGGAAAGGGGGTAATAAAGGAGGGGGTCCTTTTGAGGATATATTTAGTAAACCTAAAAAAATTCTACGGTGGCGGTTTATTTTTATTGGCCTCGGCTGTCTTGTTAGGCTGGGGTTATTTATTATCCCAGTTTTGGGGGACATCCCCGGTTGTGGTGCCGGAGCCTGTCTACCGGGGAAGCGGTGAGGAGAAAAAAATAGCTCTAACCATGAATGTTGACCGGGGGGAGGAATTCCTGCCTTCCGTGCTCGATATCACCGATGATCATGAAGCCCGCATAACTTTTTTTGTAAGCGGGCGATTCGCAAAAAATTTTCCGGACATAGTAAAGGAGATCAACGACAGGGGACACGAGTTGGGCAACCACAGTTATTCGCACCCCTATCCCAGTAAGATATCAAAAGACGATAGTTTGGACGAAATAAGAAGGGCCGAGGAGATTATTTATAAAATAACGGGAAAGCGGTCGAAACTATTTTCCCCTCCTCATGGGGAGCGACCTGATTCCGTGCTTAGGGCCGCGGAGGAAGCAGGGCATCAAACCATTATGTGGAGTGTTGATACGGTGGACTGGCAGAGACCGGGGCCGGCCGTAATTACTGATAGGGTCCTGTCCAAGGCACATAATGGAGCTATCGTTTTAATGCACCCAACCGGTCCAACCCTTGCAGCCCTACCGGGGATTATCAAGAAACTAAAGGATGACGGTTATGAATTGGTAACTGTGTCCAATCTAATAGCGGACAGTATATAAAAAGAGGAATGGTCCTATCTTTGCAGAAATGTGTAGTATTCGCAAAGTTAAGGAGGAAACCAATGTACCAAAAATTCACCCTAGATAACGGAATAAGAGTTTTGGTTGAAGAAATCCCCTATGTGCGCTCGGCGGCCGTCGGTGTTTGGGTTGATATTGGGTCCCGTGATGAAACTGTGGGGCAAGGCGGTATATCACACTTCATTGAACATATGATGTTTAAGGGTACCGTAAACAGGACTGCCAAGGAGATTGCCGAAACGCTTGATGCGGTTGGAGGGCAGCTAAATGCATTTACAACAAAGGAATACACTTGTTACTATGCACGCATCCTTGACGAGCACTTGGGTTTGGCTATTGATCTGATCTCGGACATGTTGTTGAACTCAACCTTCGCCGAAAAAGAGGTCGAAAAAGAAAAAAACGTAATTATCGAAGAGATTAAAATGTATGAGGATTCACCGGGTGAACTGGTTCATGATATTTTTGCCCGAACCATATGGAGGGGGCACCCTCTGGGCCGGCCCACCATCGGTAATGTTGAAATGGTTAGCGGGCTTGACAGGGACACCCTACTCGATTACTACAGGGCCAACTATGTGCCCGGTAATATTGTTATTGCCGTGGCCGGGAATGTCAAGCCAGATGAGGTAGTCCATACCATTAACAGTAAATTTGGCGGGCTGTCTGGATTACCTCGGGGCCGGACTTTAACGAAACCTTTGGCACATAGCAGTATAAATCTACAAACAAAAAAAACCGAACAGGTTCACCTATGCTTAGGCACGCAGGGTTTACAACTCAGCGATGATAACATTTATGTTATGCAGGTATTTAGCACATTGCTGGGTGGAGGGATAAGCTCTCGCCTTTTCCAACAGATCAGGGAACAACAGGGATTGGTGTATTCCGTTTACTCCTATCATTCATCCTATCACGATACGGGAATGTTTTGTGTATATGCGGGTTTGAGCAAACACAATGTACCGGCGGTGCTCAAACAAATTTTTTCCGAGATCAATCAAATTAAATCTAGTTTAAGCGAAAAAGAGCTGCAACGTGCAAAGTACCAAATCAAGGGCAATCTCTTGCTGGGCCTGGAAAGTGTAAGTGCACGCATGAGCAGACTTGGGAAATCGGAGCTTTATCTGGGGGAGATACGGACCCCGGAAGAGATCGTTGCCAGGGTAAATGCAGTAAATACCAATGATATATTTGATATTGTTGACACAATGCTTGATGTTGAGGACTACACCCTTGCCGCCATTGGACCGTGGGAAAATGACACCGCGCCAACGGGTATCACTGATTTTTTGGACAAGGCTTGATGGACATGGATAAAAAGATTAAAATCAGCATCAAAAGGCTGGCAAATGCCGAGGGCCTGGGCCTCCCCACTTATATGACACCAGGGGCGGCGGGTATGGATCTGTGCGCCGCCGTGGATAAAGATACAACGATCGAACCAGGAAAGGTCGGTTTGGTGCCCACCGGGTTATGTATTAGCCTGCCTAACGGATATGAGGCCCAAATCAGACCGCGGAGCGGATTAGCGCTTAAACACGGTGTAACGATTTTAAATACACCCGGCACAATAGATGCGGATTATCGGGGTGAGATTGGAGTCATCATCATCAACCATGGCAGCTACCCTTTCACTATCAGGAGGGGGGAACGTATTGCCCAAATGGTTGTAAATGAAATTGTTCGGGTGGAATGGGAAGTAACGGAAGATCTGGATTCAACCAAACGCAATGAAGGAGGCTTCGGCCATACAGGCTGATGCCTTTTTTTTGACATATTTTAATGAATATAAACGTATTATTTACCAAGGCAACCATGGGGGTGTAAAAATGTCGATTGGTACGGCATTTATGTTTGCATTGGTGATATTTTCGCTTATTGTGTCTGTGCGTGAGCGGATTAAAATAAGGCATTACCGTGATTGGGATATACTGGGTGAGAGTAAGGTTTCTCCCCTGTCACAGGCTATAGCCAATTTAATCGGCGTGGCCGGAGGGATTTATTTGGCCCTGGTAGTGTTAATAGCCTTTCTGGAAATCCCAATACCTTCGAGGGTCAGCGTTCTATGGTTATCTGTGGAGCCCCTTGCGGCTGTTGCCGTTTTGCTTGCCATAATACAACCTTTTATGCTCAGACTACTTGTTGTTTACCGTAGCTTGAAGTAGAATTGATTATACATGATGCAGTTACTTGACATCCTGTAATTGTTGTTAGAAAATAAAAGCTATACAATAAAGGTTGAAGCAAAAGTGGGAGGTGTAAATTTGATAAGGGTTGTTGTCACTGGTGCCGCCGGCCGTATGGGCCGGGAAGCCGTAAGGGCTATACTGAAGGCCAAGGACATGGAATTGGTTGGAGCAGTTGATATAACACAAATCGGTGAAGACGCAGGCACGCTAGCCGGGCTGAACAAGGTGGGGGTATCCGTTCGGGATAGCCTCTCCGAGGTCATAGGCGGGTCCAAACCCGATGTAATGGTTGACTTAACAAATGTGGAGGCGGTGATGGGCAATATAAAAACCGCCCTGGACAATAAAGTAAGAACAGTTGTTGGTGCTACAGGTTTAAGTCCGGATGAGATCGAGGGCGTGGAAAAATATTGCCGTTGTAACGGGATAGGATGTATCATCGCACCTAATTTTGCTATAGGCGCCCTGTTGATGATAAAATTTGCGGAAAGCGCGGCCAGATTTTTCCCCAATGTGGAAATAATTGAATTACATCACGATAAAAAAATAGATGCCCCCTCCGGAACCGCCCTGAAAACCGCGGAAATCATTGCCGGAAAAAGTGGGGGTTCCGAATCCCAAACAACCATGGAATATATCAAGCTAGCCGGGGCACGCGGTGGTGAATTTGAAGGAGGTATTCATATTCACAGCGTCAGACTACCGGGGCTTGTTGCCCACCAGGAGGTAATCTTTGGTGGGGTTGGACAAACCTTGACCATAAGACATGACTCTATTTCCAGGGAGTCTTTTATGCCGGGTTTGTTGCTGTCGATTCGCAAGGTGATGAAGCTCGAAAAGATGGTTTATGGTTTGGAAAACATTATTTTCGATGACTAGAACGGTCTAACTAAGTTACTGACATGCACCTTCAATTTTAAAGGATCATATACTATAGTAGCCGTGAAAATCACTGTTTTCAAGGAGGCTATAGATTATGCCTTTAAAAGGGATTAGAATTGCAGTACTCGGCGGGGATGCAAGGCAGGTAATTGTTGCCAGGGAGTTGCATAATCAAGGTGCTCTTGTCAAAACTTTTGGTCTCTTTTTGGGAAAATCAAGCCCGATTAAACAATGCGAGGATTTGGAATCGCTACTTAGGGGTGTGCAGGCATTAATCCTACCGATGCCCGGGATGAACGAAAATGGGGAGGTATATACCTCCTTTGGCAGGAAACCCATCAAGGTAACGAAAGAAGCATTAGATTCAGCGGGGAAGGGTCTTGTAATATATGTCGGGGTCGCCAAACCGATTCTGTTCGATCTGGCACGGGGGATCAATGCAAGGATTGTGGAGCTGGCTGAGATAGATGAGTTAGCCATTTTAAATTCAATTCCAACGGCGGAAGGTGCTTTACAGATAGCCTTTGAAAAAACCCCCTTCACTGTGCATGGCAGTGCTGTTTTTGTATTGGGGTTTGGCCGTACGGGCATGACAATGGCACGTGTTGTCAATGCACTGGGTGCTAAAACTACAGTCGTTGCCCGTAAGGAAGCACAGTTAGCTCGTGCTTTTGAGATGGGTTTTACGACTGTTCATTTAGTTGATATTTTAAATAGTATAGGCCGGGCGAAAATAATCTTTAACACCATTCCCGCACCTGTCATAACTGAGGGTATCCTTGAAAAAATTTCAACCGACTGTTTGATTGTAGACCTAGCTTCCGCACCGGGAGGGACGGATTTCAAGGCCGCGAAGAAGCTGGGCATAGAGGCTGTACTTGCCCCGGGTCTTCCGGGTAAAGTAGCACCCCGAACTGCAGGGTTTATGGTTACTAAAGTGGTCTCACGGTTGCTAAGAGAGGAAATGACCAAATTGTAGCCGACAGTAAGGAGGTGCTTGTCATGAGTCTCAAAGGAGTTAAGGTGGGCCTCGCAATAACCGGTTCTTTCTGTACTTTATTAGATATCTTCCCTATAATCAGGCTCTTGGTTGAGAAAGGCGCTGAAGTATACCCGGTTATCAGCGATTCCGTAAACAGAACGGATACAAAGCACGGAAGGGCGGAGGATTGGAAGTACAGGATAAAGCAAATAACAGGCAGGGATGCAATCACCAATATAGCCGATGCGGAGCCATTTGGTCCGCAAAAGCTAGTAAATGTTATGGTGATAGCGCCGTGTACAGGAAATACCCTGGCAAAATTGGCGATGGGCGTAACAGACACCCCGGTATTGATGGCCGTAAAGGCCCATTTGCGAAATCTTAGGCCAACCGTTTTGACAATCGCGACCAACGATGGCCTAGGGATGAACGCAAAAAACATCGGGATGTTATTAAACACCAAAAATATATACATGGTACCTTTTGGGCAGGATAATCATATCGAAAAGCCTAATTCATTAGTATCAAAGTTAGATTTAATTCCGGAAACAATTGAAATGGCTCTTAGGGGTAAACAGGCCCAACCGGTATTGATATCTTTTTAATTTAGATAAGTGGAGGGATTTAGTTGGCAGGAAAATATAATGTTGTTGTTGTAGGAGCATCGGGTGCTGTGGGTATGGAAATTTTGCAGGTTATGTCTGAGCGCAAATTCCCGGTTGGCAAGCTAAAATTGTGTGCCACAAGCCGTTCGGCGGGAAAGGAGATTGCGTTTGGCAAGGACATTTTAACTGTGGAAGAAACAACCGCCGATTCATTTGTGGGTATGGATATAGCCTTTTTTGCCGGCGGGGCGGCCAGCAAACAATATGCAAATATAGCGGTACAAAAAGGTGCCCTGGTAATTGATAATGGTAGCACGTTCCGTCTAGATCATGATGTCCCTCTAGTTATACCGGAGGTTAACCCGGAGGATGTAAAAAAGCACAATGGCATAATAGCCAATCCCAATTGCTCAACTATTATTATGGCAGTTGTACTAAAACCCATATATGACGCGGTCGGTATAAAAAGAGTTGTGGTTTCAACCTACCAGGCCGTTTCCGGTGCAGGGAAAAAGGCTATAGACGAGCTGACGGCGGAAACAAAGGCCGAACTTTTGGGGGGGAAGCATGAACCAAAAGTTTTCCCCTACCAAATAGCTTTTAATTTGATCCCGCATATTGATGTATTCCAGGAAATGGATTACACTAAAGAGGAATGGAAAATGGTAAAAGAAACACGTAAAATTTTACACGATGAAGATTTGGCTGTGACTGCAACTACTGTTAGGGTGCCTGTTTACAGAAGCCATTCCGAATCCTTAAACATTGAAACAGAGCAAAAGATTACCGCCGACGAATTGCGGGAACTTTTTGCTAAATCGCCGGGTATAATCGTGGTAGATAATCCATCCGAAAACAAGTACCCTATGCCCTTATTTACTACACATCTTGATGATGTTTTTGTGGGTCGCATCAGGGAAGACAATACCATTGAAAAGGGGATTAATCTGTGGTTGGTGGCGGACCAGATCAGAAAAGGCGCTGCAACCAACACAGTGCAAATTGCGGAGAAGGCGATAAAATATGATTGTGTTAAGGGCAGGGCTTGATTAGGGTAAAAGTTAAAGAATGCAAGGAGGGAGAAAGGCATTGGATCTTGATTTGGGAAGAGTTTTAACTGCAATAGTAACTCCAATGCATGAGGATTTATCTGTTAATTACGACAAGGCTCAAAAATTGGCACGCCATTTAGTTGAAACTGGCTCGGATGGATTAGTGGTTGCGGGAACCACCGGTGAGTCCCCAACCTTGAGTAAAGATGAAAAAGTTGAGTTATTTAGGGTTATTGTAGAGGAGGTTGGGGGCAATGCAACGGTTGTAGCCGGAACGGGGAGCTACTCCACTTCGTCAAGTATTGAATTGACAAAGGCCGCCGAAAAAGTTGGCGTGGATGGGATCATGTTGGTGGCCCCCTACTACAATAAACCTTCCCAGGAGGGCCTTTACCGGCATTTTGAGGCCGTTGCGAATAGCACAGAATTGCCGGTGGTAATATACAATATACCCGGTAGGACTTCCGTAAATATTTTGCCCGAAACAATTGCACGCCTCGCGGAGATCGAAAATATTGTTGCCGTAAAAGAGGCTAGTGGTGATTTGAATCAAGTAAGTGAGATTATCAGAACGACACCGGATACCTTCAGTGTTTATTCCGGGGATGATTCTTTGACTTTGCCCATTATGGCGGTTGGCGGTAAGGGTATTATCAGTGTAGTCTCCCATGTTGCGGGACACAAGGTCAAGGAAATGATCAATGCTTTCACAACCGGCAATACAACCTTGGCCGCCGAGTTGCACGCGGCTTTAATGCCTATTTTCAAAATAATGTTTATTACGACCAACCCGGTTCCGGTGAAAACGGCACTGAACCTTATGGGTTGGAGTGTAGGTACTCCCCGGTTACCTCTGGTTGACTCTACGGCGGAGGAAAGAGAACAAATAAAGGAAGTGCTAATGCAACAAAAATTGTTATAGGATAAAACAGAATATTTTCCCCTTCTTCTCCTGGATTTTTCACCTATTAACAGGATTTAAATTGATATTAAATCATCTCATTAGTCGAAATAAGGGTAGGAGGTGCTTTTTTGGCACGCGAGCAAAAATTACAGTTGTTACCCCTGGGGGGACTGGGGGAGATAGGGAAAAATATGATGGTACTGAAATACGGGGAGAATATTCTGATTGTTGACTGCGGACTTATGTTCCCTGAGGAGGATATGTTGGGGATAGATATTGTTATTCCGGACATAACTTACCTGCTCGAGAACAAAGAAATTATCCGCGGGATAGTACTCACACACGGCCATGAGGATCATATAGGAGCGTTACCATACGTGATACAGGAACTGAATGTTCCTGTTTACGGTACAAAACTAACTTTGGGAATTTTGAAGGGTAAACTCAAGGAGAAAAACCTAGCAACCAAAGTAAAGCTGAATACCGTTAAACCAAGGGATACTGTCAGGATAGGCCCTTTTAAAGTTGAATTTATTAGGGTCTCCCACAGTATTCCGGATGCGGTTGCCCTGGCGATTGAGACGCCTATAGGAACTGTTGTGCACACAGGTGATTTTAAAATAGATCAGACTCCCGTTGACGGGGAAGTAACTGATTTTTACCGGTTGGCCGGACTGGGTGAACGGGGCGTACTTGTTTTAATGTCCGACAGCACCAACGTTGAAAGGCAAGGTTTTACCATGTCCGAACGTTCGGTGGGAAATGTTCTGGACGAGACCTTTCACCAGGCCAAGGAAAGAATTATTGTAGCAACCTTTGCTTCGAATGTTCACAGGCTTCAACAAGTTATACACACAGCCCATGAGCATAACCGGAAGGTGGCCGTAATAGGGAGAAGCATGTTGAATGTTGTTAACATTGCCTCCGAGTTGGGCTATTTAAAGGTCCCAAGGGGCATTATCATCGAACCGGACGAGGCAAACCGTTTAAAATCCAACCGTGTTGTAATCTTGTGCACAGGTAGCCAGGGTGAACCAATGTCAGCCCTAACCAGAATAGCCTCCGGCGAGCACAGACAGGTCCAGATCTGTTCAGGTGACACAATTATTATTTCAGCCACACCCATACCCGGTAATGAAAAATTTGTGGCACGCATCATTGATCAACTCTTCAAACGCGGTGCCGATGTGATTTATGAAAAGATTTCGGGAATTCACACTTCGGGACATGCCTGCAGGGAAGAGCTAAAACTCATGTTGAATTTAATAAAACCAAAGTTTTTTGTACCGGTACATGGGGAATACCGCATGTTGATAAAACACGCCGAGCTGGCACGGAAGATGGGTGTTCCCTCTGAAAATGTTTTTGTTGCTGAAAACGGGCAGGTCTTGGAGTTTACACGGCATAGAGGCAGAATAAACAGTAGGGTAACAGCCGGCCCGGTTCTGGTGGATGGTTTAGGTGTGGGTGATGTGGGTAATATTGTTTTGAGGGATCGTCGGGTCCTGTCGCAAGATGGCATTCTTATTGTTGTCGTGTCTATATGTAAGAATACCAATAAAGTATTGTCGGGGCCGGACATTGTGTCGCGTGGGTTTGTGTACGTTAGGGAGTCCGAGCATCTTATGGAGGAAGCCAGAGATAAGGTCCAGGCGGTTCTGGAAAAATGCAATGAACAGGGTATTTCCGAATGGGGTGCTCTTAAATCTCAGGTACGCGACAATCTAGGGAGATTTCTGTATGAAAAAACCAGGAGAAGACCAATGATTTTACCAATCATAATGGATATCTAGGGCAGTAAAAATGTAGGCAAACGCATTATATATACGAAAAAGTTTTGCAAACAAGCTAAAATAATGCTATACTGAATAATATTGAAATTTTTACCTAACCTAAGAAGTCATGAATGTGGCTTCTTTTTTTTATTTGCGGGGTACCATAAATCATATACCGTCAAGGCTTTTGGAGGGAGGTATGATCACATGAAGCTAGATAAAAATGTAAGACTGAGCGTGAAAAACCTAGTTAAAATTTTTGGCAATAAGCCCCATAGCGCCTTGGGCCTGCTTGAAGAAGGTTTGGGCAAGGAGGAGATATTTAAAAAGACAAGGCAAACCGTGGGCGTCCACAGTATAAACTTCGATGTATATGACGGGGAAATCTTTGTACTGATGGGGCTTTCGGGAAGTGGCAAATCCACACTTTTAAGGTGCCTAAACCGGCTAATTGAACCAACCGGTGGGGAAGTTATCATAGATGGGGAAAATGTAACTTCCATGAACCAGGAAGCCCTGAGAAAATTTCGTAGGTTAAAGCTTGGGATGGTTTTTCAAAACTTTGCTTTATTTCCGCATCGTACAATAATAGATAATGTTGCCTACGGTTTGGAAATACAAGGGGTCCCCCAGGACGAACGCCACAAAAAAGCGTTGGAAACTTTGAAATTAGTTGGTTTGCAGGGTTACGAGGACAGTTTTCCGTCCGAATTAAGTGGCGGTATGCAGCAAAGGGTAGGCCTAGCAAGGGCCCTTGCCAGTGATCCCGATATACTGCTTATGGATGAGGCCTTCAGTGCCTTGGACCCTTTGATACGCCGCGAAATGCAAGATGAATTGCTGGATCTGCAAAACAAGGTAAGCAAGTCAATCATATTTGTTACCCACGACCTCGATGAGGCACTAAAAATCGGTGACAGGATTGCCCTAATGAAGGACGGGGCTATAGTGCAAATAGGTACGGCAGAGGAAATACTGGCCAAGCCCGCAAATGAATATGTTGCCAAATTTGTGGAGGGCGTTGATATGTCCAAGGTATTAACCGTTGATGCCGTGATGAAAAGGCCCGAAACGGTGGTTTCTTCACAATCCGGTCCCAGGGTGGCGATGCGGTTGATGAAAGAGCATGGTATATCCAGTATATTTGTGGTTGACAAGGGTAAAATTCTTAAAGGTATTATTAGTGCGGATGACGCTGTGGAGGCCATTCAAAATGACATCCCGCTGAAGGATATCATTATCGAGGATGTGCCCTTATCCTCTCCTGATGTGCCAGTGATTGATTTGATGCCTGTCATTGCCGATAGCAGGTTTCCCATTGCCGTGATAGATGAGGACAGGAGGCTCTTGGGAATAGTTGTCCGCGGGGCTGTATTAAGTGGGTTAGTCAGAAAGGGGAGTGAGGCCATTGCCAGTACCAGTGCCTAAGATACCAATAGGATTAGGTGTAGAAAAATTAGTCCACTGGATTACTGCTAATTTTGGTGATTTCCTAAATTCACTCAGCAGTGTGCTGAAAATGTTTGTTAACGGTTTCAGAGATGTTTTATTGTTTGTTCCACCAATATTGCTCATCATAATTATTGCATTTGTAGCTTGGTTTGTTAGCAACAGAAAGCCAAGTATTGCTCTGGGCACAGGTATTGGGTTGCTGGTCATATTAAACCTAGGGCTTTGGGCCAGATCCATGGAAACTGTAGCCTTGGTAGTTTCATCGGCCATTATGGCTTTACTTTTGGGAATACCCCTGGGTATCATAGCTGCTAAAAATGAAATTACAAATGCAATAATTTCGCCTATCTTGGACTTTATGCAGACCATGCCTCCATTTGTCTACCTTATACCGGCGGTAATATTTTTCGGTTTGGGCAATGTGCCGGGCATGATATCCACTATAATTTTCGCTATGCCTCCGGTTATTCGGCTCACAAATCTTGGCATCCGGCAGGTTCCGCGGGAACTAATCGAGGCCTCGGATGCTTTTGGGTCCACATCCATGCAAAAACTGTTGAAGGTACAGTTACCGGTTGCCAAACCGACAATCATGGCCGGTGTCAATCAGTGTATAATGCTTGCCCTGTCCATGGTTGTTATCGCGGCAATGATTGGAGCCCAGGGACTGGGATATGTTGTTCTGGTGGGCATACAAAGGATTGATATAGGTGGTGGTTTTGAAGGTGGGCTGGCCATTGTGATCATTGCTATCATACTAGATAGGATCACACAGAGTTTAACAGTGGAAAGAAAAAATAACTAAGGAGTGGTTTTTTGTTTAAAAGAGTTCTAAAAACTTTATTGGTTTTAAGTTTGGTAGTACTAGTAGGCGGTTTGTTCGTCGGTTGTGATCAGCAAACCGATAACCGGGTCACAATCGGATATGTTGCTTGGGATTCAGAAATCGCTAGCACCAATGTGCTAAAGCAGGTTTTTGAAAGGGCAGGATATGATGTAGAAATTATTGCCGTTGATGCGGGCCCACTGTTCCAAGGCATGGCAGACGGTGAGTTTGATTGCACCTGCTCGGCCTGGTTGCCATACACCCATAAAAACTTTATGACGGAGTATGGGGATCAAATAGTTGAGGTCAGGGAAAACCTTGTTGGAGCAAAGATAGGATTGGTGGTACCGGATTACGTAACAATAAATTCTATAGAAGAGATGAATGGTGTAGCAGATAAATTTAACGGCGAGATTACAGGTATTGAGGCAGGTGCCGGAGTTATGCAGGCTACCGAAGATACCATTGAGGTATATGATTTGGACTATGAATTGGTTGCCAGCAGTAGTGCCGGAATGGCTGCCGCCCTTGGCAAGGCCATCGATGAGGACAGATGGATTGTCGTAACCGGCTGGAGCCCCCATTGGAAATTCGCCCGTTGGGACCTGAAATATCTTGATGATCCGGAGGGCACCTTTGGCGGCGAGGAATATATTGCAACAATAGCGCGCCAAAATCTTGATGAAGAAAAACCGGAAGTGTACGAACTGTTGACTAAGTTTAACTGGACACCCGATGATATGCATTCCGTTATGCTCGATATAGCCGATGGTATGAATGAAGAGGATGCCGCATCCAAATGGGTGGAGGCTAATATCGACCAAGTAAACGAATGGATCGGACAATAGCACCCTGAACGCAATAGCCAGTTCATCATAATGGCCCCCCTTATACAGGGGGGTTTTTTTTAGGTTTAAATATGAAGTTATCTTGGAATAATAAAATGTATCTGCTGCCAATATTAAAATATCCTAGGAGGTTAGAAGATGGATTTCAGATATCATATGGATTCTGGAAACAATTCCGAGGGATCACAGGGAAAACAGCCTTATTTGTTATACAGGTCGGATGCCCAGGTACCGGGAGCGGATCCTCAGCTTCCCATGATGCCGCCTGGACCCGAGGTGCCCCAATACAGGGACAGGGATCCCCAACCGGCTAAAGACAAAAATAAAGACAAGGGCAAGATGCTCGAGGCGGTAAAAGAAATGGGGTCCACAGGTATTCCAGGTATCGAAAGCGATATTCATTGTCTGACTATTGTAGGGCAGGTTGAAGGCCATCTGATCCTGCCTCCACAGAATAAAACTACAAAATATGAACATGTTCTACCACAATTAGTTGCAATTGAGCAGGATCCTAAGATACGGGGCGTATTGGTGGTGCTGAACACAG
>CAZKPV010000009.1:12914-13634 GCA_964554735.1 uncultured Clostridia bacterium
CGCCGAAATGATCGCCAGTTTGAGCAAACCCACGGTATCTATCGTCTTGGGCGGAGGACATTCCATAGGGGTGCCCATCGCCGTTGCCGCCGACTACACATTTATAGCGGAAACTGCAAGTATGACCATTCATCCGATCAGACTCAACGGTTTGGTTATAGGGGTTCCACAAACCTACGAGTATTTGGATAAAATGCAAGATAGGGTGGTAAAGTTTGTAACCAAGCACTCTTCAACTACACATGAGCAGTTTAGGGATTTGATGTTCCGTACCGGGGAGCTCGCGAGGGATATTGGAACCGTTCTCATCGGTAATGAGGCTGTAAAATGTGGCTTGATCAATGAAGTTGGCGGGTTAGGTGAGGCCGTCAGAAAGGCAAGGGAACTAGTTGATAAAACCAAGGTGAACTAGGAGGTGAGATGAGATGATACTTTACACTCCAATGCAGTTGGAGCTTGTATTTGAAGGATTGGACAATATGAAGGCACCCAAGACTAGGCAGGTTAATATAGGCGGCACCCAGGTTTTAGTCGAGGAGACAAATCCGGGTGAGGGCAAAGTCAACAGGGTATTGAGTAGCGACCCCAGTGTTTATCTGAGACAGGAGCTAAAGCCGGGAAGCGTTGTGCGCTACCCCTCCTAGATCATTAGTTTTGCCTGATTATGGTTTGGGGGCTGTTCATGTGCTATAATAATCAGGTGACTTTTAGGAAAGGGGA
>CAZKPV010000009.1:13644-24640 GCA_964554735.1 uncultured Clostridia bacterium
GTGGTATTTTGCTTGAGGCGGTAATTTTAGGCATTGTTCAGGGATTGGGGGAGTTCCTGCCAATTTCTAGCTCGGCCCACCTTGTGCTGGTCCCTTGGTTTTTTGGATGGGTCTACCATGGCCTTACTTTTGACGTTGCTTTACATTTAGGGACCTTGTTGGCGGTAGTGGTTTACTTTTGGCGAGATTGGCTTAAACTAATTAATGACGGTCTGAGAGGCCATAAAACCGTTGAAGGAAGGCTTTTTTGGTATTTGGTTATAGCAACAATACCGGGTGCCTTGTTTGGCTATTTTTTGGAGGAACAGGCAGAGACCGTGTTTCGTGAGCCTGTAGTTATAGCCCTTATGTTGATTATTATGGGAATTATACTTTATTTTGTGGATGTTTATAAGCCGAGACGGCGCAATATAAAGGATATGGTTCTTTCAGACAGCATCTGGATAGGTTTATCTCAGGCTTTGGCCATAATCCCCGGTGTTTCCCGTTCCGGAGTAACCATTACAATGGCCCGATATTTGGGCCTGAGTAGGGAGACTGCCGCGAGATTTTCATTTTTACTTTCAACCCCGATAATTTTCGGAGCCGGCTTGCTCCAGTCACGCAATCTGACACTGGGGGACCTCAATGTGGCTTTTATAACCGGAATAATCGTTTCGGCTTTGGTGGGTTTTTTTGCAATCAAACTGTTGCTCAAATATGTAACTAGCAGAAGCTATGCCGTGTTTTCCGTCTACCGGCTAATTTTAGGGTTTGCCGTTATATTTTGGGTATTTTATAAGGGCTAAAGGGCCGCCGGGCCCTTTTTCATTTTGGCTGGTTTAAAAGGTATTTTACCAATAATTGCAGAATTGCTATAGGGAGGTGATAACCATGGGGAAAAAGATCCGGCGAAAAACTAAAATTAACTATGACATTGCCGGTATCTTATTTATAGTTTTAGGTTTATTTAGCCTAATGAGCCTGTTTACCGCATCCGTTGGAGCGGTGGGAAAGGCCTGTGCCACCATCCTGAAGGTCGCCACAGGGGAGGGGCGGTACATATTCCCCATATTGCCGATAATATTAGGCGTAACCTTGATGAGAAGAAGAAGTAGGGACGGCCTTGCAATTAAATTATGGGGAGCCATTTCCTTGTATGTTTGGCTTATCACCTTTATTCATTTCATGATTCCACTGGAATACTCATTGAAAGCGGGTTTGGAGGGTGAAGGCGGGGGAATAATAGGCTCGGTCTTTTACTATATATTCCATAGATCGTTTGGCCGGGCCGGGTCTTACATTCTTATTGCCGCCTTTTCCCTGATATCTTTAACCATGATTACCGGCATTTCCCCCGCTGAATTGATTAAAAAAGTGTATCTTAAAACAAAAAACAGCCTTGGTGATCTTGCAGTAATGTTGAGGGATTTTTTGTTTATAGAAGTGGAAGAGGATGAGGGACAGCATTACGGTACAGTTATAATCAATCAAAATGGCAAGGAGATTGCCGTGTTTGATGCTGTTTCCGAACAAACAGGGGTATCTTTGGAGGAGGACGCATCACGGAGAACAAGAAGAAAAAAACAAAACAAACATATAAGAGACTTGCCTGCCGACAAAGAGGAAGCGAATGACGACGGTATGGAGGTAAATATTTCAGGTGAGAGTAGCAACTATCAGCTCCCACCCATTACAATCCTGGATAAGTCTGTTCATAAGGGTAAAAAACCCAATCGTGATATTAGTGATAATATAAAGGTACTCGAGGAGACACTTCGGAGCTTCGGGATCAATGCCAGGGTAACCCAGGTATCCTGCGGGCCAACAATTACCAGATATGAAATCCAACCGCCTTCGGGGGTTAAGGTTAGCCGGATTGTCGCCCTAGCGGATGATATTGCTCTAGGTATGGCTGCCCAGGATGTCCGGATAGAGGCACCCATACCGGGAAAGGCCGCGGTGGGTATTGAGGTGCCTAACAAAGAGATAACAATGGTACATTTACGCGAGCTCTTGGAAACCAAGGAATTCAAATCGGCACGT
Organism: uncultured Clostridia bacterium; assembly: GCA_964554735.1. Lineage (GTDB taxonomy): Bacteria > Bacillota > Desulfotomaculia > Desulfotomaculales > CAZKPV01 > CAZKPV01. Next base: position 15,670 of record CAZKPV010000009.1, read on the forward strand.
TCACACCTTTCCATGGCCTTGGGAAAGGATATTGCCGGGAAACCAATTATTGCCGATTTATCACGCATGCCCCACTTACTGATAGCAGGAGCAACCGGGTCGGGGAAAAGTGTCTGTTTAAATACATTGATCGCTAGTGTATTGTTTAAATCTACCCCCTCCGATGTAAAGCTCTTGATAATTGATCCTAAAATGGTTGAATTAACCGCCTATAATGGCATACCGCATCTTATTTCACCCGTGGTCACCAACCCCAAAAAGGCCGCCACATCACTTCGTTGGGCAGTCAAGGAAATGGAAGGTCGTTATGCACAGTTTGCTGAAGCGGGTGTGCGTGACATCTTCAGATACAATAATCAATTTAAAAAAACGGGCAAGGGTGCGGACAAGGGATTGATGCCCTTAATAATTGTCATTATAGATGAACTGGCCGACCTGATGATGATTGCACCGGCGGATGTGGAGGATGCAATATGTCGGCTGGCACAGATGGCCCGCGCCGCCGGTATCCACTTGTTGGTGGCTACACAGCGGCCCTCCGTGGATGTGATAACTGGTCTGATCAAGGCCAATATACCCTCTCGAATTTCCTTTGCCGTTTCCTCCCAAAGTGACTCCAGAACGATTTTGGATATGGGTGGTGCGGAAAAACTCCTCGGCAAGGGCGATATGCTTTACTATCCTGTGGGTGCATCAAAGCCAATTCGGGTGCAGGGAGCCTTCCTTTCCGACAAGGAGGTCGAGGCCTTGGTTGATTATTTAAAAAAGCAGGATGAGCCCGAATACGATGAGCAGATTCTCAAGGCGGACAGCAAGGAAACGAGTGTCATTGACGAGGATGATGAACTGTTACCCAAGGCGGTTGAGACTTTGATTCAAACCGGGCATGCTTCAATTTCAATGTTGCAAAGAAGGTTGAGAATAGGTTATGCCCGGGCGGCCAGGCTAATAGATATTATGGAAAGGAACGGTATTGTCGGCGGATATGAAGGGAGTAAACCGCGAGCCATTCTGATGACCATGGAGGAATATAAAGATAAGTTTGGAAAAAAGTAAATCCCACAGGCTTGTTCATTAAAAAGGATTGGCAAGGGGAATAGCGAAAATTACAATAGGATACTGCATAGAAGGTGTGTTTTTACTGTGTATAAAGATATAAACATAACCGAACTACTTGGATTAACTGATGTTGCCCTAGTCGATACACGATCGGAGGGGGAGTACAATGCCGATACCATACCCGGGTCTGTAAATATTCCCTTGTTAAGTAATGAGGAAAGAAAACGTGTTGGCATCTGCTACAAAAATGAAGGCCCCGAGCCTGCAAAACGCCTTGGGCTTGAGATTGTTTCTCCGAAACTGATATGGATGGTCAATGCCTATGACCAGATAGTCAATAATCGCAAGCTTGTTGTTTTTTGCTGGCGTGGGGGCCTTAGAAGTAAGTTTACGGCCAGTCTCCTCTCGGCAATGGGTTTTGATGCGTACAGGCTTATAGGGGGCTACAAGGCTTACCGTCGTTATGTGTATAATTATCTTAATTGTGATGTCCTGCCACACAGGGCGATAGTATTGTATGGGCTTACGGGAGTCGGCAAAACAACCGTAATCCGCAGCTTGATGAAAAAGGGTATACCGGCCGTTGACTTGGAAGGTATTGCCAAACACAGGGGGTCCGTTTTTGGTAAAATAGGGTTGCCGCCGTCGCCTACACAGAAAAAGTTTGAAAGTATGATAGTGGATTCGCTGGCGAGGTGTGAAGACAAAGGATATTTTATAATTGAATGTGAAAGTAGGCGTATAGGTAACCTTATAGTTCCCGATAGCGTGATGAATTCCATGAAATTCGCCCACCGCATATTAATGTATGCACCCCTAGAGGTGCGTGTCCGAAGGATTCTTAGGGAGTATGATGTAGGTGCCGGTAATATTGCCGCATTACAGGAGTCTGTTTGTCATTTAAAGAAAAAATTGGGCGGGGCGAAGGTAAAGGAATTAGTAACCGGTCTGGCCGATGGCAAGGTGGAGGAGGTCTTTCGCTATTTGATAGAAAGATATTACGACAGCTTGTACGGTTACCCCAGTGAGGCAAGTGAAGAGTATACCCTGTGTGTTGACTCGACGGATTTGAACGAGGCGGTTGACAAAATCTATAATTTCGTAAAGACTGTTAATTACAGGCAAAACTAATTTACGGGGGGTTAAGCGATTGGAGATCGGAAAAACCCTTAAGGAGAAGAGGATAGAAAAGGGCCTCACATTAAAAGATGTTGAAGATACCACTAAAATCAGGAAAAAATATCTCAAGGCTTTAGAAAATGAGACTTTTAATGATTTGCCGGGGCATGTTTATGGTAAAGCCTTTCTAAGAACCTATACACGTTTTCTGGGAATTAGCAGTGAGGATTTAGTTAATGCCTTTGATGACAGGTTCCCACAGGAAACAATTAGACGCAAAACCACCGAAACACAGGCATTTACCACAAAGGAAACAACAAATTACAGGAAATATCTTGCCTATCTGACCACGATAGTATTTGTGGCGGGATTAATGTATGCTTTTAGTGTTTACAAAAGCAGCATGGGTTATGAAGACCCGCAGACCGGGAATGGAAATGGCTATCAGGTGGTGATAAATAATAATGACGGGGAGATTGAAGAAGACGAGGGGCCCGGGTTGGAGGACAACGAAACAGTCGGTGACGGGGATAGGAACGAAAAACCTACCCTTGTTTTGGAGGTAGTAAGCAGAAAATGTTGGATTGAAATTATGTCCGGCGATGAGACAGTGTACAGACAGACAGCCTATGAGGGTGAAAGGCTGGAATTTGAATTAGAGGAGGGTTTCAGCTTTACTTTAGGGGATGCGGGTGCGGTTAAAGTTGTGGTAAACGGGGAAGATTACGGTTTTTTAGGAGGACAGGGGGACGTAGTGAAGTACCCCGGCGATATTGAAAGGGAGGGTGAATAAGCGTTGAATCTAACCGGCAAGGAAAAAATTGCCGTTGCCAGCCTTGGTTGTGATAAAAACAGAGTCGACACGGAGGTAATGCTCGGCCTTCTCAAAAAGGCCGGGTTTTTGATTACAACCGAAGAAAAAAAAGCAGATGTTATCATAGTCAACAGTTGTGCCTTTATAGAAGATGCCAAGGAGGAATCAATTGACACGATTTTATCCTTGGCCCGAAATAAGGTTAAGGGCAATTGCAAATCCCTCATCGTGGCAGGTTGCCTTGCCCAGCGTTACCCAAAGGTTCTCTTGGATGAAATGCCGGAGATTGATGCATTAGTCGGAACCGGCAAGGTCCCCGAAATCGTAGGCATTGTAAGGGATTCTCTAGCCGGCGGGAGGGCTTGCCATGTGGGCGGGGAAGGCTATGAGTACAAGGAAAATTATCCAAGGGTGCAGACAACACCGTCCCACTATGCCTATCTAAAAATATCCGACGGATGCAACAACCGTTGTTCATACTGCATAATCCCTAAACTGCGCGGTGACCATCGGAGCAGGCCCATGGAAACAATTATTGAGGAAGCTAACGGTTTGGCGAAAGGCGGGGTAAAAGAACTGATTTTAGTTGCCCAGGATACGACCAATTACGGGCGTGATTTGTATGGGAGACTCCTTCTACCGGAACTGTTAAGCCGGTTGTCCACAATCGAAGGTATAGCCTGGATCAGGCTCATGTATGCCTATCCGGATTTGATAACCCAAGATTTGATAGATACCATGGCCTCCAATAGAAAGGTATGCAAATACATTGATATTCCCATGCAGCATTCTTCCGGAAAAATTTTAAATAGCATGGGACGTTTTAGCGAAAGAAACAAACTTGTGGACCTTGTGGGGAAACTCAGGGAAAGAATTCCGGGAATTTCCATTAGAAGCACATTCATTGTGGGCTTCCCGGGCGAGACGGAGGAGGACTTTCATGGTTTGCTGTCTTTTATTGAGGAGGTAAGGCTGGAACATATAGGTGCTTTTGCCTACTCTAGGGAGGAAGGAACCCCGGCGGCAAGGATGGCAGGACAGATCCCGGCAAAAATCAAATCGGAAAGATACGGGAGGGTAATGGAATTGCAGGCGGGGATTTCATTGGACAATAACCGAAGATTGGTCGGCAAGACCAAAACCGTCCTGGTGGAAGAAAATCTAACCTCAAGCAGGATAGCGGGTATTTACCACGCCGGGCGCAGTGAGGGTAATGCACCCGAGGTTGACGGAAATGTTTTCTTCACCGGAAAGAATGGGGTAAAGGAAGGTAACTTTGTCAAGGTAAGGATAACCAGGGCGGGGGCTTATGATTTATTCGGCGAAAGTGTTTAGCTAATGCCAACGATTACCTAATAAAAACTACCATTTCGTATGGTATAATTTTTAGGACCCCTTATCTACCGTTAATGAAAGGAAGGAGCCCATGAAGGTATATGGACTGCGTGTGGCTGTAATTGCCCTGTCCTTTTTATTTGGCATATTGTTCTTTTTTGGTGTGAGCCAATACTACAATATTTACAACATAGAAAAACCACTTGGGGAAAAGATTGATGAGCTCGTTGATGTTCAAAAGTACGTAATTGACAAACAGGGTGACACTTTTGTGGTGACTGTTATCATTAATGAAACTGCTGATCTTGGTAAAAGCTATCGGGAACTTTACGAGTCGGTAAATGAAATTGTCAGGGGGCGCGACTTCAGGATAACCTTACAAGATAATCGGAACGAGGAACTGTCAGGCTTATATTATAGATGTCAGTATATTATATATGAGGCAATTGCCCGAGGTAATTTTAACGAAATGGCCGAAAGGGTTACCAAGGAATCACTGGGTATAGGTGCCGAGGCCAAAATTTTTATCGACGAGGAAAATGTTTACCTGCATCTTGCCAAGGACGGCAGGTATTTGAACAATGTTGTGCCCCGGGGTACAAGGGGAGGTGAGTTGGTTGATTAAAGAGGTCAGTCTGGGGATTGGTCTGGCCATGGTGGTTTTTTTATTAATCATGGGCTATGATATTGTACCTCTTATTTTTATCGTGGGTATAGGTGGCCTGCTCTTTTACATGGCTAAATCACGTGGTTTAATAGGCAATTTAAGTGGGAAACAGGCTACTAGGGTACGGCATGCGGCAACTTTCGAGGACATTGGGGGGCAAAAGTCCGCCATAACCGAATTGCGTGAAGCTCTTGATTTTATATGTAATGTAAAGGATATAAGGAAACTCGGCATCAGACCGTTGAAAGGAATATTGCTGACAGGGCCGCCGGGAACCGGGAAAACCCTGATGGCCCGTGCGGCGGCCAGTTACACGGATGCCCTGTTTTTGGCCACCAGCGGTTCCGAGTTTATCGAGATGTATGCCGGGGTCGGAGCCCAAAGAATCCGCAACCTTTTTAGGAATTCACGTAAAAAAGCAATGGAGCAGGACAAGAAAAATGTTGTAATTTTTCTGGATGAAATCGAAATATTGGGCGGTAAACGGGGTAAGACCACTAGTCATTTGGAATATGACCAAACATTAAACCAACTACTTGTCGAATTGGACGGTATCAATACCGATGATGAAATACGCGTTTTGGTTATCGGCGCCACCAACAGGGCGGACATGTTGGACTCGGCCTTGTTGAGGCCCGGTAGGTTTGACCGGCAGGTTCGGGTAGACTTGCCGGATAAGGATGGCCGGTTGGAGATTTTGAGGCTCCACACCAAAAATAAACCACTGGGTGATGATGTAAGCCTTGATGTGATAGCCCGTGAATCTTTCGGCTTTTCCGGTGCACACATAGAGTCCTTGGCCAATGAAGCGGCAATACTGGCCATGCGCGGGGGGTCAAATGTAATTTACCAGCACCATTTCAACGAAGCCATAGACAAGGTGATTATGGGCGATAAGTTAGATCGCATACCCTCTCGCGATGAGTTAAGGAGGGTGGCAATTCATGAAACCGGGCATGCCATTGTCAGCGAATGGGTCAGCCCGGAGTCCGTGTCAACCTTAACCGTCACCCCAAGAAGCGGTGCCCTGGGGTATACCAGGCAGGTATTCAAAACCGACACTTATTTGTATACCAAAGATGATTTGGAGAACAGGATTGCAGTTTTGCTTGCCGGCGGGCTCGCCGAGGAGGTTGTTCTTGGCAACAAAAGTAATGGATCGGCAAAGGATATAGACGAGGCGGTCAAGGCCGCGGAAATTATTATTAACTCCGGCATGTCGGAGCTTGGGGTTGTGGGGGCCGAATTTCTTCCGCAAAAGGAAAAACACCGTGTATTGCTGAATATAATTCAAAAACAAGACAGACGTATCAGGACCTATTTAAACCAGGTAAAAAACACCTTGCTCACCATAGTGGACAGGCTAATCGAGCAAGAGCGGGTTAGCGGCGAGGAGTTGCGAACCATTTTAAAAAAAATAAACCCAGTAAATTAGGACACCGGTCTGCATAGGCCGATTTTTTTTTGGCGGTCTTGCGGAATCTTGGCCCGTAAGATAAAATTAATCATAAAAGGAGATAGTCAGTGTGCGGGCGGAAATTATTATTACAGGTAATGAATTGCTTGCCGATCAGGTACTGAACACACAGCAAAAACTTGGCATTCCCAATACAGTGAAAAGTAAAATATTTAAATTGACAGGAATTGCGGAAGCGTTTGTCCAAGATAAAGTAAAAGAGATAGGGGATAGACTGGGGGATTGTGATATTGCATACCTTATGAATCCCGGAGAGGTTCAGCTAAAAATTGCAATACTCAACAAGGACCCCGGTTTTATTGAAAGGCGTCTCAAACAGGTTGAGGAAAGGGTAGAGGAACATTTCGGCGAATATATATTTGGAAAAGACAACGAAAGGCCGGAGATGTTGGTTGGCAGCCTGTTGGTAAAGAAAAATCTTACCATAGGTTTGGCGGAGTCGTGTACGGGTGGATTAATCGGCGCCGCCTTGACATCCGTACCGGGGAGCTCCCGATATTTCCTGGGCGGAATTATATCCTACGCCAATCATGTCAAGGAAAAAGTACTGGGTGTGCCCGAAGAAATCCTGGCAAGGTACGGGGCCGTCAGTGAAGAAACGGCAGGCCACATGGCTCTTGGTGCAAGACGAGTCCTCGGTTCGGATATAGGGCTTGCGGTTACCGGTGTGGCCGGGCCGGGCGGGGGCACACCTCAAAAGCCTGTCGGGCTTGTTTATATTGCCCTGTATGACGGTAAAGAAATAATATGCCATCGGTTTACTTTATCCGGAGCAAGAACAGCGGTCAGAAAAGGTGCCGTCAATGTGGGCTTGAATATGGTGAGACAGTACCTTGCGGGTAATAACCCCTAAAATATGTTTTTAAAGAATCTCTTTTAGTGTTGATGCAATATCTTCGGGGTAATAAACAGTCCAATGGTCATCGTGGAGCATTTGTAGGTAGTTTATATCGCTTCCCCCCATTGGAGGTAAATTAAAGCGGCTAAGTATTCTTGCATGAGCCCAATAATTTTTAAGTTGTTTTCCCCCGAAAAAGAGCGCCATATTAAAGGAGGGGCAATTTGCATCGGCCAAAAACTTGAATATCTTTTGCAAGGTGTGACAAAAATCAGAGATTAAATCATCATCAAAATCATCTACTGTTTTGTAGCCTTCAAAAACAACTGAAATATCATAAAGGGAACGGGATGCAAAGGATGTCATCCAATGGATTTTTCCCGTATTCCCGATATAGCGCTCATCTAAAAGTTTTTCTTTGTTTACAAAATCACGCCAGATATTGGAATTGTGCAGTCTGTAATATTCTTTTGTTGCATGTATTTCATTTTCTATCTTACTGCTGGGTGTGGGCCCGGCAAGAACATGGAGATGCGGGTGTACTATGCTACCCCCGGAGGTGGGCATGTAGTTCCAGTTTATAGAAGGAAACAAGGAACCTTCAGGGTCATACTTTTGGATGCGCCGCAAATATTCAAAGGCCGCATTTATTGATTCGGAAATAACGGATGATGGGAAATTGTCCATGGGTACAAAGTGGTCAGGGGTCATTATTACAACTCCGTTATGAAGATCATAGGGAAAAAGATTTGGTATAACCACGGAATTTCCGAAACGAATACGGCCTTCGGGAGCAATTTCTTTAATAAAACAGGGTGTGGTTTTTTCAAGGTTATCAGGGCAAAAAGGGCAGAAGAACTGTTTAGATCTCTCTGCAATTTCAGCAAGATTGGTTTCCAGTAATTTATAGTCCTTTATGGGCATGATCCTGCTGAATTCCTTGGTGATGGGATCCTGTCTGGTTTCAACGGGGATTTTTACGTTTTCGAATCCCGAGCGGGGATCCAGGTATTCGTTATGTTCAATAAATTTGAAAAAATTGACGGACATATACTTATACCTCCTTTACTTCAGGATTATAACACAATTTGGGTCCCGAATCATGTCTATTGACAAGAAATGTAGAAGGAGTATATGATAAGGCCGAACACATGTTTAGGGGGGGAGTATTTGTAATGGACAATAAGCAAAAGGCTCTGGAGATGGCATTACAACAGATAGAAAGGCAATTCGGCAGAGGTTCTGTAATGAAGCTGGGTGAGGCTTCATCTAGATTAAATGTTGAGGTGATTTCAACTGGAAATATTGCCCTGGACATTGCCTTGGGTGTCGGCGGAGTGCCACGCGGTCGTGTTATAGAGATATTCGGACCGGAATCTTCCGGCAAGACCACAGTGGCCCTACATATTATTGCCGAGGCACAGAAAGGCGGGGGTTCGGCGGCCTTTATTGATGCGGAACACGCTCTCGATCCCGTATACGCCAGGAACCTAGGGGTAGATATAGACAATCTTTTGATATCCCAGCCGGATACCGGTGAACAGGCCTTGGAGATATGTGAGGCTCTCGTACGAAGCGGGGCCTTGGATGTAGTTGTGGTTGACAGCGTGGCGGCTTTGGTGCCGCGGGCCGAGTTGGAAGGCGAGATGGGGGATGCCCATG
>CAZKPV010000010.1:0-10358 GCA_964554735.1 uncultured Clostridia bacterium
ATATTCAACTCCTCCTCCACCCCGGCACTCTTTAATAATTCCAGATACCCTACCAAGTCGTAAAAGGCGGTAACTCCTCCCCGCTCCGCCTCCGCCAGCAGCTCCAGACTTTGCATTAAATAACCGGAACGGCTCTTGCCCAATTCACCGGTAAAAGCAAAGGGAACAACCCCCAACTCCGATATAATACATTCAAAGGCAGCGCTTGCCGGCAGTTCCCGTGACCATTTTAAAAAATGCCTCAGTTGCCCGAAGGCCCATTCAAATAATTCACGCTCTACCCTATCCAAACCAACCGGCACATCGGCAAGAAAATTAAATCTACCCCCGGCTTTTTTAAATAACCAAAGCTGTCGGTCGCTTACGCCATAAAAACCACCCCTTAGTACCGCCGTTAGACACACCGGATTGTCCGGGTCTAAAATTGCCCGGAGGACCTTGAGGAGTTCATGTATTTCATCAGACTGGGCGAAACCACCACCACCGGCTATCTGGAAAGGTATCCCCCTTCTTTCCAGCTCTTTGGCATACTCCTCCATATATGCCTTGTAACGCAAAATAATCATGAAATCCGCCGGAGTAGGTCTTTCCGACAAACCTGCCTTTAGCTCGTTGTCCGTGCGGGAAAGCAAAATTCCACCATTTAGGGCCCGGCGAATCAGCCCCGCAATTCTTTTTGCGTCCTCCCGAACAATGTCCAACTGTCTGTTGCGATATTGTTTGGGTATGATTATCTTTTTAACACCAAAAACCTTTCCCGTTTCATTTTCATGCAAAGTATCCATTTCAGCATAGGCGGCCTGGTAAGAAGTTGCCTCCTCGGGGAAAATATCTTTAAAAACCTCATTGGTGAAATCCCCCACCGCTTTGACCGACCTAAAATTAGTTGTAAAATGTAAAACTTTCCCTGAACCGGCAGCTAACAAACGTTTGGCCAAATTGTAGGTGTCAATATCGGCACGGCGAAAACGGTATATCGACTGTTTGGGGTCACCCACAACGAAAAGTGAACCTGGCTTCGGTGTGAGCCTGTACCACCTTTTTTCGGTAACATCCGTCCCCGTTAAATAAAACATAATCTCGGCCTGCACAGGGTCCGTATCTTGAAACTCATCCACCAGGAGGTGGGTGTATGGCCCTTGAAAATACCTCCTTACCTGTGGGTTGTCCCGCAACAAAAGGGCGGTGTGCAACAACAAATCCTGAAAATTCAACCTGGACTGTTCCCTCTTGCGTTGGTCGTAAAGCTCAACTGCCGGCAAAATAAACCTGAGTACCTTACTGTATCTGTGTTCACGCCAGGCCTGTAATGCCGGTTTTATATAGCCCTCCCGAAAAGAATCGAAGGCGTCCCGTGCATAAAGGGCATCCTCCTTGCAAGCCCATTTTTTCTGTACAACACCGCCCTTTTTGTCGAGGTCCGCAAACAGGCGCAAAAGAACAAGGTCATTATTAAAATCAAGAAATTTTCTCCGCTGTAAAGCCATCCGAAGCATTCTTTGCAGATTATCCCAACCACCCGCGGGAACGGTGTCCGGCAACAAACCCGCTAGGTCTTCCAGCAAAAGGTCGAGCTTTAACCTTGCCCTTCCCATGTCGGGGGGTTCAATGTTTTTGCCCTCCATTTTTACATCGGGGTAGATCAGCAACTTTTTAAAAGAATCCCTCAACTCCCCGGGATCAATGCCTACCTCGGACAGTTCCCCAAGCAGTTCGGGGGAATCTATACGCATACTGATCAGGTAGTCCTCCCAGGTTTTGTTTTGGAGGAATATATCCTCCAGTTCGTCCAACTCCTGGAAGCCGGGATCTAGCCCCGCCTCTATGGGCCTTTCCCGAAGGAGGGTGGCGCAAAAGGAGTGAATTGTTCCCAAAAAACAACGATCTAAATTTGAAAGGGCATCCCCCAACCTCTCTTTTTCCAATGCCAGTTGGAACCGTTCCTTCAGTTCCGCCGCGGCCTTTCTGGTAAAGGTCACTGCCGCCATGTTTTCCACCGAACATTTACCTTCCTTGACCAAGGCCACCATGCGCTGCACCATACTGTAGGTCTTGCCGGAACCCGCGCCGGCTTCAACTAAAATACACCTATCCAGTTCACTGACCACGGCATCCCGGGCCTTTTGGTCCTTTAGAACAAAATCAGCCAATGAGCATCAGCTCCTTCCACGCCCGTAAAAGTGAGGCGCCAATCCCATCATCCTGATCAATCAGAAGCCTTGTTTTATCTGCAGAACGGGGATAACCGCATACACTTTGATAATCACAAAACACACACCTGCACTTATCTTCAGCGGCAATAAATAAACCATCGGCAAGCAAATCAAACAAGTTGTTTAAGGCCCTTCTCAGCTCGTCCCGTTTAGTTTGAGACCTTAGCACCCTTCTCCCCTCCCCTTTTTCCGTGGGAAAATAGTAGCCCGATAGTTTCACTTTAGGTTTTTTCTCCGGCACCGATTTATGGATAATTTTTTCGGCGGCAATAGAGTACAATGCATGTTGCATTTGCCTGCCCCTATCTAAATATTTGTTTTCATCATAACCCCCCGCACCGCCTGTTTTGTAATCCAGGACACTATAGGTGCCATCCTGCAAGCTGTCGATCCTGTCAATTTTACCCCTAAGCATAAAAAATGTGCCTTCATCGTCCAGGTCAATCTTCAAGGGATCTGCCAAGCCGTATCCGGCCTCCCGGGCAGCCTCGGCCCCAAGGCCAAAGGGAATCTCAAGGAAAGCGGGATGGCTCCCCCTTTCCGCTTCCTCACATTTTAAAAACAACTCACAACATCTGTAAATATCCTTGGCCTCACGTTCAAAGACAATATCGTTCGGCGGGGGAATACTTGCCCGATAGTCTTCAATCAATTCCCGTGCAATCCCCTTGATGGCATCACTGTGTTTTAACAGACTGGGCCGCTCTTTTTTTTCCGCGGCGACCCGCATAAACCTATAAAACAACTCATGCAGGAGTGCCCCCCTTTGCATGGCATCCAACCAGCTATCGGGGTCATATTGCATATCTTCCGGGGGCTGAATACGTAATACATAGCGTAAAAAATAGGCAAAGGGGCAGACCGCCAACTCCTCAATCCTACTACTGGAAAATACCCTTTGTTTACGATTGCGGGGGTCAAAATCCTCGGCCCCCGAAGGAACCCATCCGTCATACTCCGTGATTTCACCCCTATCCCTTTCCTCCCCGGCGGCAACCCCGCTATCTATATTCCGATAGCAAGCCCTGACCGCTTCCAAACTGTCATTTAAGCCGGGGCTGACCAAGGCCTTGGTCAGCCACCACTCCAATTCATCTATGGGTCTCATCCCATCCCCGGGGCAATAACCGGCGGGTTCGCCCAGCATCCGAACTAGGGATGTGTAGTCCAGTGTATTGTCCTCCTTCAAAAACCGGCAAGCCCCTAACAGTAACGTGGAAGGAAAAACAGGACGGTTTAGCACTATATCGTGGGAAGAATAGCTGAGCGTTACCCTTCCTACCCTTGTGGCAAGGGCCAGGCCCATCATATATTGTTTTTTTAGGGGTTTGTCCGCACCCAAGGGTAAGCCCGAATGTAGACGCCTCCTTTCACTGTCCAGGAGTACGGGATCCTGGCCGCTCCCCCCGGGGAAATTGCCGGCATCAAGACCCACAAAAAAAGTGTAGGGGCGGTTGGACCAAATGACCCTCGAACAGCCGGTAACATGTATATGGCCGGGCTTTGGATCAGAGGCACTAACCCGAAGACCCTTGACCAGATCCTCAACCCGCTCTAGGGCTTCGTCCGCATTCAAATGAAATGTTGCAAGTTCGCCCGCGGATTTTAAAGACGCAACCAAACTTGAAAGGGCATCGGTATCGGCGTCATTTTTAATCTTCACAACCTTGGATAGGACATCGGCCAAGGCTTCGGTAAACTCCTGATAAATAAATCCCCCCTCCACAGCTTTCGGGAGGCTGTCTAAAACCCTTGCAACAAAATTATACAAAGGCCTAGCCCTGCTTCCTTGACTTTTTAACAAACCGTAGCGCTCGCGGCCCCAACCAACTCCCGCCTTGCGCAATATATGTATGGCAGACAAAGAGTTAAGATAAGTACCCTTGCTCCCCTTTATGGCCACGTCACCACTTGCAAGCAAATCCTTGAAGTGGCCGGCAGAGTAATCACTTTTAATCCACTTTATAATGCCTTGTAGGACCCGGCCCGGTCCGGTAAAGGTTACCGGGATGCCTTCACTTACAGTTATCTTCATACCGGTGCCCCTAGCAAATGAATAAATCAGAGGCACATACTCACTGTTGGTGTAGGCAATTGTAACCTTGTCAAGCTGTATCTCATTGTGGTAAATGCGTCTAAAAACCTCTCTAACCTCGTTTCTCATCCCATAGGCATGGTATATGTCAAGAGTTCCGCTGCCAAATTGTTCAGCAACCTCCCCTCCAATAACCAACAACCTGTCACCGGCCATCCCCCTGACCAGTTCCTTTTCCAATGGATACATGTGCAGGAAAGAAGGCAATATGTAAATTTCCCGGTTGGAAAGCTTTTCCCCGGCCGCTTTTGCCATTACCCCCAAAGCACGTTTGAGTAGGCCGGGTGCGTCCAGATAATTGTGTTCAATTAGATATTTTTCATAGGCCCGGAACAAAACCTCAATATCCCTACCCTTGCCGGGGATTTCAAACGCCCCCTCGGATAAATCACCGGAAACCATACCGGCCATTCGCATTTCCAGAAGCGACGACGCTATAGCCCGGACAGTACCGGTGGCATTTCCCTCATGGGTAAAATAGGACAGGCTTCCCTGCTCCCTTAGGTGTAGGAACAATTTTTCCACAACCGTTGCTGCGGTACCGCCGTTCAAAAAGGTAAGGCCGGACCCGGCCGAAAAAGTAGCAACGACTTCCCGGGCCATACCCGCAACTGTTACCGGCCGAAGGTTAAGCCATCCGCCGCTCTCCCTTGCCAAAGATTCACATAATGTATTACCCGCACTGTAACCGGGGACAATCAATCTTTTTTCATCCAAGGGGTACTGCCCGCATATATTTTTTAAACCGTACAACAAATCATTCAAATCAACCCTCCTCCCTTCCATAGGATTATTATAGCATTTTTTGCAAATGGCGAACTGCATTGCAGGAAAACGGCACCTTTTGTTTAATAAAATATATAACAGTAAATATAAGTGGAGGAGTGTTGTTCTATGTCCAAAACCCCGAGAGGAGCCTTTATTCAAAGGGATAAAGAAACATACGGAATAGTTCCCCGCACACCAATGGGTATGATAACACCGGATTTTATGGAGAATGTGGCCAAAGCCGCACGCAAATATGAAATTCCCGTAATCAAAATTACCTCGGCACAACGCCTAGCCCTGGTGGGGATAAAACCGGAGGTTGTTGAAGATGTCTGGAAGGATATCGACTCCGAGGTTGGGCCGGCGGTCGAACTGTGTGTACATTACGTTCAGGCCTGCCCCGGTACCGCCGTTTGCAAGTTTGGTCTCCAGGATTCCCTGGGGCTCGGCGCCAAATTGGAAAAACTATTTGTGGGTATGGAACTGCCTGCGAAAGCGAAAATCGGCATATCAGGATGCCAAAACAACTGCGGTGAAGGCTATGTGCGAGATTTTGGAGCCTTTGCCAAAAAATCAGGCTGGACCGTTATCTTTGGAGGCAATTCGGCCAGGCGTCCCCGTATAGGTGACATCATAGCGGAAGACCTCAATGAAGACCAAGTAGTGGCCCTGGCCAAAAAATGCTTTGAATATTACCGGGATAATGCCAAGCGTAGGGAAAGAACCGCCCGCTTTATAGAACGTATCGGCATAGAGGAATTTAAAAAGGCCGTATTATAATCTTGCAAAAAGTTAACACCTAAAGGAACCAGAGGCCGGACGCCCACAGGATCGGCGGCCGGCCCCTTTGTGTGTCATTGTCAGTTGAAGTGCGCCCGTTTCACACCAGCAATACCGGCAAACCCAAACCCACCGCCAGCAACACCGGAGTAATAAGGGTAACGGCAACGTTCATACCCAACACTGGCACAAGTGCCGGTATGTCCTCGGCATTTTCTAGCACACGCACACCGGTCATCCAAGCCAAGGGTGCAACCAAAAGAGCTGCCAGAGCAGTGGCGGGCAAAAATTTCAAGGCCACGGATATTACAATCCAAAGATAACAAGCAAGCAAAATGACACAGTAAATCTCCGCACTCTTTTTTAAACCAAAAAGAATCGGCAGGTGGCATCTTCCAACCTCCTTGTCGGGCCCGGCATCGGGAAATTGGTTTAATAGCAAAAGGTTACTCACCAGCAAAAGCGGAACCACAGATGCAACCAGGGCCACCCAACTGTAACTGCCGGTTAAGACGTAGTGGATGCCCAACACCATACAGGGCCCAAAACCCAGGCCCGGCGCGAACAAGCACATCCAGGGCCTCCTGGTTATATATTGGGTGTAAAAAATGATCAAGGCAACACCCGGCACCCCCACTAATAACAAGCCCAAGCCCCGTACGTACAAAAAATACAAACCAATTCCTACCGTAACAAGTAAAGTAATTATGCCGAAAATCAAAACTCCTTTGGGCGGAAGAAGTTTGGCCGGAAGATTACCGCTTCCCCCACTAAAGGGGGTCCGTGTAGTTTTACAATCCAACCCGCTGGTGTAATCCGAATAGTTATTCAAGATGTCCACTGCGGCGTGGGCAGCCAAGGCACCAAAAAGAGCCAAGGCAAGAAACCAACCGCTGATATTTTTCCCCTCGCATAATAGGGCTGTACCAAATCCGACAGAGACACAGGCCACAGTTAGAAGCAAAAAATTGGGCCTTGTTTCCATAAAATAATAGAATGCTTTTGACATGAACTAATCCCTTTCGGCAATGTTTGTTCCTAATACGGTTCTGTAGCCGGTCTAATATCTCCTACCACATGCGCAAAATTTATCATAAATAAACACAGAAGAAATAGCCGGCGAACTGAAGCAGATTGCCGGTAGGTTTAAGGTAGGGGGAGATTAGAAGCAAGCCCTCCGGTAACACCCCTTTAAATGGTCTCATATTATAGAACAAACCTTGTCATAGCTACTCCCCGCGAGGGCGGCCGTGTAGTTAAGGGGGATGAAAATGAGACCTGCCTTACGTGCAAGCAGGACAAAGGCAAAACAGCCGATTATTGCCTTAGCAGGGAATCCAAACACCGGAAAAAGCACTGTATTTAATGCACTCACAGGCTTACGCCAACACACCGGCAATTGGCCGGGCAAAACAGTACTCCGCGCGGAGGGGACCTGTATACATAACGGGCACAAGTACACTTTGATAGACTTACCGGGAACCTATTCCTTACTGGCCAATTCGGCGGATGAGGAGGTTGCCAGGGATTTTATTTGTTTTGCCAAGCCGGACGCAACCATTGTTGTGGTTGACGCTACCTGCCTAGAACGTAATTTAAACCTCGTACTCCAAGTGATGGAAATCACCGCCAAGGTCATCCTGTGTGTAAATCTCATGGATGAGGCACGACGCAAAAGAATGTTCATCAATACCAGAAAGTTAAGCAAAAAACTTGGCATACCGGTTGTCAGGACTTCGGCCCGCAATGGTGAGGGTCTGCGGGAACTGATGAACACCGTTGGCAAGGTTGTATTTGGGGCACTCACCCCCAGACCAAAACCACCCCGCCACGGGGATAACGTGGAGGGTATCTACCGGGAGGCCGAAAACATAATCAAGGAAGTTGTCCGTCGCGCCCCGTCCGGGAGTAAAGATTGGGACAGCCGCATCGATAATGTCGTGACCTCCAGAATACTGGGCTTCCCCATTATGTTTGCCCTTCTGGCGGTTGTATTTTGGTTAACTATTTCCGGGGCAAATCGGCCTTCAGATTTACTCGCAACCGGTTTTTTTAGGGTTGAAAGCCAATTGACGGCCATGTTTATGGCCGCACATGCCCCCGCCTGGTTGCACGGTTTTTTGGTTTTGGGTGTTTACCGGGGGGCGACCTGGGTCGTGTCGGTTATGTTGCCGCCGATGGCCATATTTTTCCCCATGTTTACCCTTCTGGAAGATATAGGATACCTACCTCGGGTGGCCTTTAACCTCGACCGCCTGTTTAAAAAAGCCGGGGCCCACGGAAAGCAGGCCCTGACCATGTGTATGGGCTTTGGATGCAATGCCGCCGGTGTTATCGCCTGCCGGATAATTGAATCACCCCGGGAACGATTGATTGCCATCATAACCAATACCTTTGCCCCATGTAACGGAAGATTTCCCACCCTTATAGCCCTTGCCAGTATATTCGTTGCCGGTACCGTCACCCTATCAATCGGTAATTTTCCCGCCACTTTGGCAGTAACCGGGCTGGTGATTTTCGGTATTATAATAACATTATTTGTATCCTGGCTCCTTTCGAAAACCCTACTACGCGGTGAATCCTCATCATTTACCTTGGAGCTACCGCCCTACAGAAAACCTCTTATCGGCCAGGTGATTGTCCGCTCTGTTCTCGACAGAACCCTGTTTGTATTAGGCCGCGCCCTCATTATCGCCGCCCCCGCCGGGGGGCTGGTCTGGATTTTGGCCAACACGACATACGGGGACACCAGTTTACTGTCCACACTAGCCGGCCGGTTAAATCCCTTTGCAAGCCTTATGGGCCTTGATGGTTTTATACTTCTTGCGTTCATCCTGGGTTTGCCGGCAAATGAAATTGTTTTACCTATTTTGATTATGGGCTATATTGCCGGCGGGGCCATGGTTGAATTGGAAAGCCTAGCCGATTTGCGCCACCTCCTGGTGGTGGAACACGGCTGGACCTGGCTCACCGCCTTGTGCACAATGATATTCACACTCTGCCATTGGCCTTGCGGCACAACACTTTATACCATTCAAAAAGAACAAAAGGATTTACGGTGGACCATGCTGTCGGCCCTTATCCCAACCGCTATCGGTATAATAATTTGTCTAACAATTAACTTTCTTGCCAAAACCTTAGGCTTGATCTAAATTTTTTGTCGGAAGGAGTGTTAAATCAATGCTGTCACCTGCTTGTGAAAACAGCCTCAAGGTGATGCGCCATTTGACCCTTGACAGCCTTAACAACGAAGTATCGGGGCTCGTGGTGGAGATCCGGGCCGAGGGCCATATACGGAGGAGACTGTTGGATCTGGGCTTCGTTCCCGGCACCAAGGTCAAGGCGGTCCGCCGCAGCCCCATCGGCGATCCTATAGCGTATAAAATCAGGGGCACAGTTATAGCACTGCGTAAGGAGGTTGCCGAACAGGTGCTGGTGTGCCTTCCATAATGCGAAAAAGGTCACAAAAACCCGAATTATTTCTTGACCTTTGTCAATTTTGTCATTAATATAGTGTTAAGTGATTTTTTCCATGCGTTTAGGAGGATAGGCTTTGGGGGTATCCGAATGACTAGAGTCCCACTTTTCAGAAAAATAGGTTTTGTACTTGCACTGGCAGTTACCTCCAGTATCCTGATTATAGGGATAGCCTCGATAATTTACATGTCAAATAGTAGCAAAAATGTTACTGAAGAAATCATTAAAACCCAAAGCCAAAAAGCCATTGCCGCCATGGACACCATCATCAAACGTTACGAGCTCGAATCCAAAATGGCTGCTGAAAGCCTTGCCGCAAATACGGAGATTGTCAACGCATTCAAAAGGATGGATCCGACCACCCTTCGCGAAATTGGCAACCTAGTGACAAGTGAAACAGGTCATTGTGCAGACTTCGTAACCTTTGCAGATGACAGCGGCAAGGTCATAGCCCGCACCCACAGTGACAAATCAGGCGACTACATAACCGACCAAAACAATATCATCCAGGCCCTTCACGGTGAGGTGGCCCCTTTTATAGAATCCGGCAATGAAGTTAGACTTAGTGTACGTTCCGGTGCACCGGTAAAAAGTGAGGACGGCGAGATAATAGGTGTAGTTTCGGCCGGTTATTCACTGCTTGACCCCACCTTTGTTGAGGGAATGAAGGAAATTACCGGAGATGAATTTACCGTTTTTATAGGTGACAATCGTGTAAACACTACCGTTCGCCAAAACTCCGAACGTGCAGTGGGCACGAAAATGGAACCCCATATTGCCAAGGTAGTTTTGGAGGATAGAGATATATACATCGGTGACTCCGATGTTTTAGGCGTCACCCACAATGTTGCCTACCGGCCGATTTTAAACCCCAACGGCCATGCCATAGGCGCCTTTGCTACCGGCATATCCGTTAAACAGATAAACGCCTTGCGCCAAGCTGCGATCAGAAATGCCATCATACTGGAGCTCGCTCTCGTACTTTTTGTTGTAGTCGCCCTGATGTGGTACGTACGGCGTTACAT
>CAZKPV010000010.1:10368-24069 GCA_964554735.1 uncultured Clostridia bacterium
GCGGCATAGCGGAAACGGCCGCCCAAATCGCCGACGGGAATCTTGATGTTGAGGTAAAACACGAATCCGGTAATGAGCTGGGTATATTGGCGGATTCGTTGCGATCCATGGTAAAAAGTTTAAACGGCTATATAGATGACCTGCAACAGCAAAAGGATAACCTTGCGATTGCCCTACACCAAGCAAGGCAAGCAGAAAAAACTAAAGCCCAGTTCCTGGCCAATATGAGTCATGAAATTCGCACGCCGATGAACGCAATCATGGGTATGGCCCATCTCGCCGGGAAAACAAAACTAACCCCTAAACAAAAAGATTATATGACTAAAATCCACCAATCCTCGGAAACACTGCTCAGGCTCATTGATGACATTTTAGATCTTTCCAGGATAGAATCGGGCAAAATGACTATCGAAAAGATAGAGTTTGAACTGGAAAATGTTATAGAAAACAGTATTTCCTTTATTAGCAGAAAAGCACATGAAAAAGGTCTGGAATTTGTATGTCGTATTTCACCGGAAATACCTAAATATATTGAAGGCGACCCCTTACGCCTCACGGAAATTATCCAAAACCTAACCAGCAATGCAGTAAAATTTACCGAAAAAGGACAGGTAACCCTTGATGTGCAACCCGTAGGGCAGACCACCGACAAGATAAGGCTGCAGTTTTCCGTCATTGACACCGGCATAGGCATGACCCCCGAACAACAAAAACATCTGTTTGAGGCCTTCAGGCAGGCCGACAGTTCAACTACCAGGAAATACGGGGGAACCGGGCTTGGTCTGGCAATCTGCAACAGCCTGGCCAATCTCATGGGTGGCACAATAGAAGTAAACAGCAAGATAGGCAAGGGTAGCACCTTTACCTTTACCGCCTGGTTTAATACCGTTGAAGGCGGGGACAAAATACCCAAAATTATGCCCTACGGGATAAGTGAAAAACGAATACTGATTGTTGATGATAACCTGGCCGCCAGAAACACCCTTTTGGAATACCTGACCGCCATGAAATTCAATGCGGAAACGGCTTCCACCGGGGAGGAAGCTGTTAAATTGGCACAAATGGCGGACTCCGAAAACCCTTTCGACCTTGTTTTTGTGGATTGGTATATGAACAAGGGCTGGGACGGCATTGAAACCGCCGTTAAACTGAAGGAATCCGCACACCTGGAACATATACCCCTTGTTGTCCTGTTGGCCATATCCGGCGATATGGACACAGACCTAAATATACCGGAAGATTACATTGACGACACAATTGTGAAGCCGATTACCCAATCCATGATATATGATTGCCTGGTTAGATTATTTGGGCCGGCCCATAAAAAGGCCGACAAAGTTACAATAGAGGAGAAAAGCCAACCGGAAAGCCACCACGACCTGTCGGGCTTTAGGGTTTTATTGGCCGAAGACAACATTATCAATCTTCAGATAGCCGTTGAGCTCTTGGAAAACCGTGGTATGCTTGTCGACACCGCCGAAAATGGGATGCAGGCCGTTAAACTGTTTAAAAAAGCACCCTCTAAAACATACGATGTAATCTTGATGGATCTTCAAATACCGATAATGGATGGCATTGATGCAACAAGGCATATTAGGGACAGGGATAGGGATATTCCGATTATCGCCATGACTGCACGGACAATGGTCGATGAAAAACAGGCCTGTCTGGAGGCCGGAATGAATGACCATATAGCTAAACCCATCGACGTGGGGGCCTTATTTGAAACCCTTGCCAAATGGTTGCCGGTTTACCGGAAAAATATCATTAATTCAACAAGGGAAATTGACCTCGTTATAGAAGGCATCAATACCAAACAGGGACTGCGCCGGGTTGCCGGCAATGCGCATCTTTATGCGGATCTGCTTTTGCGTTTTGCCATACAACAAAAAGAGCTAACTGATGGCATCCGCAGGGCAATTACGGATCGAGATTTGGCACTGGCCGAACAGCTGAACCACACCCTGAAAGGGCTAGCCGGCAACATCGGTGCCTCAATGGCAATTCCACTCATAGTGCGGGTGGAGGACATGCTGAAGGCTAAGCCAAAAACCTCCCACCCCACTGAACTGGAGGAAATGATAACCCACCTGGATATCATAGCGAAAAACATAGAAAAATCACCGCAACTTAGGGAACTCGTCATGGCCGGGAGCAGGCACGGCAAATCCTTGGGCAAAAAGGACCTGAAACGGCTATTGCAATTGCTTCAGGAGAGCGACATGGAAGCCCTTGAGCACTTTAGGAAGGCCGAAAGCGAGCTGAGGGCACAGATGAGTGAGACGGGTTTCAGTAACCTTGAACGACTCATCATGGGCTTTGAATTTTTGCAGGCAGCGAAGGTCTTGAAACGTGAACTTACAGAAAGGTAGAATCCGACCATGGCAACAGGCAAGGCCAAAAATGAAAAACCGGTGGTGTTGGTGGTAGATGACACGCCGGACAATATTATGTTGGTCAATGAAGTGTTGAAAGATACATACAAGGTTAAGGTTGCCACAAATGGGAAAACAGCCCTGGAAATCACCCGGAAAACACTTCCCGATATCATTTTAATGGATGTAATGATGCCGGTGATGAACGGCTATGAGGCCTGCCGTCAGCTCAAAAAAGATAAAAAGTTCGAGGATATCCCCCTTATATTTGTAACGGCCAAGTCCGACGAAGAAAATGAAAAAAAAGGGCTTGCCCTAGGCGCGGCGGATTTCATAATTAAACCCATTAACCCATCGATCTTAAAAGCAAGGATTAGGACCCACCTGGCGCTAAAAAGATCGCGGGACATCCTAAAAAACCAAAACCAATATCTGGACAAGGAAGTGCAGCGGCGCATAAAAGATATCACCATTATGCAGGAAGCGACAATTATGGCTATGGCGGCCCTGGCGGAAACTCGGGACAATGATACCGGACGCCACCTCCGAAGAACTAGGTTTTACATCCAGGAATTGGCCGAACATATGGCTAAAATAGAAAAATATAAAAATACCCTGACCCCCGAAAAAATACATCTAATTGCGCTTTCCTCCCCCTTGCATGATATAGGAAAGGTTGGAATACCCGATGATATTTTACTTAAACCAGGGCCGCTCACGGCAGAGGAATTTGAAGTTATAAAAACCCACACCACTCTCGGTAGGGACGCCATTTTAACGGCGGAAAATTTAATAGGTGGCGCGGAAACATTTTTAACTTGCGCCCGGAAAATCGCCTATTCCCATCACGAAAAATGGGACGGCACCGGATACCCGCTAGGGTTGTCCGGTGAAAATATTCCCCTACCCGCCAGGCTGATGGCAGTGGTCGATGCCTATGACGCCTTGACTTCCAAGCGGGTTTATAAGGAAGCTGTTACCCACAATGAAGCTGTTTCCATCATCAAGGCGGACTCAGGCAAACACTTTGACCCCGATGTTGTCGATGCCTTTTTGGAGCTACAGGAAGAATTTAAACAAATCTCGAGAAAATACACGGATTCTAATTTAAAATAAGGAAGACACACTATGATAAACAGATACAATGAACTGAAAACCATTTTCCTGCCCTCGGTTGTATTTGCAATGATAATCACAATGGTAGCCATATTCCCTGTCGCCTGCGAGGCCACGGAGGATAGTCACATGCTGTGCGTTCGCCCAACCATTGATAACCACGGCACTGTAATGCTCTTTATTGAGCAGTCAACCGGCAACATTTTGTATGCCAATAAGGCGGCCGCTGATTTTTATGGCTACAATGAGGAGCAGCTCGATTCCATGAGCATTTACCAGATCAACGCCCTTGACCCTGTTGAGCTTTCCGCCGCCATGCAAGCCGCGGTAGACAAAGAAAAAAACTACTTCGTACTTGAACACCGTTTGGCCAACGGTGATTTACGCACGGTGGAGGTCCATTCCTACCCGACCGAGTACAAGGGCAATCCGGCATTGTTTTCGGTTATCCACGACATAACCCCGGAAATTTTATTGGAAGAACATCACCGCAGGATGGAAGTGGCGATGATTGTTTTAGGTGCCATTGTTTTAACCCTCCTGCTCCTGCTGTTGTCAAACCTATACAGAAAGGAAAATTCCCTGGCTAATGCAAACAATGAATTGAAGTATTTAAATGAACTCAGGGAAACCTTTATGGATGCGGACAGTGGTTTCGTATATCTAAAGGACGGGCATTTTAAATATGTGTTCGCCAATAAAGCACTTGAAGATTTTTTCCAACTCCCCCGCAATGAAATCATCGGTCAGGACAATTTTTCTTTATTTGGGGAGGAAATACCCAAGGAATATACCATGATGGACCGGGACGTACTAGAACAAGGCAAAACTATTTGCCGGACAATACCGTGGGGTGACAGGTACTTTAGGGCCACTAAATTTCCGGTAAAAATGCCCAACGGCACTTTGGGGGTAGGTGCCTATACCAAGGATGTCACAAAAGAGCGTGAACGGCGGCGGGCCCGAACATGTATGCTCAAACACAATCAGCTCCTACTGGAAATGCTAACCCGCAACTATGATAGTAAACAGGAACAGTTGGACTACGCCTTACATGGGTTCCTAAAAATAACTAAAAGTCAGTATGGATACATATACTTTTATAGTGAGGAGAGGGAAGAATTCATCCTTAGTACCTGGACACGGGGTGCCATGGAAGATTGTACGGTAAAAGGCGAGCCCAAGGTTTACCAACTCGCAAACACCGGTATTTGGGGGGAAGTGGTCAGACAGCGCAAGCCCATAGTCGTCAATGATTTTGAGCGGCCCAACCCATTAAAGAAAGGTTACCCCGCAGGACATGTCGTCTTAAAAAAGTTTATGTCGGTTCCCGTCATCATCGATGATGAAATTGTGGCCGTCGTTGGCCTGGCTAACAAGCCTACAGACTATAATGAAACGGATGTCCGGGAGATGACTACCCTAATGAGCGGGGTCTGGAATGCCATACAGCGTAGGGAAACAAGGGAAACCTTGGTCCGTGAACGAAACAAATATTACCAAACCCTGCTATCCATTGGTGATGGGGTAATGGTTGTCGATTACAATATGAAGATCGAGTTTATGAATGCCGTGGCCTGTAAGCTAACCGGTTGGACATTGGAGGAAGCAATAGGTACAAACTACAAGGATGTTTTTGTTTTATCGCACGAAAAGGAAGGTTATTCCATCACGGACCCCATAGAGCTAGCCTTCGCAACCGGGCAAATTCAAGAGTTAGAAAACCATGCTGTCCTAACTTCGAAAACAGGGGAAAAACTCTTCCTGGAGGACAGCGCCGCCCCCATCCTGGATGACAAGGGTTCCCTAACCGGAATAGTGCTTGTTTTTAGGGACATTACCGAAAAGAAAGAACAACGAAAAAAGATAGAATACCTGAGCTACCACGATTCACTGACGGGGCTTTACAATAGGGCCTTTTTCGAAGAAGAGTTGCGTCGCCTAGACACTGAGCGAAACCTTCCCATCTCCATCCTCATCGGTGATGTAGACAGTCTGAAACTGACCAACGATATTTTTGGCCACTCATACGGCGACATGCTACTGAAGACAGTGGCCGAGGTTATGCGAAAAACCTGTCGCGCCGATGATATTATTGCCCGCTGGGGCGGTGATGAGTTCATGCTTTTATTACCCGGGACCGGCCCCGAAGAAGCCGAGAGAATTGCCCAAAGGATAAAAAACGAGGTGTCCAAGCAACGCATCCGTGCCATAAAATGTAGCATCTCCATATCCCATGACACCAAAACGGAAATGTCCCAGGATTTGGTGCAAACCCTCGACAATGCCGAGGGCAAAATGTACACGGAAAAAATACTAGGGCAGGATGATTTGCAAAACCGGGAGCTGGATGCGATCATGAAAGCCCTGTATGCCAATAACAAGGGAGAGGCAAAACATGCGGCAAATGTGGGTGAGTTGTCCAGGAGGCTGGGAATTGCGTTAGGACTCCCGGAGTCTGGCATTCAAAGGCTGTTTGAAGCGGGTCGCCTACACGATATTGGAAAGGTTATCCTTGAGCCCGAGCTCTTGGGTAAAGGTTACCCCCTACACCCGGTTGAACAAAAGGAAGTGTCACAACACCCCGTTGTTGGTTACAGGATTCTTAATTATTTTGCCGATACAATTGAGTTGGCCGAAGCCGTCCTGGCCCATCACGAAAAATGGGACGGGACCGGATATCCCAAGGGGCTCAGGGGCGAGGCTATACCACTTCATGCGCGGATTATCTCCATCGCCGAGGTTTATGACCGAATGCTGCACCCATCCGGCAATGGAAACATTACCGTGGATAAACACAAGGTATTACAGAAAATCAAGCAACTCGCGGGAACACATTTTGACCCGCATATTGCCGAGGTATTTGTGAAAATGCTCAGCACTCAGTGACCACTTTTCTCCAAATACTTTAGGTTGGCTCAGATGGCTTGAATAAAATTACCTGCGAACCACCCTGCTGTTTCGCCATGTTTCGTGGGTCTTTTTATCCCTATGAAAAGCAATGCCAACACTTACCGAACTGTGGAATTCCTGATTGAGCCCCCCTATAAAAAATTGCCATTAGCTTGCAATAGGGCACCTTACCACCAATAATGATAAATTTACATGCGTCTAAAAAGCCTTGACGGGGCTGCAATAATCTGCTATATTTTATTTAGTTAGGCTTGACTAACATTGTTAGTGGGGCCTTATTTATATACAGCAAATGGAAGGGGAATTGCAATGGACAAGGGCCTGCTAACTCTCAATCAAGGCGACACAGGAAAAGTTAAGCTAATAGATGCCGGAAGGTGCGCGGCTAAAAGACTCTACGAAATGGGATTTGCGATTGGTACCCCTGTAAAGGTTATCAAAAATGATGCCGGTCCGGTTATAGTTTCACTGGCCGGCAACAAAATCGCACTAGGACGGGGCATTGCGGAAAAAGTTGAGTTAGAGGTATTTGAATAAACTAGTTGATCAATTAAGGGGATGCAGTATGGGTAACGGAACTATAGCTTTGGTTGGTAATCCTAACAGCGGCAAGACAACTTTTTTTAATGCCCTGACGGGTTCCAACCAACACGTTGGAAACTGGCCGGGTGTGACGGTGGAGAAAAAAGAAGGTCGGTTCAAATTTCGAGGCAAGGAATACCATGTTGTGGATCTTCCCGGAACATACAGCCTGGGGGCCAATTCCGAGGATGAGGTTATCGCCAGGGATTTTATTCTTTCAGGTGAACCCGATGTCATTATAGATGTTGTTGATGCCGGAAATATTGAGAGGAATCTGTACTTAACGACACAGTTGCTTGAGATGGGCAAAAAAGTTGTCATTGCCCTGAATATGATAGATGAAGCGGAAAAAAGAGAGATAAAAATTGACACAGACCTCTTATCTGAAAACCTGGGTGTGCCCGTTGTCCCCACGGTAGCAACTAAGGGGAGGGGAATCCGGGACATAATAAATGCGGCAGTAGATATGATAGACAAGGGCACCCCCATTAAAAACCCTGTCCGGTACAGTGAGGCTGTAAAACAACACATCAGGCAGGCGAAAGAAAAACTCGAAGAAGGGGGGCCATCGCACAACAGGGAATGGATGGCCCTTAAAGCTGTCGAGGACAGCAAAGAATTCGAATTGGAAATTGTTGATTCAAGGTATGCCTTCGTAAATGAAGCCACTAAAGATGCTGTTGTAAGGCCCGACAAGGATGTTGTTACCTTCACGGATAAAATCGACAAAGTATTCACAAATAAATACCTGGGAATCCCCATATTCGCCGCCATTATGCTTGTTGTTTTCCAACTTACATTCGAGATTGGGGAAGAAATATTAGGTGGGTTTGCAGTTGACATCATAGAGGGTCTAGGGGGATTGTTGGAAACACTTTTAATTTACCTTGGCGCATCCGACTGGTTTATATCCTTTATCACCGATGGGGTCATCAACGGTGTCGGTGCGGTTGTCGAGTTTGTGCCCTTGATTATGGTGTTATACCTTCTGCTTGGTTTCCTGGAGGATAGCGGTTATATGGCAAGGGCGGCCTATGTTTGGGATGAGTTGATGAGAAAACTCGGGCTTCAGGGTAAGGCCTTTATATCCCTGATAATAGGTTTTGGCTGTAGTGTTCCGGGCATCATGTCGGCCAGAACCTTGGACAACAGAAAGGACAGAATGATCACCACCCTGATAATTCCCTTTATGTCCTGTGGGGCCAAACTGCCAATTTACTCAATATTTATCGCAGCATTTTTTTCTAAATATGGCGGATTGATTTTGTTCTCCCTCTACACCCTCGGCATTGTGTTGGGGCTTGTGGTGGCCAAGATATTCAGCAAAACCTTGTTCAGAGGGGAGTCCTCCTATTTTATTATGGAGCTACCGCCCTATAGGATCCCCACTCTCGGAAATGTCCTGCGCAATATGTGGGACAATGTCTATGGGTTCATAAAAAGGGCGGGCACAGTTATATTTGCAGTTATTACACTCTTGTGGGTACTGGCGGTGCTTCCCACCTCCGCCGAGCCTTACAGCCAATTCAGTATTTTAGGGAAGATAGGTGCCTTTATAGCACCCATCTTTAAGCCGGCGGGGTTTGGCACCTGGCAGGAATCCGTTGCGTTGTTTGCCGGTATACCCGCCAAGGAAGCAGTGGTAGGCACATTGGGGATGCTGTACGCCGGGCAGTATGTGGAGGAGGGTGCCATGCTGGTTAATGCCATCCGAATGCAATTTACCTCCCTGACAGCCCTATCGTATATGGTTATGACTTTGCTATATACCCCCTGCATAGCTACCCTGAGTATAGTAGGAAAAGAAACAGGCTCCATTAAATGGCCCTTGCTGATGGCACTATACACTTTTGCTATTGGCTGGGTAGTTGCAGTTATTATATTCCAAGTTGGAAGCCTATTGGGGTTTGCTTAATGACAGAGAGGTGATTCTTTTGCTCAGAGGAATTCTACGAATTATAAGCAGGGATGGATTTCTCTCCAGAACCAACCTTGCCCGGGAATTAAACATTCCCAAGGAGATAATTGATGAGGGAATTAACCAACTTTTGCAAACGGGGTATCTGTCAAAGGTAAATACAGGGGTTGATTGTGCAACCTCATGTGCCAATTGTAGCTATGGGAAAAATTGCGGCAAAGAAATTATTAAAGCCTACAGGATATCAGATAAGGGCAACAAATATTTAAAAGTTGGGAGGGAAACATGATGACTGGGCTTTCCCAATCGGAAGAGGATTATTTAGAAACCTTGTATATGATCCAACTCGAAAATAGGGTCATAAGGGTAAAGGATGTCGCCGATGCTAAGGATGTAACCATGCCTTCGGTGGTGGCCGCTATTCGTTCCCTATCGGAGAAGGGCCTGGTGGAACAGGAAAAATACGGCCACATTGAATTAACTTGGAAGGGCAAAAAAATTGGCAAGGATGTTTACGACCGGCACAAGTTGCTATACGCACTCTTACACGAGGTGTTGGGATTGGATCCTGCCGTGGCGGAAAAAGATGCCTGCCATATGGAACACTACCTTTCACCCGAAACCCGTGAACGCATGTTGAGAATTGTTGAATTTACCAGGGCATGCAAACATGATGAGGCTAATTTCTTGACGAGATTTATGAGTTACGTAAGTACGGGCGAGATGCCGGAACGTTGCCGGGGCTGTATCGGGCTTTAGTGGACGCCGGTGCGCCGGTGTGTAAGTGCGTGGGGGGGGCCGCCCCGCCGGTGTGCGAATCGGCGAAGGCCTGCCGCTCATGTGTAGGTAGGCGGCTAACGCTGGTTATAGGTTGCAAATGCGATGCAAAAGACATAAAATTGAGTAAATATATTCACCAAGGGTGGTTGGAGTAATGCTGGAATTGCAAAACGTCAGTCTCACCATAGACGGCGACAAGGGGAAGGTTGAAATCCTGAATAATATCAACCTTTCTATGGATGAAAAAAAGATTATTGTGATAACCGGACCAAATGGCGGCGGCAAGTCCTCCATAGCCAAGGTCATTATGGGGATTTACCCGGTTACGGCCGGAAAAGTCATTTTGGATGGGGTAGACATTACAGATAAAAGCATCACCGAAAGGGCCCGTTTAGGTATCGGCTATGCCTTTCAGCATCCCCCCCGCTTTAAGGGGATGAAAGTCGGCGACATGTTGGAGCTGGCTTCCGGCTCAAAACGTTTGATGGATCACTGTGACCTGCTTTATGATGTAGGCTTGTGTTCCAAGGATTATTTAGACCGGGAAATAAACGATACCTTTTCCGGCGGTGAGATGAAAAGAATAGAAATCGCCAGTATTTTAGCCAGGAATTTACGTGTCGCCGTTTTTGATGAGCCCGAGGCAGGTATTGATCTATGGAGCTTTCAGAGGCTGGCCGAAACTTTTGAAGAACTAAACAGAAAGCATGACACGACTATAGTGATTATTTCCCACCAGACCAAGATACTCAAATTGGCCGATCAGGTAATCGTTGTTGCCGGCGGCGAAATCACAGAGGTTACAAGCCAGGAAAAATTTTTGGAAGGTATCGACCGGATTGATACTGATTGTAAATGTAAGACAAACTGTACCATGCTGGAGGGAATAGCCGATGCTGAGTGCAATTGACAGAAAGATACTGGCGGAAGTTGCCAACCTTCACAAATTACCCCCTGGCGCCTTTAACATTCGCCGTAATGGCCACGGCATCGACCGCCATACAACGGCTAATATTGATATTATAACCAAGGAAGATAAACCGGGTATAAACATCATAGTTAAGCCCGGCACAGTGGGGGAAAGTGTACATGTTCCCGTTATCCTTTCGGAGGGTATGGAGGATATGGTTTACAACACTTTCGAGATAGGTGCCGGCTCCGATGTGGTAGTTGTGGCCGGATGCGGTATTCACAATGCCGGCGGCAACAAGGCCCAACATGATGGGATTCACGAGTTTTACGTCCGCAAGGGTGCCAAAATGAAATATGTGGAAAAACATTACGGTGAAGGCGAGGGCAGCGGAGCCAAGGTGCTGAACCCTAAAACTATAATCGAGATTGAAGAAGACGGGGTTGCGGAGTTGGAGATGATCCAAATCAAGGGGGTGGATCATACTGTGCGCGACACCGATGTGGTATTGCACGACCGCGCCCGCCTGGTAGTGTCGGAAAAGTTACTCACAAATGCCAGTCAAACTGCGGAATCCAATATTACGGTAGAGCTAAAAGGTGAGGATTGCACTGCACAGATTTTATCCCGCTCGGTGGCCCAGGACAGTTCTAAGCAACTATTTCACTTAAAGATGCGTGGCTACGAAAAATGTCGGGGGCACATTGAATGTGATTCTATTATCATGGGTTCGGCAAGGGTATCTTCCATTCCGGAGATTACGGCCTATCACGCCGATGCGGAGCTGATCCACGAAGCGGCTATAGGTAAAATTGCCTCCGAACAGTTAATTAAGCTAATGACACTGGGGCTTACCGAGAAAGAAGCGGAGGATATGATTTTACAGGGATTCCTGAAGTAAATATGTAACCTCTATAAGCTGAAGCATAAGCCTTCCAAACGGAAAACTTATGCTTCAATTCACAACATAACTTACATAATTTACAAATTTTGGTGGAGGCGGTGGGAGTCGAACCCACGTCCGAAAGAACGACTACAAGAAGCTCTCCGAGCGCAGTCTGTGCTTTGTTTTCGCGTTGCCATCGCCCACAGACATGCTAGGACAAGGCTATCTCGATGAAAGTCCCCTAAAAGCCTCCGAGAATTGGCTCAAGGGCAAGCCCGTTTAATGACCTCCATACCCGGGCCACGGGCCCAGCGCGTGAAGGAGGTTAACTGCTATCTACGCAGCTAAAGCTAGATTATCGTTATTGGCAATTATAGTTTCCCCACCGTATAACGGGCAGATGGGAACCCCGGCTCGCTCTTCTTGCTACCGCTTCCTCCGTCGAAACCATTGCGCCCCCAAATTTTTGCTATCTATAACGCATCTTCACTGCACGATCCAACTCCCTTTTGGCGTCACGTTCGGCAATGTCCTTGCGCTTGTCATATAGTTTTTTACCCTTGGCCAGTGCTATCTCAACCTTGGCCCAGCCGTTCTTGAAATAAACTTTTAAGGGTACCAGCGCCAAACCCTTCTCCCGGGTCTTGCCAAACAACCTCATAATCTCACGTTTGTGCATAAGGAGCCTGCGCACCCTCTTGGGTTCATGGTTAAAACGATTGCCATGTTGGTAATGGCCTATATGCATATTATACAACAACAGCTCCCCATTTTCAACACGGGCATAGCTGTCCCTAAGATTTGACTTGCCGGTACGCAAGGATTTAACCTCTGTTCCCTGCAAGGCAATACCGGCTTCATAGGTCTCTAAAATATGATATTCATATCTGGCTTTTCTGTTTTCCGTCACAATCTTAATTTTTGCCTGTTGCATTTTGGACCACATACCCCTAAACATAGTATAGCATTAATTTTGGAAAAATAAACCGGCATTCCACGGTGGCACCCGCCTAAATATCTCTAATTACTGCCAATTTGCTTAACTCCACCGCCGATAATTGCGATTTGATAACCAGGGAAAGGTTTTCACTGAGATCTATCATGTCCTCCGTATCCAGAATCTTTACAATCGGCCTTGCCGGCAAAGAGGGGTTGGCACCCACGACACAGGCACGTCTTCCGTCACTCATTTCAACAAGGGTGCCGAGCGGGTAAGGCATGATGCTTTCGGCAAACGCCTCGACCACATCCATTGAAAAATAATTGTCACCCGAACCCAATATCATCTCATAGGCCTCGGAACATGGAAAGGCCTTTCTGTACACCCTGTCAGTTGTCATAGAATTGTACACATCCGCCGCCCCGCAAATCATGTCGAGAGGGGACAGCTCATTTCCTTTGAGGGCACGTGGATAACCACTCCCATCAAATCGTTCATGATGGTTTAAGATTATATTGACGGTTTCGTCTTCCGGCCTCTGCTCAAATTCATAGCAAGCCATTTCATACCCTATGGAAGGATGTTTTTTCATTTCCTCAAATTCATCATCTGTAAGTTTGCCGGGCTTGTTGAGTATTTCCAGAGGAATACGTGTTTTGCCCAAATCATGTAGTAGAGCACCTACCCCTAATTTTACTAAAGTGGATCTGGAAAAATTCATTTGGTGGCCAATGGCTATAGAAAGCACGCACACGTCAACTGAGTGGGAGTAAGTATAGGAGTCGTAAGCGGAAATCTCCGCCAAACCCCCGGTGATAATTTTCCCCGAGAGTATTTCACCAATAATATTTTGAACGGACAACACCAAAGATTTAAAGTTTTCGGCGGACATGTTTCTTTCAACAAAGTCCTGGATAGCGATCAAGGTTTCTATTTTGACCTCATTGCTGAGGACATTTTCGGCCTCCACTTCATCCAAACCGTCAATCCCTTTTATATGGACCGCTAACACGCCGACCTTTTTAAGTGCATTAATATAGGAGCTAGTTAACGTACGATTGGAATTTAAAAGCAGTTTCCCACGGTTACTGTATACGGGGGATTCTAAAACCATCCCCGGCTTCAAATAAGATACTGGTAATTTCATAGTGTACAGGCAAAGGGTCCCTTATAAATAGAGTAAATGTTATTAATGAGTGACTGATTGCCCTTCCTCCTACCCTGCAATATGATATCGCCGGCAACTACAGTTATTTCGACTATAACCGACACAATTTTGTA
>CAZKPV010000011.1:0-2334 GCA_964554735.1 uncultured Clostridia bacterium
TGCCGAGATAGATTATGTTGAAATCCGAAGCATACCCGAAATGAAGCCGGTAAAAAGCATTCACGGTAGGGTACTGCTAGCGGTGGCAGTGCATTATGGAAAAACCCGTCTGATTGATAATTTAGTTTTGGAGGTATAGTCACATGCTTTTAAATATGTTCAAGGGGAAAATTCACAGGGCTACCGTTACCAAAGCCGATCTCCATTATAATGGAAGTATAACTATCGACAAGACCTTGATTGAACGGGCGGGAATACTGCCGTATGAAAAGGTGCACATTGTTAATATAAACAATGGCGCCAGGTTTGAAACCTATGTTATAGAAGGTGAAAAGGATTCAGGGGTTATTTGTTTGAACGGCGCGGCGGCACGCCTGGCCCATCCCGGTGACATGATAATTATAATAGCCTATGCCATGATGGATGAGCAGGAGGCCAGGCAGTTTGAACCCAAGGTTGTTTTGGTGGATGAAAAGAACAGGGCAGTGTAAGGAGAGGTTAGGGCTGTTTAATCTTGAACTACCGGGCTTGGACAGACTGATAGAAAGAAGTTTAAAAGAGGATGTGGGCCGTGGGGATCTGACCACCTTGAGTATAGTGCCGCCGGGGGCACGGGCCAGGGGGATAATATATGCCAAGGAGGCCGGTATAGTAGCCGGTTTGCCTGTGGCCGGGAGAGTCTTCCGATATATTTCCCCGGAAGTCGAAATTAAAAATCTTGTAGCCGACGGCGGGGCCGTCGATAGCGGCACGGTTTTGGCAGAGGTTACTGGGAATGCCAGGGCCATTTTAACGGGTGAGCGCTTGGCCTTAAATTTTCTTCAACACTTATCAGGCATAGCCACCAAAACCCGTAAATTTGTCAACAAGGTAGAGGATTTACGGGTTTCCATCGTGGACACCAGGAAAACAACCCCTGGCTTAAGGGAACTGGAAAAATATGCGGTACGTACCGGTGGGGGCTTGAACCACCGGTTTGCCTTATACGATGCCGTCTTAGTAAAGGACAACCATATTAAAATGGCCGGGGGCATAACCGAGGCTGTGCGGCGTGCTCAAAAATATGTTTCACCGCTGACCAAAGTTGAAGTGGAAGTTGAAGATATAGGTCAGTTAAAAGAAGCATTGAAGGCGGGTGCCGATATCATCATGCTCGACAATATGGGCTATGAGATGATGCGTGAGGCGGTTGCCTTGGTCAATGGTAGGGTATTACTGGAGGCGTCCGGCGGGATTGATGAAAGTAACATCCGGGATATTGCGGAAACGGGAGTTGACATGATCTCCGTTGGTGCCTTGACCCACGCTGTCCGTTCTTTGGACATCAGCCTTGATATTGACGAAATAAAAGAAAAAAGGGGGCGAAATAGGTTTTGAGTGATGTAATCAGTGTTGCGTCCAGTAAACGTACGGAATTTATCGACATTACCGAAAAGGTTACCCGCTATATAGAAAAGTCCGGGGTTAAAGAAGGGTTTTGCTGTATTTATGTCCCACATACAACGGCCGGGGTAACTATAAATGAAGGTGCGGATCCATCGGTTGCCCGGGATATCATTGCTTGTTTGGACAGGCTTGTTCCCCGTGACGGCGACTATCGTCATGTCGAGGGCAATTCCGATGCGCATATCAAATCAAGCCTTGTCGGCAGTTCCGCTACAATCATGATCACGGAGGGTAAGCCGCTCCTGGGAAGATGGCAGTCCGTTTTTTTCTGTGAATTTGACGGGCCCAGGAATCGTGGGTTGTATATCAAAATATTGAAAGGACAGTTGGGCAATGCGGGAAATTATATTACAATACCTAAAAAACAACGGTAAGACCTGGGTCTCCGGCGAGGAAATCTGCCAATCGCTTTCTATTTCCCGTACCGCCGTCTGGAAACATATCAACCAGTTGAGGCAATTGGGATATGAAATTGAAGCGCTACCCCGTTCCGGTTACAGGCTATTGCGGATACCGGACCGGCTTTATCCGGAGGAGATTAAACACGGCCTAGCGACAAAAATGATAGGCCAAAACATTGTTTATGTGGAGAAAACTGTGTCCACCAATATAGATGCAAAAGAATCAGCGGAGAAGGGTGTGCCGGAGGGCACGGTAGTGGTGTCCGAGGAACAGATAAAAGGAAGGGGCCGGCTCGGGCGGTCCTGGCATTCACCTTATGGGAAAAACCTGTTGTTTACCCTTATTCTTTGCTGCTCAACTCCATCAATCGAATAGTTGATATAATATCTTCCGCCACTATACGTAATCGTCACCGCATAGACCGAGAAGTGCTCGGCGTCGAAAAACACGCTCATGCCGTTTTCGGTGAGGAAGCGCGCCGTGTCC
>CAZKPV010000011.1:2344-11138 GCA_964554735.1 uncultured Clostridia bacterium
TTTATCCTAAGGTAAACCCGATGGAGACCCCGCAGTTTACCCTCTTGACAGCAGTGGCCGTATCCAACGGCATCAGGAAGGTATGTGGTATTGCCCCGGACATTAAATGGCCCAATGATTTACTGTTGGACGGGAAAAAGGTTTGTGGAATTTTAGTTGAATTAAGCGCGGAAATAAATAAGGTAAACTATATTGTTATCGGCCCGGGTATAAATGTTAATATGGATGAGATTGATTTTCCCAGGGAGGTTAGGGAAATCGCCACCTCCCTAAAGGTATGGCTAGGCCGTTCCCTTGATCGGGTGGCCTTGCTACGCACCATATTTTGTGAGTTTGAGGAAAAATATTTTCTTTGGCGTGAGGAGGGCTTCGGGCCAATCCTTGAGGAGTACAAAAAAAATTGCATTAACCTTGGCCGCTTTGCCAGGATTAGTTCCGGTGGCGAGTACTGGGAGGGCACGGTAGAGGACATATGCCATGATGGGGCTCTTATCTTGCGGCAGGACAGGGGGGGGCCCAAGAGATTTATAGCGGGGGAGGTGCAGCTCAGGGACAAGTAATTTTTGTAGAGGGATTTTTTTTGCTGTAAACGTAAACCTATATATTATAGTTGGTTAACAATTGTTTGCGGAGGTGTTCATGTATGAGTCGTTACAAGGCAAAAGAAATTACACTGGTGGGGTTGTTTGCGGCTTTGGCGGCCCTGCCGGCAATAGTGATACATATTGGGGCGGGGGCGATAGTGCCGCCAAGTATAGTCCCCCTTGTGGTAATGCTGGCCGGGGGAATTTTAGGTCCGCGACTTGGTTCCCTAAGTATGTTTGTGTACTTTCTTCTGGGTATAATTGGGTTCCCCGTCTTTGAAAAACCCCCCTTTGGCGGTATAGCTTATCTTGTTCAGCCCACCTTCGGTTTTTTGGTTGGTTATATTGTGGCTCCCTATGTGGTTGGTACCATCCTTCGTTTGAGGGAAAATCGCAGTCTGCTACTTTATATTGTCGCCATGTTGGCGGGGACGATTACCCTTTATGTTTTTGGCCTTCCTTATCTATATTTTATCCTCAATTTTTACCTTGGTAATTCGGTTAATATATCCCAGCTCTTTATCATAGGGGTTGTGCCCTTTATTGTTATAGATTCGGTCAAACTCCTCATTGCAGCCTTTTTGGCCAAGGCAGTTACGGAAAGGGGCGGTGCCGGCTTTCGGTAACTGTTTCGGCACCAAATAGAGGAGTGAACTCGCTCCCCTCGGTTGCCCTCAAAACTCAGCCGGAAATTCGCCGGCTTCAAACAGTTTCGGGCAATTATCCTCGGGTTCGCTCCTTCCTTCAATTATAGCCTGCAAATGTTACCTTCAAGCCGGCATCCGCCCCTGTGGACAATGGTAAGGGTGTGCCGGCTTTCGGTAACTGTTTCGGCACCAAAAAAGGAATTCGCGTGCTTAAGGTCGTATTTAATGGGGAAAGCTTTGCTAATGGGGGAATGAAAAATGATTCTCGGGCTGGATATTGGAAATACTAACATTGTGTTAGGTGTTTTCGATCAGGAAAGACTAAAGGTGTGTTGGCGCATTTCCACCAATCGCAACCAGACATCCGATGAATACGGCATGATTATAAAAAACCTTTTCACCTATACCGAGATGCCTATTGCGGAAATTACGGCGGTCATTATATCATCGGTCGTGCCGCCCTTGATGCCGGAGTTCGAAAAGATGAGCAGGAAATATTTTGGCGTAAAGCCGCTCGTCATTGGACCGGGCGTCAAGACGGGTATGCCGATAAAATACGAAAATCCGCGTGAGGTAGGCGCAGACAGGATCGTTAACGCCGTGGCAGGCTATGAGATGTACGGAGGCCCCCTCATTCTCGTGGATTTTGGTACCGCCATCACTTTTTGCGCCGTATCGGAAAAAGGCGAATATCTGGGAGGCGCCATTGCTCCGGGGATAGGCATTTCCACGGAAGCCCTATTTAGCAAGGCCGCCAAGTTGCCACGTGTCGAGTTGGTCAAACCCCAGCTTGCGGTGGGAAAAAATACGGTTGTAAGCATGCAGTCGGGTATCGTTTTTGGTTTCGTGGGCCTGGTCCAGGAAATGATCAAAAGATTTAAAAGGGAACTCGGCGCCTCAACTTTTGTGGTGGCAACGGGGGGACACGCCGACATGATCGCCAAGGAAACCCGGGCTATTAACAAGGTTGACCATACTTTAACCTTGCATGGTTTGAGGATAATCTACGAAAGAAATAAATAACTGGAGTTGTAACCCGTGTTCAAGATAGGCGGTGTTTGTATAAGAAACCCTGTTATTTCCGCACCAATGGCCGGTGTGACTGATAGGGCATTTCGAATTTTGGCCCGTGAGGCCGGTTGTGGCCTGGTCTGCACCGAAATGGTCAGTGACCAGGCTATTTTATATGGAAACCCAAAGACACTGAAAATGCTGATATTTGATGATGAGATCGGGAGAAGGAAAACACCGCTCAGTGTGCAGATATTCGGTTCCGACCCCGGCTACATGTCGCAGGCTGCAAAGATAGTTGAATTGCAGGGTGCAGATATTATCGATATAAATATGGGCTGCCCCACCCCAAAAATAGTAAAAAATGGCGAAGGGGCGGCACTGATGCTAAAACCAAACCTGGTCCGGAGTATTGTGGGCGAGGTTGTGAAGGCGGTTTCGGTACCCGTAACCGTGAAAATGCGGGCAGGTTGGGATGAAAACTCCATTAATGCTGTAGAAATAGCTAAATTGGCCGAGGGGGCGGGAGCATCCGGGGTTACAGTCCACGGAAGGACCCGATCCCAGCTATACAGTGGCAGGTCCGATTGGGGTATTATCCGTCGAGTTAAAAGAGGGGTCGGTATACCGGTGGTGGGCAATGGGGATATTTTTAGCGATCGGGATGCCCGGCGCATGTTGGCGGAAACTGGCTGCGATGGTGTTATGATTGGACGTGCCTCATTGGGTAACCCCTGGATTTTCCGGCAGGTTGTCACCTTTCTCGCAACAGGAAAGTCCTTACCGCCGCCGGGCAAGGAGGAAAGAATAAAGGCCGCGATAAGACACCTAGAGCTTTTGGTAAAATTTAAAGGTGAACATATAGCTGTGCTAGAAATGAGAAAGCACGCGGCTTGGTATATTAAGGGTTTGAGGAATGCCGCACGTGTCAGGGAAGAGATAAATCATGCAAAAAACCCATTAACTTTAAAGAAATTACTTGTTCAATACCTAAAAAATTGTTAAAATATATGGGATTGTACACAGAACTGTGCACAATACTTCCTCCGAAGTGGGTGCTGTCAATGGACCTGGTCAGGATTGGTGACAAGGTTGTAAGCAAGAAAAAAATACTTAGTGTTGTCGATGACATTTTAAATTTGAGATCATCCGGTCTGTCCCAGGTCGAAACGGCCGCCAGGCTGTCCCTTGATCGAACCTTGATATCACGTCTTGAGGGGCTTGGAGAACTGCGCAAAGGAAAAAGTATAGCCGTCATTGGCTTTCCCCTGTCCAACCGGGACGAATTGCAGGATGCCCTTGAAAAAGAGGGAGTGGATTTTATCTTCCTGTTAGCCGAGGACGAGCGCTGGGATTATATTAAAAAGAGGTCGGGTTTGGATCTCTTCAACGATATTATGGAGTTAATAACGGCGGTAAGAGCCTTTGACAATATTATTATCATAGGCTCAAACAAGCGGGTGGAAATTATGGAAGCCGTGTTGGGAAAGGAAGTCACCGGCTTCATCATAGGGGAATCACCCATAACCAGCAATGTATTTGTTCCCCCGGATGAGCTGTTAAAAATTATCCGTGCTGTTAAAGTTGATGGTAAAGATTGATTGGAGGAATAAACTTGGAAAAGTTCGCTTTCATTATACATCCGTTGGAGGTTTCCGACATAGCACGCAAGTTTTCATTTGCCGGGAAACTTCCACCTGCTTTGATCGAGAGGTTAATGCAGGTGATCCCGCCCCTAAAGGTATCCCACATTACCGGTGTGCGGTCACAGCATGGTGAAGCGGAGGGATGGTTTTTGGGTTGCCCTCTGACAGCACGTTTAATGATGGAGTTGCCGGAAGAATATGTGATGAAAAAAATAATTAAAACCGCCCGGGAAGCGGAAAAACTTGGGGCCAGGATTGTTGGGCTCGGTGCCTTTACTGCAGTTGTGGGGGATGCCGGCGAAACAGTTGCCAAAAATTTAAACATAGCTGTTACTACCGGTAACAGCTATACTATTGCAGCCGCCCTCGAAGGCACGAAAAGGGCGGCCAGCTTGATGGGCCATGATTTGAAAAATGCAAAGGTGGCTGTGATTGGGGCTACAGGTTCCATTGGCCGGGTATGTGCGACAGTTTTAGCCCGGGATGTTACGGACCTGACCCTGGTGGCCCGCAACCGGGACGCATTAAACAAGGTGGCGGATGGGATTTTGAACGACATAGGTTTGGCCGTTAAGGCCACCCCCAATGTTAGAAAGGCCTTGTTGGGGGCGGATATTATTATCACGGTCACCAGCGCCGTGGATACTGTCATCGAACCGGGAGACCTAAAGCCCGGGGCTGTGGTTTGTGACGTGGCCCGACCTAGGGATGTTTCAAAACAAGTAATCGAAAAAAGGGATGACGTTTTGGTCTTGGAAGGTGGCGTGATAGAAGTCCCGGGAAATGTCCGGTTTAACTTCAATTTCGGTTTCCCCGCGGGCAAGGCATACGCATGTATGGCAGAAACAATGATTTTAGCCCTTGAGGGTAAATATGAGAATTTCTCCCTAGGGCGGGAAATAACCCTCGAACAGGTTAGCGAAATTTCACGCCTGGCACGGAAACATGATTTCAAGCTCGCCGGGCTCAGAAGCTTTGAGCGTGCGATTACGGATGAAGAGATATTGGGCATCAAGGAACGCGCCTGGCACAATAAGAAGGAATGGGACAGAATGCATGCAATATAATTTATAATAAGTTTGGGAGGGGGCAATGATGAAAAGATATCGTGTGTATGTATGTTTACTGGCCTTGTTATTATTGTTGTTGTTAACAGCATTTAACTTTAATGAACCGGTCGGCCCATTAACCAATAGGGGAAACAGCAGTAACCTTGTTACCCAGGGGGATATTGTCATGTTTCCTGAACCCAATGGTTTGATACAATTACAAATAGATACATTGGGAAAGCCTTTGCCTTCTTCCAAGGCGGAAGGGGATCTGCCGGTTATATTGACCTTCACCGCCGGGGGGGCCACTTTAAATGCCTATGGGGAAATAAAGGTACAAGGTACCTCCACGGAAAAATGGCCCAAGAAAAACTGGACATTGAAGTTTTATGCCGACAAAAACCGATCCGAACTGTTGCGTCTAAAAATTGGTGATTCAGTTGCCTCCGACAAATGGGTTGCCAAGGCCGAGTGGGTGGACCCGACCATGTTGCGAAATGCCCTGTCATATAGATTATGGGAGGCAATGGTAAAGAGCAGGGACCACTTCCCCCAATATGAAGTCGACCAGGCGTGGTTTGGGAAGGATAATATGTTCACCGGTGTTCAAACAGGGGCCCAGGGCTTTCCTAAGTCTCATCCTATCCATATAAAAGTTAATGGTGAGCACTATGGCATTTCCATCCTGCTCCTGGGGCATGATCCCCGCAATTTTAATATTGACAAGGCTAACCCCAAACATATTTATATGGAATTTGACGCTCGGGGAGGTTATACCGAGGTCAAGACTTGGGAAAAGTTCACATCCAAAGGGATTGGGGAATGGATAAACGGATACTATCCCAAAAATCAGGACCTAAGCAAGGAACAGCGGGAGGCAATCGATGCATTGGGGGAGCTCATCAACGGCTCACAAAAAAATTTCGAGGAAAACTTTGATAAACACCTGGACAAAACGAACATGATAGATATGTTGCTTTTTCTGGAGGCGATTTACGACTATGATGCCCTTGCCCAGGATGTGGAAATGGTTACCTACGACCTGGAAAAATGGTATATGCTTCCTTGGGATAAAGATACCACCTTCGGGATAGATTGGAATGAGCGTGGTATTAGGGAGGAGAGTACCACAAAACCCTTGTTAAATTACCAATCGGAGGACCCTAGCCAGAAACCCTGGTACAAAACATACCATGCCTTCAAACCGGAAGTTGAGGCACGGTATGCCCAGTTAAGAGATGAAAACGTATTCAGTGCCCGGGGCCTGTATGAGTTAACCGGTGGGATTACAAAAAAGATCCCCAAGGAAATATGGGAGGCGGAAAGGGACAGATGGGCCGCAGATGGAAGACCATCACTCGGTGAAACAAGTACATCTCAGATTATTACTTGGTTTGAAAAACGTCTGGAAATGCTAGATAGGCATTTTCATTACGGCCGTGACCTTGACAAAACATTGTGACATTTCTATAATTGTTGGAGTAAGTTAAGTAAATTTTAGCACTGTATGGGATGGTTCATCCTGCCAGTGCTTAAATACTATTCAGGGTGAAAAGAATAAACTTTTAAAACAAGAAATATACTGGTATGAATACTGCTGAAATAATCTTGTTAAAGGAGATTTTGCCATGAAGCAAAAAGAGGTATTCCTTACAGTAGATGGTTTGAAAAACCTTGAGAATGAGCTCGAACAATTGAGATCGGTTAGGCGGCGTGAGGTTGCAGAACGAATAAAACAGGCTATTGAATTTGGCGATATAAGCGAAAACTCGGAATACGAAGATGCAAAAAATGAACAGGCCTTTGTTGAGGGGCGGATTCTATCCTTGGAAAAACTCCTTCGTAACGCAAAAATTATTGATGACGACGACATTGACACTGAAGTGGTAACACTAGGCTGCACGGTAAAATTGAAAGATTGCAATACAAAAGATGAATACAGTTACAAAATTGTCGGATCGCTGGAAACGGACCCAAACTCTAGTAGAATATCCAATGAATCGCCGGTTGGGAAGGCAATCATGGGGAAACCTATAGGCAGTGTTGTAGAAATAACAGTTCCGGCAGGAGTTTTGAAGTATGAAATTGTAGATATAAAGGACGGTAAGCATTAACCAGTCCCGTGTATTTTGGAGGTAGAAATATGACAGATGCATCCGGCAGTAATCATGTTGAAGACAATGTTAACGAATTAGTCAGAGTCAGAAGAGAGAAATTAAAGGAACTCCGGGAAAGGGGTATAAATCCCTATTCCAAGAAATACCTACCGACCCACTATGCCAGGGAGGTTATCGAGAAATTCGGAGAACTGGAAAACTGCAAGGTTAGTTTGTGCGGCAGGCTCATGGCCAAGAGGGGGCATGGGAAGGCCGGTTTCGG
The DNA here is from genome assembly GCA_964554735.1 of uncultured Clostridia bacterium. GTDB lineage: Bacteria > Bacillota > Desulfotomaculia > Desulfotomaculales > CAZKPV01 > CAZKPV01. The sequence continues at coordinate 9,661 of CAZKPV010000011.1, forward strand.
GAATTTACAGGACAGTTCAGGTCAAATCCAGATTTATGCGCGTCTGAACGATATTGGAGAAGAAAGTTACTGGTTGTTTGAGAGGTTGGATATCGGCGACATCATAGGGGTCAGGGGGAAGGTGTTTAAAACGCGCAAGGGTGAGATAACCATAGCCCTTGAGCACATAGTGCTTTTGTCAAAATCCTTACAACCCCTTCCCGAAAAATGGCACGGGTTAAGGGACATAGAGCTTCGCTACAGGCAACGCTATGTGGACCTGATAGTTAACCCGCAGGTGAAAGACGTTTTTGTGAAAAGAAGCAAAATTATCAGCGGCATCAGAAGATTCATGGAGGGACGGGGGTTCCTGGAGGTGGAAACGCCCATGATGCATCCTATCGCCGGCGGGGCGGCGGCAAAGCCGTTTATTACCCATCACAACGCCTTGGATATGGATCTTTTTTTGCGAATAGCCCCGGAACTGTATTTAAAAAGACTCTTGGTGGGAGGGTTCGACCGGGTATATGAAATAAACCGGAACTTCCGCAATGAGGGCATTTCCACGAAACACAATCCGGAGTTTACCATGCTAGAATGCTATCAAGCCTATGCCGATTACCATGATATGATGGATTTAGCGGAACAGCTTATTGAAAATGTGGTAAATGAAATCTTTGGTTCAACCATAGTTGATTACCAGGGAAGTGAGATTAATTTTGCGGTGCCCTGGCCCCGTATCCCCATGCTGAAGGCCATTAAGGATTATACGGGGGTCGATTTGTCGGGGGCCAAAACACTTGGGGAGATGCTTGGGCTAGTGGAGGGTCTAGATCTAGAATTGGACATGGACAAGATAAATTCCCCGGGAGAGGTTTTGAACGAAGTATTCGAACAGCATGTGGAACCTAAACTGATACAGCCTACCTTTATATTGGACTACCCGGTTGAAATATCCCCCTTGGCGAAGCGAAAAGAGGAAGACCCCAATCTGACTTATCGTTTTGAGCTGTTTATTTACGGTCGGGAGCTAGCCAATGCCTTTTCGGAATTAAATGATCCTATTGACCAAAAGGAAAGATTCCAAAAGCAGGTTGAGCAGCGCAAAGCCGGTGACGAGGAAGCCCACATGATGGATGAGGATTACATAAATGCCCTTGAATTCGGCATGCCCCCAGCGGGGGGGCTTGGGATTGGCATCGACAGGCTTATAATGTTACTGACTGATTCGCCTTCCATACGCGATGTTATTTTCTTTCCTTTATTACGGCCGCGGGATTAGGGAACTGCACAGTTGAAGCAATGAAGGCAGAGGTATTTGGGCGGCACCTGTTTTTCAGGTGCTGCTTTTTTTGTTTAAAAGAGTGTTTCCCGGTAAAAATATAAAATACAAAATAATATAAAAAACAGTTGCCAAAGTAATGAGAATATATTACAATAAGGTTAAGGTCAGTCAAGGTCAAGGCAGGAGAGTGGTGTAATGGCTAACATTTCCGATA